>DASVNU010000398.1:0-8203 GCA_036383655.1 Sphingomonas sp. | reverse complement strand
GCGGTCCGCACCGCGCGCGCATTGGTCCGCGCCTTGTCGAGGCACCGCACGATCGACCCGGGATGGCTGGTGTCGAGCGTCAGGAACCGCGCCACCGCCTGCTGCCCGATCGTGGCGCCCGAGGCTTCGAACGCTTCCTGGGCGTCGATCACCGCGAGCGCGCTGGCCCAGGCGACTTCGCCGGCGGGGCGGGGTGAGAGGACGTCGAGGCGGACCGTCGCCTCGACCAGCCGCGCGATGAAGTCGGCGCGTTCGACGTAGCGACCGAGCCAGTAAAGCGAGGATGCCGTGCGCGAGAGCATCAGTGGTGCCCTCGCGCAAACCCAGACGCCTCCCCGGCGAAGGTCGGGCCCCAGTTCCAATGTGTTTTGTTGGCGAGAACAATCCACGCCAACTTAGATCGCCGAAGCTGGGCCCCGGCCTTCGCCGGGGAGGTGTTGAAGAGGGTCATGCCGCCCCTCCCTGCACCTGGAAATGCGCGGGGCCGTTATCCATCAGCACGAAACTGTCCTTGGTCCCGCCGCCCTGCGACGAATTGACCACCAGCGACCCCTCACGCAGCGCTACGCGGGTCAGGCCGCCGGGCACGACCTGTATCCCCTTCGATCCGGTCAGCACGAACGGGCGGAAGTCGACATGGCGCGGGGCAAGCCCCTGCTCGACCAAGGTCGGCACGGTGGACAAGGCCAGCGTCGGCTGTGCGATATAGCGCTGCGGCTCGGCGACCAAAGCGGCGCGGAACCGCTCGATCTCGTCCCGAGACGCGGTAGGCCCGACCAGCATGCCATAGCCGCCCGACCCATCGACCAACTTCACCACCAATTCGTCGAGATGATCGAGCACATATTTCAGCGCCTCCGGCTCGCGGCAGCGGAAGGTCTGGACGTTGGGCAGCTTGGCCTCGGCGCCGGTATAATAGCGCACGATCTCGGGCATATAGGAATAGATCGCCTTGTCGTCGGCGATGCCGTTGCCCGGCGCATTGAGCAAAGCGACATTGCCCGCCGCATAGGCCGCGATCAGCCCCGGCACCCCCAGCATCGAATCCGGGCGGAACACCAGAGGATCGAGATAATCGTCGTCGATCCGGCGATAGATCACATCGACCTTCACCCGCCCGGCGATCGTCCGCATCCAGACGATGTCGTCATCGACCACCAAATCCGCCGCCTCGACCAGTTCGACCCCCATCGAATCCGCCAGGAAGCTGTGTTCGTAATAGGCCGAATTGAAATGGCCTGGCGTCAGGACGACACAGACCGGGTTGCTCCCCGTACCATTGGGCGCGACCGACTTCATCGTCTGGAGCAGGCGATCGGGATAGGAATCGACCGCGGCGACGCGGAACTGGCGGAACAGTTCGGGGCACAGCCGCAGCATCGCCTCGCGATTTTCGAGCATGTAGCTGACGCCGGACGGCGTGCGCGCATTATCCTCCAGCACGAAGAAATCGTCGGGCCCGGTGCGCACCAGGTCGATCCCGCAGATATGCGCCCAGATGCCGTGCGGCGGGCGCATCCCGGCGATTTCGGGCCGGAATTGCGGATTGCCGAAGATCAGATCGCCAGGCAGCACGCCGTCCTTCATGATCCGGCGAGCGCCATAGATATCGTCGAGGAACGCGTTGATCGCCTCGACGCGCTGCACCAATCCCGCGGACAGCCGCGACCATTCGTCGGCGAGGAAAACGCGCGGCACGATATCGAACGGGATGATCCGCTCGCTGGCGTCCTCATCGCCATAAACCGCGAAGGTGATACCGAGCTGGCGGAACGTCACTTCAGCCGATTGCTGGCGGCGCTTGAGTTCGGCGGCATCGGTGGTGTCGAGCCATTCGCCGAGTGCGGTCAATTCGGGACGAACAACCGCCGCACCCGAAGTGCCCATGATCTCGTCAAACGCCGGCCCGATTCCCACCAAATGCCCAAGCCCCGCAAGGTGTCAGAGTTCCATGCTGCAATGGAATGCTGCGGCGCACAAGCACCGCCGAAAAGAAATGCGTGCGGGGCACGCATTTCCGGCGGCGGCCGGTGGTCCGGTGGGGCAGCTAGCGAGCTGAACCGAGCCCGCATCCGACTAAGTCGAAGCCTCGTGAACGACCGGGATTTGGTGGAAAGCAGCCTGGCGGTTTTCGGAGAGGCGGGTGACGATAGCTGCCTTTCTCGAAGGATGGTGACATGGAGTGCTGAGCAACCCGATTATCTATACCCCAGAAGGAGTTCGGACGCCTTCGTGATCGTGAAAACCCCATCCGATCGGCGGAAGGCGTCCTCAACGACGGTTGCCAGCTTCTCCATCACCCCAGGCTTGTCAGCGAACGGAAGGCTGCTCAGGTAGCCCAGTAGGTCGATCGGGTCAGTTACGCGTAGCCGATCATCGTACCGGATGACCTGGACACTGGAAAACTCGCGCTGCATCAACGCAAGCCCCTGCTCCGACGACAGGGGTTCCGGGCGCGGATCAGGCCCACCTCCGAACGGCGCGCGTGCCAGCATCGAAAGCTCGGCCATGGTGCCCGCCGGATTGAGAACCACGGCGACAATGCCTTCGCTGCGAGTGATCCGCGCCATCTCCTTGAGGCCGGCAGCGGCGTCGGCGAGGTGATAAAGCATATGAACTGCGATCGTCGTATTCACGCTGGCGTCAGGCAGCGGCAGGGCCACCGCGTCGGCAACGGAGACTTCAACGTCCATCCATCGGTGCAAGACATCGATGGAAGCGCGTGCCGCTTCCACCATGCCTTGCGAAATGTCGAACAGGCGTAGCTTCAAATCGGATGAAACGGTCTGCGGCGCGTTCGTCCAGAACGATCCTGCCCCGCAGCCTACATCCGCTACCGTCGCACCTGCCGGCAAGGGAACATTGGCAGCTAACCATTCGAACCAGTCACCCCGGCCGTAACGGGTGTGAAGGATCGATCGAGCCTTCAGTCGATCGGGGAAGCGATATTGCACATCGCGAAGGTAACTCTGCTCACTGTCCGCCATGACGCTTTCGGTAGTCGAATTGCCTGCCAACCAATTACCCGGTTTCGATCGAAGTCAAGGCGTTCTGCTTTTCCGATTGGGAAAGCGTAGCGGGACGGCCGAGGTGATATCGAACAAGACGTTTCCCGCTAGGTTGCTTCCCACAATCTGTCCCGATTGGCTTTGCCGAAAATCGTTGATGCACACGGAAAAACGCATCGCCTCGGAACGACCGGTTTCGGGATGTCCCGTGACGCGGTTAAACGGCGTGGAATGGGTCGTTAGCCGACGGACGGCTTATGTCCCCCCAACCCGGGCGGTCGCTACTTCGCGATCGCCTGCTGCTTGAGCATTTCCTTGTCGAACGCCGCCTTGGACTCCGCGACCATCTTCGGCAGCAAGTCCGGCGTCAGCCATTTGCCGCTCGCCTTGCGCCCCATCACGTCCGACAACTCCGGATGCGCGGTCAGCACAATGTCCGCCTTCATCGCGCCGAGCCGTTTGAAGCTCGCGCGATAGTCGTCGACGATCCCGGGATAGGTCTTGTTGCCGTAGAGCTTGTTGCCCGCGACCGACAGGCTGCAGGGGAAGACGACGCTTTTCACGCCGATCTTCGGCTTCACCGTCGTCGTCCAGGTCGTGCAGCCGCGCGTGTGCCCGGCGGTCAGGATCGCGGTCATCGTCACCCCGCCCAACGTCACCTTGTCGCCATCCTTGAGACGGCGGTCGACCTTCACCGGTGGGAAGGTGCCGACATAATTCTGGTCGCCGAAATGCTTGCCGTTCTCGAGCGCCCAGACGTCGCCGTCCATCGCGTCGAGCTTGGCCCCGGTATCGCGCTTCATCGCGGCGAGGCCACCGGCATGGTCGAAATGCGCGTGGCTGTTGAGCAGGATCTTGATGTCCGAGAGCTTGAACCCGAGCGCCTTGATGTTCGCCTCGATCGCCGGGACGTTCTCTTCCATCGTCGGGTCGAGCAGGATCAGGCCCTTGGGCGTGACGATCAGATAGGAGGCCAGTCCCTGGGTCCCGACATAATAGATGTTGCCGGCAATGCGGAACGGCGCGGTCGGCCGGGTCCAGGCGGGCGGATCGTCGGCGGGGGCGGCCGGCGCGGCGGCGACCAGCGCGAGCCCCGCGGCGCCCATCCCCAACATCCTGGCGATCATTGCAATTCCTCCAACAGCGATGGCGTCAACACTTGCGGCAATACACGCGGTTCGCCGCCGCCCGCAGGGTAATAAAGATAGAGCGGCACGCCGGCGCGATTATGCGCCTCGATAAAGCGACCAAGCACCGGATCGCCATTGGTCCAGTCGCCGACCAGCACCGCGACATTCTTCGCCTTGAACGACACGCGGACGGCATCGGTGTCGATCGCAACGCGTTCGTTGACCTTGCAGGTCAGACACCAGTCCGCGGTGAAATAGGCGAACACGGGACGGCCCTGCGCACGGAGCTGGGCCAGCCGCGCCTCGCTGAACTTTTCCTCGCCGGCGGCGACGGCATTTGCCTCAGCCGGATGTGCACGGACCAGCCAGACACCGGCGGCGGCGATGACGAGCAACAGCATCAGCGCCACCGCGCCGAACCCCAGTCCCTTGGCCTGGCGGCGTCCGGCGGCCCAGAACACGATCGCCGCGCCGAGCGAAACGAGCAGCGCCAGCGCCATGCCATCGACGCCAGCCTGCTTGCCAAGCACCCACGCAAGCGCGACCGCGGTCAACCACATCGGGATCGACAGGATACGGCGCAACGTGTCCATCCAGGCACCCGGCTTTGGCAACCGCCGACGCAATGCCGGCACATAGCCGAGCAGCAGGAAGGGCAAGGCCAATCCTAGGCCGAGCCCGCCGAACACCGCCAGCGCGGCGGGCCAGGGCAGGATCAATGCGGCCCCGAGCGACGCCGCCATGAACGGCCCGGTGCACGGCGTCGCGACGAAGGCGGCAAGCGCGCCGGTGACGAACGCGCCACCCGCGCTCCCCGTGTGGTTGACGAAGCCCGGTACCGGCACCTCGAACACGCCGGCCAGATTGAGCGCGATCGCGACGGTCAGCAGCAACAGCAGGATGACGACGCGCGGGTCCTGCAATTGGAATGCCCAGCCCACCGCGCTGCCACCGGCCCGCAGCGCGAGGATCGCCGCACCGAGCGCGAGGCACACCGCGATCGCGCCGCCGGCATAGGCCAAGGCTTCGTGCCGAGCCGCTCTCTCGTCGCCGCCTGCGCGCGCCAGGCTCAGCGCCTTGAGGCTCAGGATCGGGAACACGCAGGGCATGACGTTGAGGATCAGCCCACCAAGCACCGCGCCGAAGAAAGCGAGCAGTGCGGTCGACCAATCGCTTCCGCCGGCTGCCGCAGCCGGCGCCGACACCACGCCGGGATCGGCGGTCAGCGCCAGCGCATGGCCATCGACGCTCAGCACGCCCTCGATCGGACCTGGAGTTCCCTTGCCCTTGGTGGTGACGACCAGCTGGTCGCCGTCGCGCGCCACCTTCTGCGGTTCGGCATAATCGATCGCATTGGCGGTGATCGGGTAGAAATAGGCCCCTTCGCCCGCGGCGCTCGCCGGATAGGGAATCGCGATCCGCAACGCGCCACCCTGCGCCTGATAGGTCGCGCGCGATCCCAGCGGCTGCGGCAACGCCCGCGTCCATTGCGCGAACCGCGCCGCGAGCGCCGGGTCAGGTTGCCCGTCGCCAATCGTCAAGTCGATCGACAAATCGGCCTGTTCGGGGACGCACAGGGTCTTGGTGCAGACGAGATATTGCAGATGCAGCTTCACCGGCAGCTTGCTTCCCGCCGGCAACCCCTGCGGCACCGTCAGCGGCACGATCACCGCATAAGGGCGCTCGAACACATAGTTCATCAGCCCGGCGACGATCAGCTGCTGCGGCGCCGGATAACGCGGATCGCCGGCAGTCACACCATCGGGCAAGGTCCAGGCGAATTTCGACGGGAAGCCCGCATCGCCGGGGTTTTGCCAGTAACCATGCCAGCCGGGTTGCGGCCGCGAATCGAGCGCGAGATTGATCGTGCTCCCGGCCTTGGGCGACGCGGTCTCGGCAACCAGCTGAATCTTCAGATGTGGCGGCGGATCGTTCGCCGGGTCGCCTTGCGCATAGGCTGGCAGGGCCCAGGCGATCATCGCCAGCATCATCGTCACAAAGGAGAAACCGAACGCGCGCATGCGACCCCTTGTACCTAACACGTCCGCCCCTTAGCGGTCCTTCAACGCCTCGCCCAGTCCGACAGCGGAGTTTACCCCCGATGCGCCTTGCCAAATTCGCCCCGCTCGCCCTCGCGCTCCTTGCGGCACCACTCGCCGCGCAGGATGCGCCGCCGGCCGCCGCTCCCGCCAAAGCGCCGCCGCCCAAGCTCGTCGTGGTGATTTCGGTAGACCAGTTCTCCGCCGATTTGTTCGCCGAATATCGCAACCGGTTCACTGGCGGGTTCAAGCGCCTGCTCGACGGCGCGGTGTTCCCCGCCGGGTTCCAGAGCCACGCCGCAACCGAAACCTGCCCCGGCCATTCGACGATCATGACCGGCGATCGCCCGACGCGGACCGGGATCATCGCCAACGAATGGTATGAATGGACCGGCCCACGGCCCGGATCGGTCTATTGCGCGGAAGACCCGTCGAAAGGGACGGCCAAGGACTATGTCGCCTCCGACATCCACCTGCGCGTGCCGACGCTCGGCGAACGGATGAAAGATGCCGATCCCGATGTTCGCACCGTGTCGGTCGCGGGCAAGGATCGCGCGGCGATCATGATGGGCGGGCACAAGATCGACCAGCTCTGGTTCTGGCGCGACGGCAAGGGCTTCATTTCCTATGGCGGCCGCACCGAGCCCGCCGCGGTGACCGCCGCCAATGCAGCGGCCAAGGCGGAGATCGCCAAGCCCGGCATCGCGTTCGCCGAGCCCGATTGGTGCAAGGCGGTCGACCGCGCGATGCTCGCCAACGGCCAGACCGTGGGCGCGGGCCGCTTTGCGCGCCCCGCCAAGAATGAGCCCCAATGGAAAGCGTCGCCGGCGTTCGACAGCGCGATCGTCGGGCTGGCGACGGCAATGGTCCGTGACATGAAGCTCGGCCGCGGCAAGTCGACCGACATCCTGACGATCGGCGCCTCGGCGACCGATTATGTCGGCCACACCTACGGCACCGAAGGGTCGGAGATGTGCATCCAGCTCGCCAATCTCGACCAGACGCTGGGCAAATTGTTCGCCGCGCTCGACAAGACCGGGGTCGACTATGTCGTGGCACTCACCGCCGACCATGGCGGCAACGACATTCCCGAACGCGAACGCGAGCGCGCGATGCCGATGGCCGATCGTGTCGCGCTCGCGCTGACGCCCAAGACCGTCGGCGACGCGATCGCCAAGGATATGGGGCTGACCGGCCGCGTCCTCTATGGCGTCACCAATGGCGACGTCTGGATCGACCCCAAACTGACCGGCGACCAGCGCGCCAAAGTGCTCGCCGCCGCGGTCGCGCGCTATCGCGCCGATCCCCAGGTCGCCGCGGTCTTCACCCAGGCCGATATCGCCGCCGCACCGCTGCCCGAGGGCCCACCCGAAGGCTGGACGCTGTTGCAGCGTGAGCGCGCCTCGTTCGACCCAACTCGGTCGGGCGACTTCGTCGTGTTCCTCAAGCCACGCATCACCGCGATTCCCCCCGGCGACTATCCCGGCGCGGTCGCGACGCACGGATCGCCCTGGGATTATGACCGCCGCGTGCCGATCCTGTTCTGGCGCAAGGGGATGAAGGGATTCGAGCAGCCGCTGTCGATCGAGACGGTCGATATCATGCCCAGCCTGGCCGGCGTGCTCGGCTTCGCGCTCAAGCCAGGCGATATCGACGGCCGCTGCCTCGATCTCGATGGCGGCACGGCGAGCACCTGCCCATGAGCTACGCCATGCGCCGCGTGATCATCTTCACGCACAATTTCGCCGCGATGCGCGATTTCTATCGCGACATGTTCGGGCTGGAGGTGGTCGAGGAGGATAAAGGCTGGGCCGATCTGGCGGCGGGCGGCTGCAACATTGCGATCCATGCCGCGGGAAAGGGTGTGAGAATCAGTCCCGATTTCGAGGGACCGCACAAGATCGTCTTCCATGCCGACGATGTCGCCGCGGCGCGAGAAGACCTGGTATCACGCGGTGCGAAGATGGGGCCGGTCAAGATCTTCGGCGCCCTCCATCTGTGCGACGGCGACGATCCCGATGGGAAT
>DASVNU010000397.1:0-13217 GCA_036383655.1 Sphingomonas sp. | reverse complement strand
ATCAGCCTCGGTCGACACTTCGATGCGGCGCGCCTTGGCTTCGTCGGGGGTGATCAGCCCGGCATTGAGGTCGGCGTCGATCGCCATCTGCTTGCCGGGCAAGGCGTCGAGGGTGAAGCGCGCCGACACTTCGGACACGCGCCCCGCGCCTTTGGTCACCACGATCAGGTTGATGATCACCAGGATGGAGAAGACGAAGATGCCGACGACATAGTCGCCGCCGATCAGGAACGACCCGAACGCCTCGATGACATGGCCGGCCGCGCTCTCACCCTCATGGCCGTGGACCAGCACGACGCGGGTGGAGGCGACGTTGAGGCCGAGCCGGAACAGGGTGGCGAACAGCAGGACGGTCGGGAAAGCGGAGAAGTCGAGCGGCTTCTGCGCGTTCAGCGCGACCATCAGCACCGCGAGGCTGATCGCGATGTTGGTCACGAAGAACACGTCGAGCATGGCGGCCGGGATCGGCACGACCATCAGCATGACGAGCAGCAGGATCGCGCCCGGGAGCGCGGCGTTGCGGACGTTGCCGAGGAACAGGGTCTTCACGAAAGGCGGCACGCGCTACGCTCCCAGGCTCGCAAGCATCAGATAGGCCAGCCGCGCATTGTCGGGCCTCGGCCGCAGAAGGTTGACCGCGGAGGCGTTGCTCGCGGGATTGGTCGGCGCACCCGCCGACGGCTGCGTGCCGTTGACGCGCATCAGCGCCGCCTTGGCCCAGGCCGCGGCGCTGCCGCTGGTGTCGGCCGATCCGGTGATGACCTGCGCGTCGCCTAGCCCGGTGCCCAGCCCAGTGACCGAGGCGAGCGAAGCGAAATTGGCCTTGGCGGTCTCGAACGCGCTGGTGCCATAGGCCTTGGCGAAGGCGGTCGCGCCCGACCCGTCGAGCGCGTCGGAGGCCAGGCTGGTCGCGCCGACCTTGGCCGCGCCCTTGTCGAGCTTGGCGGCGAAGCGCTGATAGATGTCGCTCAGGCTGCGGGCGTTGCCGCCGGCGTCGTAGAAGATCGAGCGATTGGCGCGGGCGGCGGCCGGGAACATCGCCGCGCCCGACGCGCCGGGATTGCTCTGCATCGTCTGGAGGAACGACTTGGCGCCGCCCAGGCCCAGGAAATGCGCCATGTACAGGTCGGTGCCGGTAGCACCGCGGCCCAGCGAGCTTTCGAGCGACGCCTGGTTGTCCGATGCGAACTCGGCCGCCATCGTCGCGGAGACTTCGGGATTACTGCGCAGGTTGAGGATCGCGCTCTTCATCTGCGGATCGTTCACCACCCAGCGGTTGCCCGCGCGGGTGATCGCGTTCGACGCCCAGCCCAGGCCGTTCTGCGCACCGTGCTGCTTGACGATGCCGAGCCAGGACTGGTCGATGAATTGATAGAGGCCGGTCGCCGACGAGGTGCCGGCACGCGCGCCGGGGTTCAGCCCGCTTTCGAGCTGGGCCTGGCCGAGCAGATAATCGAAATCCATGCCGGTCGAGCGACTCGCATTCGCGATCGCCGTCCTGACGCGGTCGACATTTCCGGTAAGTGCTACGACGCCGCCCATGGGGTTTGGCTGATTGCTCCCTGTTACGGGAAACACTCAGCAAGCAGCGTGCCAGTTTTGGTTAATGGGGGGCGGAACGCTCCCCTCCCGCTTGCGGGAGGGGCCGGGGGAGGGCGTGTGAAAACGGCACCGTCGCCCTGAGAAACATGCCCTCCCCTAACCCCTCCCGCCTGCGGGAGGGGAATGGGAAAAAATTACGCGTAGGCCGCGAGATGCCCGTTGGCGCGATATCCACCGGCAGCGTCACCGGCAAGAATTTGCAGGCGGCGACGGACATTTGCCGCCAAGAGGTTGCAATAGATCCGTGCGGTCTCGTTCAGCCGGTGCGCCTCTTCGGCGAGTTCGCGCACGCCGGGTTCCAGCATGCCGCCGTCGATCGCGGCCAGCTCGTTGAGCGCGGCCAGCTTCGCGCTGGTCGCCTTGTCGAGCGCGACGACGTCGTTGGTCTTCATCGCCGCGATCTCGGCGTGAAGCAGGTCGATTACCTTGATCAGGCCATCACGCCGCGTCATCAACCCACTCTCCCTTGAGCGACAGCAGCTTGTCCGCGACCTTCTGCGGGTCGGGCTGAAAGCTGCCATCGGCGATCGCCTTGCGGAACCGGTCGACGCGCGTCGCGTCCACCGGCGGCTTGGCGGCGAGTTCCTGCGCCAGCTGCCCCACCGGGTGCGACGCCTGCATCTGCTGCTCGGGCGTGGCGATGGCCGACGCGATCTTCGCGGCTGCCGCCGCTCCGAGCACCGGAGCGATACGGGCATTGGGCGTTGAGCCCTTCGGTCCGATCGAGTCCACCATTGTTCAGCCTATCGAAGCATATCTGGATCATCGAACGGCCGCCTGCCCAAATTGTTTAGAAAAAATTATTCCGCGCTCGGAATCATGGCCTTGCCCGGCTCGACCGCGACTGCCTGGATCGGCGGCTTGCCGTCCTGGACGCGGATCAGCACGCGCGCCCCGGCCGCGGCATCGGTCGTCGCGATACCGTCGCGCGTTACCGAAAAGGCCCCGTCGCCCGCGACCACCGTGACCGGATCGCCGCGCTTGATGACGATCGCCGCCTTGGCCGTGACCATCGGGGTTGCCGTCGGCGTCGCGGCGGGCGGCGCGCTGGCCGGCATCAGCATGGGCACAAAGATGCGCCATTGCGGGTCGGTGCAGGTCACCACCACCGAATCGTGGCTATCGGTGCGCCAGTTGAGCGAGACCATCGGACAGGTCGAGAGCTTGAGCCGCGTATCGACCGCGGTCCGCGCGCCGCCGGTCTCGCCGATCGGGTGGCCGGCAAAGCCCGCCACCGCTTTGTCGATCAGCGTGGTGCTCTGGAAAGTCTGCGCGGCCGCCGGGGTGGCGGCGGCGATCAGGGCGAGCGAGAGTAAAGGTCGGATCATGGCTGTTTCCTGTCGGGAGCGCCGGTGAAGCTCATCGTGACCAGCGCGATGCGGCGGCCGGTCCCCGGGGTTGCGATCATGATGCGGTCGGCCGCGACGCCGTGCGCGATCAGCCAGCTCGCGGTCGCGCGCGCGCGGTCGCTGGCGAGGATCTGGGCGCTGCCGGTGGTCGGGTCGCTATCGGCTTGCGTCCCCTCGGCGCTGCCGGCGATGCGCAAGGTCACGCGCGGATCGCGCAGGCTTTCCATCGCGAAGTCGAGCAGGCCGTCGGTGATGACGATCCTGGCCGAACCGGGAGCGAAGCCGGCGGCAGCGGAGGCGAGTGGAATCGGATCGGTGGGCGTGGACATGGTGGCGGTCGCCGCCGACTTGCCGCCGAACCCCTCGCGCAATCCTTTGGCCAGCGCCTGGCGGTCGGTCGCCTGGACCAGAACGAAGAAGCCGACCAACAGCAAGGCGAGGTCGGCCAGCGTCCATAGCCAGAGCGGGCGCGCCGGCGGCGGGTCGAGCAGATCGATCGCGTTCATACCGATGCCGGCGTAAAGCTGGTGGGCGCCTTGACGCGCCCCTTTTCAGCGAGCGCGGCGAGCGGCGCGACCAGCCGCGTCCGTTCTTCCGCTTCGGCGCGCGCGCGGCGGCGCAGGCGCACCGCGATCGGCATCGCGATCAGATTGGCGATCAGCGCGCCATAGAGCGTCGCGAGCAACGCAACCGCCATGCCCGCGCCGATCGCGGCGGGATCGGTCATCGCCCAGAACATCTTCACCAGGCCGACCAAGGTACCGACCATGCCCATCGCCGGCGCGACCTCGGCAGCGCCTGCCCACATGTCGGCGGCGGCGGCGTGGCGCAGGATGCGCGCGCGGCGGCGTTCGTCGAGCTGGCGAACGATCTCATCGGGCGTCGCGCCGTCGACGATCTCGACGACCGCCGCGGCGACGTCGCGGTCGGCGATCACCGAGCGGTCGAGCGCGTGCATGCCATGGCGGCGCGCGATCCGGCCAAGCGCGGCGATCTGGTCGACCAGCGGCGTCGCGTCGAACGGTTTGCGCGTCAGCGTGCCGATTGCCGCGACGCCGCGGCCGATATCGCCGAGCGATGTTCGCAACAGGGTCGCGAACATGGTGCCGCCGGCCACGATGCCGATCGCGGCAGGGTCGAGGAAGGCGCCGAGCGTGATGGGGTCCGTCGTCATATGCGGGAGGTACTGCAAGCATGGTGCCAGTTCGCCACCCGTCGCCCCGGCCTCCGCCGGGGCGACGCACGGAGGCGGCAAACCGGCAAAATTACCTTGCCGTCCCCGGCAAGCTTTTGCCGTTTTGGCCGCTCTCCGTCGGTAAAAGCCGCCCGAACGCCTCCCGAACGGAAATTGGCACGCCCCTTGCTGACCTATCGCGCAGGATTTCACGCGAGGTGACGGCAATGGCCGACAACACTCTGTTCGGGATACATGGGGCGGCGCTCGAAGTGCGCGGTCAGCGCATGGGCGTGCTTGCCTCGAACATCGCGAACGCCTCGACCCCCGGGTTCAAGGCGCGCGACATCGACTTTCTGCAGGCGCTGTCGTCGGCGACCAGCCCCAACGGCCTGACCGACACCGGCCTCGCGGGCGCGACCAAATATCGCGTGCCGCTGCAGCCCAGCCTCGACGGCAATACCGTCGACCTGTCGACCGAGCAGACCGCCTTTGCCGAGAACGCCGTCCAGTATCAGACGACCTTGTCTTTCCTGAACGGGCGGATCGGCCAGATCACCCGCGCGCTGAGGGGCGAATAATCATGGGCAGTGGACCGATGACGATCTTTCAGGTCTCGGGCCGCGCGATGAGCGCGCAGCTCGTGCGCCTGAATACGACAGCCTCCAACCTGGCCAATGCCGGGTCGGTCGCGAGTTCGGCCGACACCGCGTACCGTACGATCAAGCCGGTGTTCCGCACCAGCTTCGACAAGGCATCGGGCATGTCGACGGTCGACGTCGAAAGTGTCGTCACCGCCGGCGAGAACCCGACGAAGCGCTACGACCCCGCCAACCCGATGGCCGACAAGGACGGCAATGTCTGGGAATCGGCGGTCGATGAGACCCGCGAGCTGGTCGACATGATGGAGACCAGCCGCAGCTACCAGAACAATGTCGAAGTCATGCAGACCGCCAAGTCGCTGATCCTCGATACCCTCAAGCTCGGGAAATAAGAGATGACCTCGACCTTCGATACCACGCTCGCCAATATCGGCATCGGACGCACCGGCGCATCGACGCCGGCGGTCGCGCCAGCCGGATCCGGGCAGACGCTCGGCCAGGCCGATTTCCTGAAGCTGATGACCGCGCAGATGCAGAACCAGGATCCGTTCAACCCGGTCGACAACACCCAGATGGTCGCCCAGATGGCGCAATTCTCGTCGCTGTCGGGCATCTCGCAGATGAACTCGACGCTGAAGTCGATCGCCGACAAATTGACCGGCACCTCGGCCAACGATGCCCTCGCCTATGTCGGCAAGACCGTGCTGACCCAGGGCGACACCGCGTTCGGCCGCACCACCGGCGGCATCGCCGGCGCGATCGACGTCGACAGCGCGGCGAGCGACGTCAAGGTCACGATCCAGGACCAGAACGGCAACACGCTCAAGACGCTCGACCTCGGCGCGCAGACCAAGGGTACGGTCAATTTCGACTGGGACGGCAAGACCGACGCCGGCGCCGACGCCGGCACGGGTCCGTTCAAGGTCGTCAGCAACGCCAACGCCAATGGCGCCACGGTCGGCACCCACACGTTGGTCTGGGCGCCAGTGACCTCGGTCTCGATGCCCAGTTCGGGCAGCCCCGTCCTCAACGTCGCCGGGATCGGCAACGTCGACCTTTCCGCCGTTCGCCAGATCGGCTGACCCACATAATCCCGCAAGGAGCCTGAACCATGTCCTTCTACACGTCGCTTTCCGGCCTCACCGCCGCCCAGACCCAGATGTCGACGATCTCGCACAACCTCGCCAACGTCGACACCAACGGCTTCAAGAAGAGCGTTACCGAATTCGCCGACGTCATCGCGTCGAGCGTCAATCTGTCGCCGACGATGATGGTCGGCGCGGGTACGATGGTGAAGGGCAACGTCCAGCAATTCAGCCAGGGCAATTTCATCCAGTCGTCCTCGGCGCTCGATCTCGCGATTTCGGGCGATGGCTTCTTCGCGATCAAGCCGCAGCTCAACGGGTCGAACGTCAATTACACCCGCAACGGCGGGTTCAAGGTCGACCCCGACCATTATGTCACCGACGCGCAGGGCAATTACCTCCAGGTCTATCCGGTCGACGGATCGGGCGCGGTCGTCGCGTCCGGGCTCGACCAATCGATCAGCCTGCAGCTGCCGGCCACCAGCGGCACGCCCAGCCCGACCCAGAATGTCGGCATGACGGTCAATATGTCGGCGAGCGCCGCGGTGCCGACCACCGCGACCTTCGATCGCTTCGATCCGTCGAGCTACAATCAGTCGGCGCAGACCACGGTCTATGACTCGTCGGGCAATCCGCAGACCATGACCACCTATTTCAAGCGCGAGACGACCGGCGCGCCGTCGACCTGGTCGGCCTATAGCTTCATCGGCGACAAGCCGCTCACCTCGGGCGGGTCGGACCACATCACCATGTCGTTCGATGCGACCGGGGCGATGACCGCGCCAACCGGTGCCACGACGTTCGACCCGGTCACCCCGTCGGGCGCCACCGCCGCACAGACGATCAAGTTCACGCTGGGCGCGGCGAGCGCCCAGACGCCGACGGCGTTCAACGTCACGTCGCGTAGCGCCGACGGCGCTGCGATCGGCCAGCTCCAGGGTGTGACGGTCGACGGCGACGGGACGGTCAAGGCCAGCTTTTCGAACGGCGACGTCAAGTCGCTGGGCAAGGTCGTGCTGGCCAACTTCACCAACCCGGCGGGCCTGCGTCAGCTGGGCGATTCGACCTGGGCGGCGACCGGCGTGTCGGGCGCGCCGGTGGTCGGTTCGCCGGGCAGCGACGGCTTCGGCAATTTGATGTCGTCGACGATCGAGCGGTCGAATGTCGACATCACCGAGGAACTGGTCAGCCTGATCGCGGCGCAGCGCAATTTCCAGGCGAATGCCAAGGCCCTCGATACCGCCAGCCAGATTTCCCAGACGATCTTCAACATCCGTAGCTGATGATCGCAAAGGAATTGGGGGTTAAAGCATGGACAAGCTGATCTACACCGCGGCGTCGGGGCTGAAGAGCCACATGGCGGCGCAGGCGGCGATCGCCAACAATATGGCGAACGCGTCGACGATCGGCTTCCGCGCCGAAAAGGTCAATTTCAACAGCCTGCTGCTCAAGGGCCCGGGTTTCGACAGCCGTCAGCCGGCATCGGAGGAAGTGACCGATTTCGACCGCAGCGCCGGCGCCGTCACCACCACCGGGCGCAACCTCGATATTGCCATTCCGGGTGACCAATGGATGGCGGTTCAGGCAAATGATGGTACCGAAGGATATACGCGCCGCGGCGATCTAAACCTCTCTGCGACGGGCGTTTTGGAAACCGGTGACGGTTTCCCGGTGATGGGGTCGGGGGGCCCCATCACCGTGCCGCCCGCGACCTCGGTCTCGATCGCGCAGGACGGTACCATTTCGATCGTGCCCGTAGGCGGCGACGCCAAGAACCCGCAGGTCATCGACCGCATCAAGTTCGCCAGCGCGCAAGGATCGCAGACCGTCAAGGGTCTCGACAATCTGATCCACGTCCAGGGCGGCGGAATCCTGCCGACCGACGACAATGCCAAGTGCATCTCGGGCGCGCTCGAACAGTCGAACGTCAACATGACGCAATCGCTGGTCGACATGATCGAGAACCAGCGCAGCTACGAAGTACAGGCCAATTTGATGAAGTCGGCCAAGGACATGGACGAGAGCGCCGCATCCGTGATGCGGATGCCGAGCTAAGGAGTAGAATGAGATGAGCAGCGCAGCGATGCACATCGCCCGCACCGGCCTGGACGCCCAGGACATGCGGATGCGGGTGATCTCGAACAACCTGGCCAACGTCAATACGACCGGCTTCAAGAAGGATCGCGCGTCGTTCGCGACCCTGTCCTACCAGACCGTGACCGCCGCCGGCGCGCAATCGTCGAGCGACAGCAAATACGCCACCGGGCTCAACCTCGGCACCGGCGTGCGCATCCAGGGCACGTCGCGGATGGAAACCCAGGGGACGATGCAGCAGACCGGCAACGCGCTCGATCTGGCGCTCGACGGCGATGGCTATTTCCAGGTGCAGCTGCCCGGCGGCCAGCTCGGCTATACCCGCGCGGGCAATTTCTCGCGCTCGCCCGAAGGACTGCTGGTCACCAACGAAGGCTATCAGGTGATGCCCGGCATCACCGTGCCCCAGGGCGCGACCCAGATCACCGTCGGCACCGACGGCACCGTGTCGGCGACGATCGCCGGCCAGACCGAACCGGCCCAGCTCGGCCAGCTTCAGGTCGCGAACTTCCCCAATCCGGCTGGGCTGCAGTCGAAAGGCGACAATTACATGCTCGAAACCGCGTCGTCGGGCGCCGCCAATCTCGGCATACCGGGCGAGGACGGCCGCGGCATGGTCCGTCAGGGCATGCTCGAGGCATCCAACGTCAACGTCGTCGAGGAACTGGTCGACATGATCGAATGTCAGCGCGCCTATGAGGTCAATTCCAAGATGATCTCGGCGACCGACGACATGCTCAAATACGTCAATCAGAACATCTGATGCGGATCGTCAGCACCATCGCCCTCGGCGCCGCCGCGATCGGTCTCGCTTTGTCGGCCGGCACGCCCGCGCAGGCTCGCCTGCTCGGCAAGAAGACGCCGCCCGAGGATTATTCGGCCTCGCCGCCGGTGGCACCGCCGCCCGCGCCCGCCAACGGCTCGATCTTTCAGGCGCAGAACGGCTATGCCGCTTTGTACGAAGGCTCGGTGGCGAGAAAGGTCGGCGATCCGTTGACCATCGTGCTGGTCGAAAACACCCAGGCGTCGAAATCCTCGTCGTCGAAGCTCGATTCGGGCGGCGGGTTCAGCCTGACTCCGCCGAGCACCGGCGCGCTGTCGCTGTTCAAGCCGACCGACGCGTCGGTCAGCGGCGCGCGCAATTTCAACGGCAAGGGCACCGCCGACCAGTCCAACTCGCTGTCGGGCGAGATCTCGGTGACGGTGGTCGCGGTCTATCCCAACAACACCATGCTGGTGCAGGGGCAGAAGCGCGTGACGCTCAACCGCGGCGACGAATTCGTCCAGATCAAGGGCATCGTCCGCACCGCCGATATCGGGGCGGATAACCGCATATTGTCGACCCGCGTCGCCGATGCCCGCATCGCCTATACCGGCAAGGGCGACGTCGCGCGCGCCGGTCGCCAGGGCTGGCTCGGCCGCTTCTTCTCGGTGATCAGCCCGTTCTGATGGTTAGCACGGTCTTAACCATCGCCGTGCGACAGCCCGTCTAATCTCATGATTGGATAAACGTCCCATGCTGCGTGCCCTGCTTGTCTTCCTGGCCCTGATGACCGGTTTCGCCGCGACCCCGGCCGCGGCCGATCGCGTCAAGGACCTCGGCGGATTCCAGGGCATCCGCAGCAACCAGTTGACCGGCTACGGCATCGTCGTCGGGCTAGCCGGCACGGGCGACGACAATCTCGAATATACCATGCAGTCGATGAAGGCGGTCGCCTCGCGCTTCGGCCTGCAACTGCCCGCCGGGGTCAATCCCGGCCTGAAGAACGCGGCGGTGGTGATGATCACCGCCGAATTGCCCGCCTTCGCCAAGCCGGGCCAGCGGATCGACATCACCGTCGCCTCGATGGGCAAGGCCAAGAGCTTGCGCGGCGGCGCGCTGATCATGACCCCGCTGATGGGCGCCGACGGCCAGATCTATGCGATGGCGCAGGGCAATCTCGCGGTCGGCGGGCTGGGCATCGAGGGCAAGGACGGATCGTCGGTCGTCGTCAACGTCCCCTCGACCGGCCGCATCCCCGAAGGCGCCACGGTCGAACGCACGGTCGAGACCGGGTTCGAAACCGCGCCGACATTGGTCTTCAACCTCGCCCGCTCCGACTTCACCACCGCGCAGAATGTCGCCACCGCGATCAACGCGCGGTTCGGCGGCGGCGTCGCCGACGCGGTCGACGGCGTGTCGATCAAGGTCAACGCGCCCGCCGGCGCCGACGTCCGCGCGACGATGATGAGCGAGATCGAGAATCTCAGCGTCACGTCGGCCGATCCGCCCGCGCGCGTGATCGTCAATGCCCGCACCGGCACCGTGGTGATCAACTCGACCGTCCGCGTCGGCGCCGCCGCGATAACGCATGGCAAGCTGACCGTCCGCATCGACGAGAAGCAGACCGTGGTCCAGCCGGCGCCGTTCAGCCAGGGCCAGACCGCCAACGAGCAGAAATCGGGCGTCAATGTCGAGGAAGAGAAGCGCCCGATGTTCCTGATGAACCCGGGACCCAAGCTCGCCGACATCGTCAAGGCGGTGAACGCGATCGGCGCCACGCCGTCGGACCTGGTCGCGATCCTCGAGGCGCTCAAGGAAGCCGGCGCGCTCAAAGCGGATCTGATCATCCTGTGACCGATATCTCCACCCCGACCCAGCCGCCGGCTCTGCCGACTAGCGGCATCTCGACCGACACCAGCCGGCTGACGTCCAACGCCAATCTGAAAAAGGCGGGACAGCAGTTCGAGGCGGTGTTCATCAACATGATGCTCAAGTCGATGCGCCAGGCGAGCCTGGGCGACGGCCTGCTCGACGGCAAGAATAGCGAGACGTTTCGCGACATGCAGGACAAGCAGGTCGCCGAGAGCATGGCCGCGCACCAGCCGATCGGCATCGGCAAGGCGATGACCGAGTTCCTCGCGCGGTCGCAAAAGACACTGCAGGACGCGACCCCGGGCACACCCGCCGCGCCCGCCGCTGACGGAGGCACGCCGTCATGAGCGACATGCTGTCGATCGGCGCAAGCGGGCTCAAGGCCTATCAGGTCGCGCTCAACACCGTGTCGGAGAATATCTCCAACGCGGGCACGATCGGCTATTCGCGCCGCACCGCCTCGACCGCCGAGGTCGCCGCGGCCGGCACCAACACCTCGCTCAACGGCATGGGCTCGCTGGTCACCGGGATCGTCCGCGCCGGCGATTTCTACGCTGCGGCGCAAGTCCGCACCGCCGGTTCCGACCTGGCGCGGACCCAGACCAGCGTCACCTGGCTCGACCGTATCGAATCGGGGCTCGACGGCAACCAGCTTAGCACGCGGCTGTCGGACTTCTTCACTGCGTCGACCACGCTCGCCGCCGATCCCACCTCGCTCGGCGCGCGCGCCTCGATGCTCGAAGCGGCGTCGGGCGTCGCCAGCGCTTTCTCGAGCACCGGCAAGGCGCTCGACCAGGTCGCCGACGATCTCGACGGTACCGCGAAGTCGTCGGTCGAATCGCTCAATTCGGCGACCGCCGCGCTCGCCCGGATCAACGACGGCCTCAGCCGCGCGAGCCCCGGCACCGCCGGCGCCGCGGCGCTGCTCGACCAGCGCGACCAAATGCTCGAACAGATGAGCGCGTTGACCGACATCTCGGTCGATTTCGACTCGATCGGCCGGGCCACCGTACGCGGCGGCGGCACCGCCGGCCCCGTTCTGGTCTCCGGTGCCCAGGCCGCGACAGTCACTTACGCCACCAATTCGGCCGGGGCGGTGTCGTTCAACGTCGTCAACGGCGCCTCGCAACAGAGCCTGGCCCCGACCGGCGGCGCGCTGGCGGGGGTGGTCGATTCGATGCAGCGGGTGGTCGACGCCAAGAGCCAGCTGCAGGCGGTCGCGCAGGATTTCGCCAACGGCGTCAATACGGTCCAGACCGGTGGCCGCAACCTCGACGGCAACCCCGGCCAGCCGCTATTCGCGCTCGGCACCGGTGGCACCGCCGAAATGGCGGTCACGCTCGACGACCCGCGCGGCATTGCCGCGGCGGCGGTCGGTGGCGGCACCCGCGACAACACCAATCTCGCGACGCTCGCGGCGCTGCGCACGTCCGGCGGCTACGAGAACCGCATCGTCGACATGACCACGGCCAATGCCGCGACCTTGTCGCAGCGCAAGGCGGTGGCGACGGCGCAGAACACGATCCACGACAATGCCGTCGCCGTGCGCGACAGCGGCTCGGGCGTCAATCTCGACAGCGAGGCGGTCGACCTGATGCGCTTCCAGCAGGCCTATGCGGCGACCAGCCGCGTCATCCAGGTCGCGCGCGAAACCATGCAGACGATCCTCGATATCAGGTAAATCCATGCAGATCTCGACCAGCCAGTTCTATGCGTTCAACCAGCAGAACATGCAGTCGCTGACCGCGACCGCCGATCAGCTGCAGACGCAGATTTCGACGACCAAGCGGATCAACGCGCCATCCGACGACGCGGTGTCCTGGCGGCGGTTGCAAGGCCTTGCCCGCGCGGGCGCCGACGACACCGCTTATGCCGGCAATCTGACGCTGGCGGGCACGACGCTGAGCCAGGCCGACGGGACGCTGAGCTCGATCACCGATGCGCTCCAGCAGGCCAAGGAACTCGCGGTCAAGGCGAACAGCGGCACGCTGTCGCAAAGCGATCGCGTGGCGATCGCCGACCAGCTCGACGCGATCGTCACCAATCTGGTCAGCTATGCCAATGTCAAGGATTCGCGCGGCGCGGCGGTGTTCGCCAATGGCGATGCCGATGCCGTCACCAGGAATGCCGACGGCACGTTCAGCTTCGCCGCCACTGGCCCGACCTCGATCCCGGTCGGCGCCAACGAGTCGATCCAGCCCGGCGATTCGGCCGCGCGCGTGTTCGTCGACGCGAGCGGCGGCAACATCCTGTCTACCTTGTCCTCGCTCTCGGCCGCGCTCAGGGGCACCGGCAGCGTGTCGACCATCGCCGGATCGGCCGGCGACGCGCTGCAGGCCGCCAACGACCAGGCGGCGAGCGTCCAGGCCGGGCTCGGCGCCCGCGCCGCGCGGGTCGATCTCGAAACCTCGCGGCTCAAGGATGTCGCCACCGACCGCGAGGCGACCCGATCGGCGCTCGAGGATACCGACGTCACCGCGGCGATCACCAATTTGCAGAAGACCATGACCGTCCTGCAGGCGACCCAGGCGAGCTTCACCAAGCTGGCCAGCATGTCGTTGTTCGACTTCCTGAAATAAGTCGGATGCACCCGGTTCAGCGCCGCTGAACCGATAAACCGCAAGGTCCTTAACCGGTTGGCTACGAAAAGCCGGTTAACCATCGATCGAACCGGTC
>DASVNU010000396.1:0-2595 GCA_036383655.1 Sphingomonas sp. | reverse complement strand
GCTGATCGCCGGTTTCGGCTTTTCGACGCGTACGAGATGCCTGGGCTTCTTCACTTCGGGCGCGGCAACCGTCCGGGTGATGCCCGGTATCGCGATCGGCAGCTTGCCGAACCAGCCGGTCGCCGCGGCGGTCGCGCTTGCCAGCAACAGCGCGCCGGCGCCGATCAGGACGCGGCCATGCGCGCGCCAGCCGCTCCGCGCACCGCGTCGCGGCGGTACGCGCGTACCTGCCACCGCCGTCGCGACGATATCGGCGGCCAGCCCCGGCCGCATCGCCGGCACCATCACGCGATCGAGCGCGGCACGTTCGGTGGCGGTGAAATCCGCGCTCATGTCGCGATCTCCCCGGCCAGCGAGGTCAGCCCACGCGCCGCCAGCGCCGCGCGCATCGCACCGCGAGCCCGCAGCAACAGCGACTCGAACGCCTTCAGGTTGAGTTCCAGCGCGTCGGCGGCCATCGAATTGGGTAACTCCTCATAATAGGTCAGCACGATCGCGGCGCGATGCCGCTCGCTGAGATCGCCGAGCGCCGCGCGCGCCGCTTGCCGCAATTGCTCTTCCTCCACCTGCGCCTCCGCGCCTGGCGCCTCGTCGGCGCGCTCGGGCGGCTCCTCGTCACTCGCGAACCGCCGTCGCCTGAGGCGATCGAGACACTGGTTGACCGCGACCCGCGTCAGCCACGCGGCGATCCCGGCCTGCCCGGGTCGCCAGCGCTCGGCGGACGCCCAGAGCCGCAGCAACGCCTCTTGCGCGACGTCCTCCGCCTCGGCGGTATCGCCGATCATCCGATAGGCGACGCGGTGGAGCATCGCGGCATGAGCATCGACCACGCGGCCGAACGCCACGGCGTCGCGCCCGGCGATACGCGTCATCAGCGCATCGTCGCCATCGGCCGCCACGGTCTCCCGCGCGGCGCTCATGAACCGCTTCAGCACGTGCCCAGTCTGATCTCCGGCTATTTAACGCAGGATGGCTGGAAACCCTTCGACTAGTTGCATGGTTATTCGTCATGCCGGGCTCGTCCCGGCATACAAGGTGCAACAACGGCTTGATTCCGTTGTGGAGGGCAGGACCCCGAAACGAGTCCGGGGTGACGACGGAGGATTAGCTAGGGAACTTCATACCGGACGACCTCGAACCCCTCATCCGCCCGCGGCGGCACGAAATGCGCGGTGAACTGATCGAACTCGGCGTCGCTCGCCTGATAGGCGTGCGTGCCCGCCGCGTTGCGGGCGTGGAGGCGGGCGCGGCAGATGTCGTCGGGCAGATCGAGGAAATGCAGCGTCGCGGTGATTCCCGCCGCATCGGCCAGGCCGCGCATCCACGTCCGGCTGGCAACGGTGTTAGCAGGGAAATCGAGGACAATCGTCAACCCGTGACGCAGCAGATCGACGATCAGCGGCGCGATCGCCGCCCGAAAACGGGCACTCTCGCGGATATAATCCTCCAGCGAGGTGATCTGCCCCGGATACAACGTCGGCAGCCAGTGATCCTCGGCCAACACCAGCCCGCCCGTTTCCGCCGCCAGCCTGGCTGACAAGGTCGACTTGCCTGCCGCGATTTTGCCGGTCAGCAAATGCAGCACGCCCTTGCTCACCCCTGCGCCATTTCCATCAGCACCGCCCATTCGTCGTCGCGCACCGGCGTCACCGACAGCCGCGACTGACGCAGCACCTCGATCCTGGCGAGGCGCGGTTCGGCCTTCATTTCGGCGAGCGTGACGTGGTGCTTGAGCGGCCGCACCGGCTTGACCGCGACCGACGCCCAATCCCCCTTCTCGCCGTCCGGTTTCCAGGTGCGGGTGATCTCCATGATCCCGGCACAGGCCTTTTCGGTGTTTGAATGATAGAGGATCGCCTGGTCGCCGACCTCCATGTCCTTCAGGAAATTGCGCGCGGTGTAATTGCGGATGCCGTCCCATTCGGTGCCGCCGTCGCGGACCAGATGATCCCAGCCATAGACTTCGGGCTCCGACCGCAGGAACCAATACGCCATCCGATATCTCCCAACCTAAATCCCAAGTGAACGCCCGTCTCAGCGGCCATTCAGCCCGACTCGCATAGAAGGATGCAACAGGCTCGGACAGTCTGCGTTTAGTGTATGGTATCCGAGTGCTTGACGATGGAGTTTCAGATGAACAAGTTCCTGACCAAGGCGGTGCTGGGCACCACGCTCGCCGCCACCGCACTGACCGCCGCTGCTCCGGCCGATGCACAGCGTTATCGCCGCTGGCACCACGATGACGACACCGGTGCGGTGCTCGCGGGCGGCATCGTCGGTCTGGCGCTGGGCGCGGCGATCGCTTCCTCCGCCAACGATCGTTACGACCGCGACAGTTATTATCGCAGCCGTGGCTATCGCGCCGATTACGATGATTATTATTATCGCGAGCGCGGCTATTATCCGACCGACGGCTATTATGCCTATCGCTATCGCGACTATCGCCATTGCTGGGTCGAACGTCGCTACGACCCGTATTGGGACCGCAGCGTCCGAGTCCGCGTCTGCAATTGATTATTGTCAGCTTCGCTGATCGGTGCCGGCCCGCTCCCCCACCCGGCCACCCATAGAATACCCTGTTGGGTGGCCGGGTGG
>DASVNU010000395.1:0-1952 GCA_036383655.1 Sphingomonas sp. | reverse complement strand
TGGACCTTCTTTGGCGATGCGATGATCAACCATGCGCTGCGCCAGCCGGTGCCGCTCGCCAAGGCTGGCGACGACGCACGCGCGCTGATCGCGCAATGGGAAGGGCAGGGCAATGTCACGCCGTCGCAGCCGCAAATCTCGATCGGCAGCGGCGTCGGTAAATGGCTCGCTCCGCTCGAAGCCCGCATGCCCAAGACCGCGACGGCGATGGTCGGCCGCCCGGCGATCTCGATTCTCAATGATCGGTAGGAAGATCGCGTGAACGATGCGCGCAAGCTTAGAAGAGCAGGATCGCCTTGGCTGCTTGCTGTGCCTTTTGGCGTCCTCGTCGTGTACCAGGTCGGAGCGGCATGGCACTTCCACGACGCGGCAGGGCGCCAAGCCGAGACGGTCGGCATAATTACCAGCTTCGTTCGCGGCAATCACGCTTCGCTGCCTTACGCCTACACCGTTGCTGGGGTGCGCTATGAAGGAAGATATTATCCAGGCGCCGAAACCATCAAGCTGAAGCCTTCGGTCACGGTCTATTACGATCGCGCGAACCCAGTGGTCAGTGGGCTGCTCGATTTTGACCATCGCGCCACGGTAGCCGCGGGGCCGGCGATTTTCGTCATGTTCATTGGCTCGTTGATCGGCGCCGTTTTTGCACTCCATGGATTCTTGCGACGCCGGTCGAAATAGTGACGTACCCAATCTTCATGGGGCTGCCCGCACCTCAGCCACCAGCTCCTTGCGGCTGAGTTTGCCGACCAGGGTCTTGGGCAGGGTGAGCCGCACGACGACCTGATCGACGCGTTCGTGATGGCCGAGCTGCGGATTGAGCCACGCCTTGATCTCGTCGCCGGTCGCTATGGTCCCGTCGTTGAGCGTCACATAGGCGCGCGGCTGCTCGCCGCGATAGGTGTCGGGGACGCCGATCACCAACGCCTCCTTCACCGCGGGGTGGCGATAGAGCACGGCCTCGATCTGGCTCGGGAACACCTTGAACCCGCTGACCGCGATCATGTCCTTCAGCCGGTCGACGATATGGATGAAGCCGTCGGTGTCGATCGTGCCGACATCGCCGGTGCGCAGCCAGGCGCCGCCGGTGTCGGGCACGAACACCTCGGCATCGGCGTCGGGCCGGTTCCAATAGCCCTTCATGATCTGCGGACCGCGCAACAGGATCTCGCCGGGCTCGCCCTCCGGTGCGGGGCGCGACGCATCCTCCTTGTCGGCCAGCCGTACCTCGGTCGCCGGGATCGGCTGGCCGATCGTGCCCAATTTGCCCTCGCCCTCATAGGGGTTACACGAGACGACTCCCGAACTCTCGGACAGGCCATAGCCCTCGATCACGCGCGCGCCCGTCGCGGCCTCGAACTTCGCCTTGACCTCAGCGGGGAGCGGGGCGCCGCCCGAGATGCAATATTTGAGGCTGGAAAGATCGGCCGACGCCAGCTTGGGATGGTCGAGCAGCGCCTGGTACATGGTCGGCACGCCGGGCAGCGCGGTCGCCTTGGTCCGCTCGATCGCCGCCAGAACCTGCGCGCCGTCGAACCGCGGCAGCATGACGATCATCCCGCCGTTCGCGACGGTGCGGTTCATCACGCAGGTATTGGCGAAGACGTGGAACAGCGGCAGCACGCCGATGATCCGGTCCTCGTCGCCGGGATGCGGGTCCATCGCTTCGACCTGGCGCGCATTGGCCGACAGATTCTGGTGCGTCAGCATCGCGCCCTTGGGCGTGCCGGTGGTGCCGCCGGTATATTGGATCAATGCAAGCTGCGTGGCCGGATCGATCGCCGGGAAATCGTGCCGGCCGTCATTGGCGATCAGCGCGGAGAAAGCGGTGATCCGGGCATCGTCGGGGCGCTTGGTCACTTCCTTGCCGCGAAACAGGCGATAGAGAAGCGACTTGGTCGCGGGCAAGGCGCCCGCCACCGATCCCACCACCAGCCGTTCGAGCTTGCTCT
>DASVNU010000394.1:0-3013 GCA_036383655.1 Sphingomonas sp. | reverse complement strand
GGTGACGCGGCGGCTTGGCCGATTCAGGGCCTGATCCGCCATTTCCGCCCCGAACTCGAGCGCCGCATTACCGAACGCCAGGGTGACGATTTCGCGCCGATGCAAGAGGCTGCTGAATGAAGCTGGCAATGATCCTCTTGGGTGCTGTCGCGACATTGACGGCCATGCCAGCCTATGCCGCCAGCGCATCGGGCGATGAACGGGCGGTGATGCAGTCCACCGCCCGTTGCCTCGTCGCGCAGGCGCCAGCAGATATGCGGCGTTGGGTGTTGGCCGATGGACCGATGCTCATGTATCAGGAGGTTAAGGCAGTCTCGGCGCGGACGGGCTGTTCAGCGGCCGGTGTCGGTTTCGAGTATTGGGCCTTTCGCGGGGCGCTCGCGGAAGCTTTGTTGTTTCGCGATCTCCAGCCCGGTGAAGAACCTGATTGGGCCGCCGTCAAAGCGCCGACCGACATTGAGATTGCGTCCAACTGGAAAAACCCCAAGGGCCGTTCGAGTTATATGACCAATGTCGTAGCCGAGTGCGTGGCGCAATCCGACGTAAAGGGTTCATTGGCATTGCTGAAGACGGCGCCTGGCTCATCGGACGAAGCAGCCGCGCTGGCGGGGCTTCGGCAGGATATCACCGCGTGCCGTGAACGGTCGCGCGGTTTTGCGGACAAGATACCCGATGATGCCTTCCGAGCTAGGCTCGGACTTGCCGCCTATGAATTGAACGACGCTGTCCATGGCGCAGCCAGCGGAACGGGGAAGTAATGCCTAAACTCAAAGTAGACGGGATCGAGGTCGAAGTCCCCGCCGGTGCCACGGTGCTTCAGGCGTGCGAGGCGGCCGGCAAGGAGATTCCACGTTTCTGTTATCATGAGCGGCTGACCATCGCCGGCAATTGCCGGATGTGTCTGGTCGAGGTGAAGCCGGGGCCGCCCAAGCCGCAGGCGTCGTGCGCGCTGCCGGCGGCGGACAATCAGGAGATTTTCACCAACACCCCGATGGTGAAGAACGCGCGCGAAGGCGTGATGGAATTCCTGTTGATCAACCATCCGCTCGATTGCCCGATCTGCGATCAGGGCGGCGAATGCGATCTGCAGGATCAGTCGATCGCTTATGGCCGCGGCAATTCGCGCTACACCGAGAACAAGCGCGCGGTGACCGAGAAGTATATGGGTCCGATCGTCAAGACGGTCATGACCCGGTGTATCCAATGCACCCGCTGCATCCGGTTCGCCGAGGAAGTCGCTGGGGTCGAGGAAATCGGCGCGATCTATCGCGGCGAGGACATGCAGATCACCTCGTACCTCGAACAGGCGGTGACGAGCGAATTGTCGGGCAATGTCGTCGACTTGTGCCCGGTCGGTGCGCTGACGTCGAAGCCGTACGCGTTCGAGGCGCGGCCGTGGGAGCTCAAGAAGACGCTGTCGATCGACGTGATGGACGCGGTCGGCACCAACATCCGGCTCGACAGCCGCGGTCGCCAGGTGCTGCGCGCGCTGCCGCGGGTCAATGACGACGTCAACGAGGAATGGGCGACCGACAAGACCCGCCACGCGGTCGACGGCCTGGTCCGCCAGCGGCTCGACAAGCCGTACGTCCGCAGGGACGGCAAGCTGGTCGCGGCGACCTGGGATGAGGCGTTCGCGGCGATCGCGGCGGTGAAGGCCGGCAAGAGCGTCGCGGCGATCGCCGGCGATCTGGTCGATTGCGAGACGATGTTCGCGGCCAAGGCGCTGGTCAAGGCGATGGGCGGATCGCTGCTCGAAGGCCGCCAGACCGGCATGGATTATGACGTGTCGAGCCTGGCCGCGGTCAATTTCAACACGACGATTGCGGGCGCCGAGACCGCCGACGCGATCCTGCTGGTCGGCACCAATTTGCGCTGGGAAGCGCCGCTGGTGAACACGCGCATTCGCAAAGCGATCAAGAAGGGCGCCAAGGTCTTCGCGATCGGACCCGAGACCGATCTGACCTACAAGGTCGAATGGCTCGGCAACGATCTGTCGCTGCTCGGCAAGCTGCCCAAGGCGGCGGCGGACGCGTTCAAGAACGCCGAACGCCCGATGATGATCGTCGGTGGCGGCGCGATGAAGGGCGGGCAGGGCGCGTCGCTGGCGCTCGCCAAGACGCTCGGCCTGGTCAAGGACGGTTGGAACGGCTTCAATGTCGTGCACTTCTCCGCCGCGCGGATGGGCGGGCTGATGCTCGGCTATGCACAAAAGGGCGGTATCGCGGATGTGGTTGCGGCCAATCCGAAGCTGGTTTTCCTGCTGGGCGCGGACGAGGTCGATTTCTCGAAGCTTGCCAAGAGCTTCAAGGTCTATATCGGCCATCATGGCGACAAGGGCGCGGCGGCGGCCGATGTCGTGTTGCCGGGCGCGAGCTATGCCGAAAAGGCCGGCACCTTCGTCAATCTCGAAGGCCGGGTGCAGCGCGGCGAGCGGGCGGTGTTCCCGCCGGGCGATGCGCGCGAGGATTGGACGATCCTGCGCGCCTTGTCGGAAAAGCTCGGCCAGACGCTGCCATTCGACACTTTCGAGGAATTGCGCGCACAAATGGCGCTCGACGTTCCGGCGCTGGGACAGACCGGGCTCGCCAGCTTCGGCTGGAACCCGCCGTCGCTCGACGCCAAGGGCGCAGGCGAAGTGGCCTATCCGATCAAGGACTTCTACCTGACCAACGCCATCTGCCGCGCCAGTCCGACGATGCAGCAATGCTCGTCCGAGCTGCTCCATGGCCAGAGCTTCGCGGAGGCGGCGGAATGATGCGCGTACCGTCCAAGTTTAGCTCCACCCCGGCGAAGGCCGGGGCCCAGTCGCGAGCGGCCCGAAACTGGGCCCCGGCCTTCGCCGGGGTGGTGGTTGGTTTTGGCTGTGGGGGCCTGAGCCTATGACCTCCTTCTTCACCTACCATTTCGGCATGCCCTATGGTTGGGCGTGGTTCCTCTCGACGATCATCGGCATCCTGGTGATCGCGCTGCCGCTGATGCTGGCGGTGGCGATGATCATCTATGCCGATCG
>DASVNU010000393.1:0-6476 GCA_036383655.1 Sphingomonas sp. | reverse complement strand
GTGGCGCGTCGGCGACCCGATCGAGGTCGCGACCGAAGATGCCAGCTTCCCGTGTGACTGGGAAGGTGCGGACGTGAAGGAGTCCTGACGTGACGGAGCCTTTGCCGATCCCCGCGCCCGGCGCGACCGAGGCCGTCATCGACGCCTATCTTGAGAGCGTCGACTATCAGCTGACGGTGAAGCTGCGGCAGCCGATCCCGCTCGGCGAGATCACCTTCAGCGAACTCAGGCTGCGCGAGCCGACCGCCGCCGAGTGGAAGCGCTGGGATCGGCTCAGCGGCATCGAGGCGGATATCATGGCCGTGTCGGTCGTCGCCGGTGTGCCTGACCAGGTCATCGCCCAAATCGGTGCGCGCGAGCTGATGAAGGCGGCGCGGTTCATCCTGCTTTTTTTGTCCTGAAACCCGACCCGGCTGATGAGGGCCAGATCCTCGTCCGCCTGGCGATGCGCTTCGGCAAATTGCCCGACGAGATCGCGACCCGGCCATGGTCGGTGCTGAAGCGGTGGTGGATTTGGTCGGAGGGCGTCTGAAATGAGCCAGCCGACTTACGGCATCGCGATCACCGCCGACGACAGGACGGCAAAGGGCGTCGCGTCGGCCGAGAAGCGTATCGGCGGCATTCCGAAGCGCGTCGACGCGTCGAACCGTGCATCGATCGGCAGCTCCTCGCGGGCGGTCCTCCGCACCTTTGCCGATACCGAAAAGGCCGGGGCCAAGATCTTCGGCGGTCGTTCCGTCATGTCGGGCGTGACCGCCCGCATGGGCGCGATCGGCGAGGCCGCGAGCGCGATGGGCGAGGGAATGGGCGCGGCCGCTGCCGAAGGTGGCATCCTCACTGGCGTGCTCGGCGGTGTCGGCGCAGCTGTCGCAGGCGCGATCGGCGGCCTGGTCGCGCTCGGCGTGGCGGCGTTCGATGCCGCCAGCGATTGGAGCAAGACGGCGGCCACGATCGGCCGCACCTCCGAGATCATCGGCGTCGGTACCAAGGCGATCCAGGAGTTCACCGCCGCGGCCGAGCGGATGGGTATCAGCAAGGACAAGGCGATGGGCGGCCTCGGCGGCCTGTCGCAATCGCTCAACGATGCGCGCTATGGTCGCAACACCGGCGTGACCGGGTTGCTCGACTATCTGGGCATCAAGACGCAAGTCGGCGCTGATGGCGATGTCAATGTCGAGGGCATGCTTCCGGAGATCGCCGACGCGTTTTCGCGTCAGTCCAGCGCCGGCAAGCGCCGGATGGCGCAGATCCTCAGCATTCCGCTCGATACGATCGCGGCGTTCAGCCAGGGCGGTAAATCGCTGTCGGCCGACATGGCTGATACCGAGAAGACCGGCGTGGTGCTCAGCCCCGAAGACATCGACCTCGGCAAGCGACAGGTACGCCGCAACACGATCGACTCGCAGATCGCGCAGGGAAAGATCCTTACGCCCCTGAAGCGCGGAATTACGGGCGGCATCGACAGCGCCGAAACCTGGGTGATGAACAAACTCGGCATCGGCGCCGACACGATCGACCGCGCCGGCGGAAAAATGGACCGTGCCGGCGATAAGATGGGCCGCGCTGCTGACAGGATCGCCGGGTCCGTTGTCGGGTCGGCACGGCCGGGACTCACGCCTGAAGCCATTCGCGCTGCGCAGGAGTCGGAACGGAAGTACGGTGTGCCTGCGTCCGTCACGCTCGCTCAGTATGGGTTAGAGAGTTCGTTCGGACGCCGCATGCCTGGCGGCCGGAGTTCGAACAATCCCTTTGGCATCAAGGCTCGTCCTGGGGAGCCATTTGTCTGGTCATCGACCAACGAGGAGATCAACGGTCGTAATCACCGAGTGCGAGCCAAGTTTCGCGTTTTCGATAGCCTGCAGGATGCGTTCGATGCCCACGCACGGCTGCTTGCGACTGGCCGTTACTACAAGAAGGCAAGGGATGCGCTTCCCAATATCGATGCCTATGAGGATGCGTTGGGTGGCAGCACGCCTTCCAACCCGACCTACGCCACCGACAGCAAGTATGGCCCTAAACTTCGGGGGATCGAGCGAAGCAACAATCTTCGCCAGTACAATGCCGGCGAAAATGCGCCGAACATCCCTGTCGACGTCACAGTCAAGTTCGAGAACGCACCGCCCGGCACGCGGGCGACGGTTAAGGCGGGGAAGGCTGCGAACCCCGCCGTAAGTTTGGCCATAGCCCCAGTTCACGGCGGCTGACCAGCTTTCTAGAAAGCTGGTCGAACCGTCCGCAGACAGCCCACTATTTTGCGAACGATCGGGTCGTACTTGGCAGCGAGCGACGACGGATAGTTGAAGGCCAAGGTAACGAAACGGCCGTCGCGCAAAATGGACTTTTGATAGAATATTCGGCTCTTGTATGAGCCGGAGAATGCGAACCAGTCGGTACCAGCTGCGCGATATTTGATGACGCCCTGAACAGCTCGCTCGTCTTCAGCTCGCTCTTTTTCGATACCTGAATCGGCGTTGAAATAGGAACCGAAGACAGCAAGGTTCGCGCCGTCCAGTGTATCGAAAGAGCGACCGTCGTCGTTGCCAGGTGATGGTCCAATCCTAAAGACCGCCGAGGGGTAGCAAATTTGGAAGGCGAACCGGTCGTTCGCGTAGGTTCGCCAAGGCAACCCCGACTGATTTGTGTGAGCCGTGGCAATAGCCACTAACAAAGAAGCAATGATCATCGCGCGTCCCCAGCGCGAATAGTTATCATGATTCCCGGAGGTCACAAATGCCGCTGTTCGGGGGCAACCTCCTCCCGGCGTCGTTTCGCGGCGCCCCTTTTGCTGTCTCGCGCAGCGATACCCAGGGTGGTCGACGCATCGCGCTTCACCAATATCCCGGCCGGGACGCTCCCTGGGCCGAGGATTTGGGGCGCGCTCCGCGCCGATTCCGCTTCAGTGGCTTCATCGTCGACAATGACGTCGTCTTCTCGGGCGGCCCAATTCAGCTCCAGCGCGCGCTGCTGATCTCCGCGCTCGAGGCGCAAGGACCGGGCCTGCTGACCCATCCGACGCTGGGCATCCTCGACGTCGTCGTGACCAATGCCTCGATCGGCGAGGATCTCGGCGCCGCGACCATGTCCACGCTTGACCTCGAATTCCTCGAGGCGGGCAAGCGAACCTATCCGACGGCGAGCTCGGCGAGCTCGGGCCTGCTGACGATCGCCAACCAGCTGAAGGCGTCCCTCGTCGCGGACGGCGTCCGCCTGATCGCCGAGGCGGCCAACGACGGCGCTCGTAAGAAGGATCTGCAGGTCACAGCGGCGACCTTCACCTCGAAGGCGATCGGGCTGGGTGCCGACGCGACCGCGCTGTATCGCGTTGCGGCGCTGCTCCCTGGCTCCTTCGGACGCTTCGCCGGCGGCGCCAATGTCGGCGCCTTCGGCATCACGCAATCGCCTTTCGACGATTCCACGACGATCGCGGATCTGATCTCGCGATCGGCAACCCTGCGGACTTCGATCATGAGCGCGGCGACAACGGCCGGCGCCGCGATCGACGCGGCCGATCTTGCCTATGCCCCCGATGTCGGTTCGACCGCGGTGAAGCTGGTGGAGAGCCTGGCTGCCGCTTGTTCCGATCCGGCCGACGCCGTACGTCTCCTCGCGCAGCTGGTCACCTTTGCGTCGCCGCGGCCCGAATCGCTGACGCCGATCGGCGGCGCCTATGCCAGCATGATCCGCCGCACCGCGGCGGCCGAGCTTGTGAATGCCGGCGGCCGGTACCAGCCGGCGAGCGCCGACGACGCGGCCGCGCTGATCGAGCAGTTCACCGACTTGTTCGGGGGCCTGATCAACAGCGCGTCGGATATCGGGGACGACGACAGCTTCAGGGCGCTAAGGAACGCGAGGACCGCGGTGTCGCGAGATCTGCGCGCGCGGGCGGCGACGCTCGCCGGTTTGCGGACCTGGTCGCTTCCGCTCAGCTTGCCGGCCTTGGTGTTGGCGCAACGGCTTTATCGCGATCCCGGCCGCGCCGATCAGCTGATCGCCCAGGCGGCGCCATCGCATCCGCTGTTCATGCCGGCCGACTTCACGGCACTTGCCCTATGACCCTGTCGCTGACGCAGCTGCCGGAGATCGTCGTCACCGACAACCATGTCCCGCGCGATCCTGACGACGTCTTTATCAACGTCAATGACCAGGAACTCGGCGGCTGGGAAGAGGTCGAGATCACCCTTCGCCTGGAAGGCTTTCCGAACAGCTTCACCATCGCCGCCAGCGATATCGCGCCGATCGACGGCAAGCTGGTCCCGATCGAGGGCAACGACTGCACCATCCTGATCGGCACCGACAAGGTCATCACCGGCTATGTCGACCGCAGCAACGAGAACGGCACTCCCACGTCGCACGGCGTCGGCATCCAGGGGCGCGGCAAGACGCAGGACCTGGTCGATTGCTCGGCTGAATGGGACACCGGCACCCAGATCCTGAAGGGGAACGCGCTCTCGGTCGCAGAGCAGCTGGTGAAGCCGTATAAATCGATCGCGGTCGAGATGGGCCCCGGTGCATCACCCGGGCCCGAGGCAGACGGCTGGGCGCTCAACTATGCGGAAACCCCGGCGGAGATCATCCAGAAGTTCGCGCGAAACGCGGGGCTGCTCGCCTACGAGGATTCGTCCGGCAAGCTGATCCTGGCCAAGGTCGGTGACAAGAAGGCGGCAAGCGGCGTCAAATATGGCGTCAATGTCGAGCAGTTCTCCTGCGAGAACAGCATGGACGGGCGCTATTCGAAGATGGTCTGCTCTTCCTTCGCAGTCCAATTCGCGATCGCGGGAGTAAAAGGTCCCGGCAGCGTCTTCTATGGCGAGGCCACCGACGAAAACGTCCCACGGCATCGCCTGCTATACGTCGTGACCGAGCAGGTCTCCGCCGATCAGAAGGAATTTACCAAGACCAAGGTGCTGTGGGACATGGCGCGACGGGCAGGCCGGTCGCATGTCGTTCATGCCACGGTCGACAGCTGGCGCGACAGCGCCGGCACGCTGTGGGCGCCCAACACCATTGTCCCAGTCGAGCTGCCAGGCAATCGCGCCGGCGCTGAGCTCGTCTTGTCCGAGGTGACGTTCCGGCGATCGGCGAACAGCGGCACGACCGCCGACCTGTTGTTGATGCCGCGCGAGGCGTTTGTGCCCGAGCCGATCTCGCTGACCCCGGTGAATATAAACGGCATCAAGGGAGCAGACGCGCAATGAGCCTGCTCAGCCTCTTCGGCTTCGGCCGCGTGACCACCGTCGATGACAGCGGCGATGCGCAGCTCCTGCAAATCACCCAGGGCGCGACCGGCAAGGGCTACACCGACCGGATCTTCGACAAGATCATGCGCTTCGGGCAATTCGGCGTCGCGTCGGTCCCGCCGCTCAATGCTGGCGCGCTGATGCTCCATTTGGGCGGCGACCGGAGCCAGACCTTCGTCATCGCCACCCATGATTCACCATCGCGGCCGAAGAACCTGCAGCCTGGCGATAGCGCGCTTTACGATGTGCGCGGCGCGGTCATCAAACTTACGGCCGACGGCCTCGAGATCGATTGCGCGGGCAAACCGGCGAGGATCCACAACTTCTCATCGCTACGGGTCGAGGGCGATCTCCACGTGACGGGCGACGTCATCACCCGCGCCGATGCGACCGCCGTGAGCGTGAACGGCCTGCGCGATGCCTATCACCAGCACAAGCATAGCGGGGTCACCACCGGCAGCGGCCTCAGCGGCCTGACAGACCACGACGCATAGGCCATCGATGAGCGACATTGCCACCGTTTGGAACGCCGGAGGATCCTTCGGCGACTGGTCGATCCTTGCCGCGAGCTCGATCGCCTGGACCGACGAGGACGGCAACAGCGTCCGCGATGAGAACGGGCGCCCGATCGATGCCGAATTCACGGCCGGCGGCATCCTGGCGGCCAACGACGACCTCTTCACAGCCGCGCTGATCAGTCTTTTCAGCGATGCCGAGGCTGGGCCCGACGATCAGCTGCCGCTGGGCGAAGAGGATCCACGCGGATGGTGGGCCGGTCCCATCGGTTCGAAGCTCTGGCTGCGCGCGCGATCGCGCCTCGACGATATCACCCGTGCGCTGATCAAGAGCGATATCGAACAGGCTCTCGCCTGGATGATCGACGACGACGTCGTCGTCACGATCGATGTCGAACTCGAGACTCCCGAGTCAGGCAAGCTTTACGCGAGGGTCGGCTTCCGCCGGACCGACGGCACCAGGCGCGCGCTCGCCTTTGCGGTGCTCTGGGAGGACCTCTGACATGCCATATGATCGCCCCAACCTGGGCGCGCTGCGCGCCCAGGCGCAGGACGACATCAACGCCAACCTGCCAGGCGTCGACGCGCGCCTGCGTTACTCGAATATTGGCGTCGTCTCCGAAGTCGTCGCCGGCATGGCCAACGAGCATTACGGCTATATCGACTGGATAGCGCTCAATGCTGTGCCTTTCACGGCGACGGGCGAATTCCTGGAAGGGTGGGC
>DASVNU010000392.1:0-15229 GCA_036383655.1 Sphingomonas sp. | reverse complement strand
CGCATGATCGTGCCGTTGACCGACGAGAAGGCGGACGCGGCATCCGAATGGAAATGCATCGCCAGCACGATGCCGGTGATGATCTGGATCGCCAGCGCGGCGCCGGCGAGCACGCCGAAGTTCCAGAAATAATTGAGGTTGCGCGGCACCGGATAGCCGGCGCCCACCGCATTATACGCCAGGCGCGGCAGCGGCAGCTTCTCGTCGAGCCACCGCATCAGCGGCTGTTTCGGCTCGTAGTGATTGGCCCAGGGGAAACTCATCTTCTTCTACCCCCTCAGCCGACCAGGATCGCGGTCGGCGACGTGAACTTGTACGGCGGCACGGCGAGGTTCTTCGGCGCCGGTCCCTGACGGATGCGCCCGGCCGTGTCGTATTGCGAACCGTGGCACGGGCAGAAATATCCGCCGAACTTGCCGCGATTGTCGCCCTCGTTGATGCCGAGCGGAATGCAGCCCAGATGGGTGCAGACGCCGAGCGTGATCAGCCAGTTCTCGTGACCCGGCTGGGTGCGCTTCTCGAGCGTTTCGGGATCGCGCAGCTCGGACAGCGGCACCGCATTGGCCTCGGCGACTTCCTTCGGCGTCAGGTTGCGCACGAACAACGGCTGCTTGCGGAACGTCGTGATGACACCCTGGCCCGGCGAGATTTTCGACAGATCGACCGTGGTGGTCGATTCGGCGAGCACGTCGGCCGACGGGCTCATCTGGTTGACCAGCGGAATCAGCACCGCGACCGCGCCAGCGGTGGCGGGAAACGCCACGGCCGCGATATTCAGAAAGTCCCGGCGGCGGGGATCGTTGGGCGACTCACCCTGCGGATCGTTATTATCGTCGGTCGCCATTCACCTGCCCTTGCACGTCAAATCCGGCGGCGGAACGCTCGGGGAACTGGCCTTGAGGAGGCCGCGCGCCCGCCAGAACCCTTCCGTCCCCACGGAAGTTGGGCGCCTGATAGACACGGGCACCCCGCTTTGCCAACGGGTTTTTATGCGTATCGCCCTCCACCAGCCCGACATCGCCGGAAACGTCGGCACCATCCTGCGACTGGCGGCCTGCCTCGGCGTGCCCGTCGACCTGATCGAACCGATGGGATTCGCCTTTTCCGATCGTGCCTTGTCGCGCGCCGGAATGGACTATGCCGCGCAGGCCGAAGTGACCCGCCACGCCGACTGGCCGGCGTTCGACGCGGGCGTCACCGGGCGGATCGTGTTGTTGTCGACGCTGGGCGCGGTACGTCTCGACGCCGCCGAATTCCGGCCCGACGATGTGCTGTTGCTGGGGTCGGAGAGCGCCGGCGTGCCGCAAACGGTCCATGACCGCGCCGATCTCAGGGTCATGATTCCGATGCGGCCGGGCTTTCGGTCCTTGAACGTTGCGGTTTCCGCCGCCATCGCGCTCGGCGAAGCATTGCGGCAGACGAAGGGATGGCCCGAATGAAGGAGTTGGACGTCGAACAGGCGACCGCGCGACAGTGGTTCGAGCAACTCCGCGACCTGATCTGCGCCGAATTCGAATCGATCGAGCGCGAGGCGGGGTCCGACGCGCGGTTCGACTATATCGCCTGGAATCGCACCGATCCGTCAGGCGCGGACGGTGGCGGCGGCGTGCGCGGCGTGATGAAGGGCAAGGTGTTCGAAAAGGTCGGGGTTAACGTCTCGACCGTCGGCGGCGCGTTCGAGGGCGACTTCGCCAAGACCATCCATGGTGCCGACGAGGATCCGACCTTTTTCGCCACGGGCATCAGTCTGGTCGCGCACATGGCCAATCCGCACGTCCCCGCGGTGCACATGAACACGCGTTTCCTGGTCACCACCAAGCGCTGGTTCGGCGGCGGCGCCGACCTCAACCCGCCGCTCCCGGTGGAGGCGGACACCGCCGACTTCCATGCAACGCTGAAAGCCGCCTGCGATCGCCACGACGCCGGCCATTATCCGCGGTTCAAGCAATGGGCCGACGATTATTTCTACATCCCGCATCGCAAGGTGCATCGCGGCGTCGGCGGGATCTTCTACGATCATCTCGAGGGCGATTTCGCCGCCAATTTCGCCTTCACCCAGGATGTCGGCCGCGCCTTTCTCGACGCCTTCCCGCGGATCGTGCGGCGGCGGATGGGTGATGCGTTCAGCGACGCCGATATCGCCGCGATGCGCGACTGGCGCGGCCGCTATGCCGAATTCAACCTGGTCTATGATCGCGGCACGCTGTTCGGGCTCAAGACCGGCGGCAATATCGACGCGATTTTGATGAGCCTGCCGCCGGTCGCTACCTGGTCCTGAGCTGGCGGTAGGCCGCGACCTGCACCAGCGACATGGCGATCCCGCCCAGCCCGGTGATCATCGCCGCGATCGCATCGATGATCGCCCGTGCGATCGGATTGGGCGCGTGGACCAGCATCCAGGCGTCGATCTGCTCGAACGGCCAGGTCGCGATGGTCATCGCCAGAATCACCGTCATTACCGCCGCGGCGAGTGCCAGCGTGTTGCCGCGCGTCAGGTGAAGGCTGCGGGTGATCGCCCCCAATGCCCCGACCGGTGCTTCGGCCAACAACGTCGGCGCCAGCGCGATCGTCCGCGCCAGCACCCAGAAGACGAGCACGAAGAAGCCCGCCATCAGCAGCGGCAGTGCCTGCGCCAGCAACAGGGCCGCCGCGATCGGCACCGCGATGATCAGCCCGGCGAGCAGCAAAAACGGATAGCGCCGCGCCGCCGCCTTCAACGCCTTGCTCGCCGCCGGCTGGTCGCCCGACAGATACAGAGCGACGATCGCGAATTGGCCGAACAGCACGATCGCCTGCGCGGCGAGCTGCCAGCCGCCGTAATGGACCATCCACTGGGTGAGGCCCTGTTCATAGACCACCATCGTGACCGAGCCCGGCGCGGTCTGATCCGACGCGGGCGGCAACGGCATGTCGGGGATGAGCATCGCGATCGCCAGCGCGGGCAGGAACATGAACAGCCCGCCCACCGCCGTCAGCAATTCCCAATCGTGCCGCCACAATCGCCAGGCATCGCGCATCAAAGCCGGAAACGTGACTCTCACAGGCCCTCGCGCGTCGCGGTCGAGGTCGCCGCCAGATAGACTTTGGCCATGAAGCTCGACTGGATGACGTAATAAGCGGTCGTCACCAGCCCGCCGAGGATCGCGACGATGATCGATCCGATCGCGAACGGCCCGGCACTGGGATCGAGGAAGCGGAACAGCGCACCGAACACCGATGTCACCGCGATCGACGCGACGCCGACGACCAGCCCGAACAGCAGCACGACGCCGAGCAGCTTCCAGGCGATCCCGCGGCTCAGCGCGAACGAGCGCCGCAGCGCGGCCACCACCCCGCCTTCGGCCGCGACCACCGGGAGCAGCAGCGTGCTGAACCGGACCGAGACGAAGGCGGCGAAAACCAGCCAGGCCAGGCCGTAAAGGCCGATAAAACCGGCCAATGCCGGCGAAATGTCGGGTTTCGGCCCGGGGGTCGCGCTGGTCAGCGCGGTCAGATCGACCCCGCTCGCGACCAAGGCGAGGATGATCGGCAGGAACAGGACGACGATCACGCCGAACAGGATCAGCATCGCCAGCAGCGCCGGGAGGAAGCACCGCGTCGCGGTCGATTGCGCCCCACCCCGCCCGGCATCGGGCCGCAGCGCCAGCGCGGTGATGGCGAGTTGTCCCCACAGCATCGGCAACAGCAGCGCCAATACGATGGCTTGCCCCAGCCCGGGCGCAACCGCCGTGCCGGCAAGCTTGATCGCCCCCGATATCGATTGCGGCACGAAGATCGCCAGTAGCGCGATCGGCACCACCGCGCCCAGATTATCGCTCAGGAACTCGGTGGTACGGTCCCAGACATTTCCCATATTGACCATATGCGGCCCCCGATTCCCCACACGCCAGCTCGATCACCGGTCCGGCGCGGCCTGACTAGGGCGTGTACCCACTACTGGCAACGCCCTGGATTGTGCTGGGAAGCGTACTGGCTAGGAGCGCAGCGCAGTCGCGTAGCATCTAGCTACGCGCAAGCAAGCGACGACGCCGGTGCGCTTCCCAGCACAACCGCGAAGCGGCGAGCGGATTTTGGCGCGGGGCCGCGTCGCTCGTCGGTCACGATGCATCAACATCGCTCCCTCCTCGCTTCTAGCCCCGCACCAAAATCCGCTCCGTCCAGGGCATTGCCAGTAGTGGGTACACGCCCTCGCCCAAGCGTTATAGGCTTGCCAATCACTTGCGCCATGTCCCCGCCGGGGAGTAGCGCGTCGGCATGATCCCCGCCGATATCGAATGGCGCGTCTCGACCGAGCAAGTGCCTTATGCCGAGAGCCTGGCCGCGATGGAGGCCCGCGCCGCCGCTGTCGCCGCCGGCGAGGCGCGCGAGCTCGTCTGGCTGCTCGAACACCCCCCGGTCTATACCGGCGGCACCAGCGCCGACCCCGCCGAACTGATCGATCCGCGTTTTCCCGTCGTCCAGACCGGGCGTGGCGGGCGCTATACCTATCACGGCCCCGGCCAGCGTGTCGGTTATCTGGTGCTCGACCTCAACCGCCGCGGGCGCGACGTGCGTTGTTTCATCCATGAGCTGGAAAACTGGCTGATCGCGACCTTGGGGACGTTCGGGATCGAGGCACGCGCCGAATCGGGGCGCGTGGGAATCTGGACCGGGCACGGCGCCGACGAAGCCAAGATCGGCGCGATCGGGGTACGGGTGAAGAGATGGGTGACGCTGCACGGCTTCGCGATCAATCTGGATCCCGATCTGACGCATTTCGGCGGAATCGTGCCCTGCGGGCTGGCCGATTATCCGGTGACCAGCGCCGCCGCGCTGGGAAAACCGATCACGGCCGAGGCGTTCGACGCTGCTTTGGCGATTCAGCTACCCGGGTTTCTCGCTGCGCTTTCCGCGCACGAAAAGCGGCTTGAGCAACTTCGGATTAGTGTCTAATGTCCCCCTCGATTTGGGTGATAAGGCCGGAAAAGCCGACCAAATCCACTATCTAGGGAGCTTCCAAATGCGTTCTTTCATCTCGAAGGCCGTGATCGGCACCATGATCGCGGGCGCCGCCCTGGCGGTTTCGGCCTGCACCAAGACCGAAACCACCACCAATGTGACCGACATGAACGTCACTGACGAAACCGCCACCGACAACATGACTGCGGTCGATGGCGGCGCCATGAACGGCACCGACATGATGTCGAACGACACCACGACCACGACCACCACGACCAACACCGCGAACTAATATTCGTGCGGTCGTCCGCCTTCGGGCGGATGGTTCGGTTTCGAGGGGCCGTCCGTTCATCGGGCGGCCCCTTTCGATTCGTGTCGGCGATTCAGCCAACCTAGATCACACGGAAACCACTTGGGCGCGTGCGAAAATCGCCGTAGGAAGTGCCCCGCGCAGGGGGCGCGAGAAGGGACGAGGATGAAAATCGTGCGTATCGTGGCGGGCCTGTCGCTTGCCGCCGGCCTGTTCGTCGGATCACCGGCATCCGCGCAGTTCTTCCTGAAATCCTATGATTTCAGTGGTGGGGCGGTGACCGGGGCCGAGCCCGAAATGGGCATGCCGATGCCGGGCGCGACGCCGGCCGAAATCCGCGCCGCGCTGGTGTGGAACCTGCGCGCCGCGCTCAACGTCGCGGCGCTGCAATGCGATTTCGCGCCGATGCTGCTGACGGTGGATAATTACAACGCGATGCTGCGCGACCACACGGCCGAGCTCAAGACGTCGCTCGACACGGTCAACGGCTATTTCGTCCGCACCGCCAAGACCAAGGCGGCGGGTCAGACCGCGTTCGACCGCTTCGGCACGCGCACGTATTCGGCTTTCGCCACCGTCGCCGCGCAATTCGGCTTCTGCCAGACCGCCAGCAAGATCGGTCGCGAAGCCGTCTTCGCGCCGCGCGGCCAGTTGGGCGACGTCGCGACCAATTATATGCGCGAATTGCGCAACAGCCTGATCCCCTATGGCGAACAGCAATTCCCGCGCGCCTTCTACGCCCGGACCTATCTGTTCCTGCCCGATTTCCAGCCGAGCTGCTGGCGCAGGGACCGCTATAGCGCGAGCTATTGCAGCAGCGACACCAAGAAGAAGCGCTGAAAGGCTAGGATACTTACCGCAACCCGAGCCGCTTGTGCGCCTGGAGCGTCAGGCGCCAGCGCGGCCGCGCCATGACCAACGCGATCGCCTCGGCCTCGCTCGTCGCGTTGCCCTCGGCCGATCCGGTGTCGAGCGGCTGGGCGAGCAGATGCGCGAAATCCCAGCCTTCCAGCGCGTCGACATCGGTACCCGGCTGCGGCCAGACCAGTTTCAACTCGTCGCCCGATCGCTGGACCACGTCACTCCCCGCCTTGGGGCTGATGCACACCCAGTCGATGCCGGGATGGACAGCCAGCGTGCCGTTGCTTTCGATCGCGATGGTGAAACCGGCCGCGTGCAGCGCATCGACCAGCGCGTCGTCGACCTGAAGCATCGGTTCGCCACCGGTGAGCACGCAGAACCGTTCCTCGCGCCCCTCGCCCCAGAACCGCGATGCCGCCTCGGCCAGCGCGGCGGCATCAGCGAAACGCCCGCCGCCCTCACCGTCAGTGCCGACGAAGTCGGTGTCGCAGAAGCGGCAGATTGCGGTCGCGCGATCCTGCTCGCGCCCCGACCATAGATTGCATCCGGCGAAGCGGACGAATACCGCGCGCCGCCCGGCATTCACGCCCTCTCCCTGGAGCGTGAGGAACATCTCCTTGACCGCGTAGCTCATCGTCAGGCGGCGTAGCGCGTCGGGTCGGCGATACCGGCTTCCTCGAAGCCCTTGGCACGCAGCCGGCAGCTGTCGCACAGACCGCAATGGATCCCGCCGGGCGCCGGATCGTAGCACGACCAGCTCATCCCCAGATCGAGCCCGAGCCGCATGCCTTCGCGCACGATATCGGCCTTGGTCATATGCTGGAGCGGCGCGTGGACGCGAAAGCGGTCGCCCTCCACCCCCGCCTTGGTCGCGAGGCCAGCCATATTCTCGAACGCGGCGACGAATTCGGGGCGGCAATCGGGATAGCCCGAATAATCGAGCGCGTTGACCCCGATCACCATGTCGCGCGCGCCAGCCGCTTCGGCCCAGCCCAGCGACAGGCTGAGGAAGATCGTGTTGCGCGCGGGCACGTAGGTGATCGGGATGTCGGCGCCGACGCCGCTTTTGGGCACGTCGATTTCGGCGGTCAGCGCCGATCCGCCGAACGCACGCAGATCGAGCGGCAACACGACATGGCGTTCGGCGCCGAGCGTGCCGGCGATGCGGCGCGCGGCGGCGAGTTCGATCTGGTGACGCTGATTATAGTCGATCGACAAAGCGAGCAGGCGATAGCCGGCCGCCTTCATCGAGGCGGCAGCGACCATCGAATCGAGGCCGCCCGAGATCAACGCGACCGCCAAGGGCGATGAGGTTTCCATGATGGGGCGGGAGCTAAGCGCTTAGTGCGGGCATCGCAAGTCGCGACGCTTCAGAGCCCTCTCCCGCTTGCGGGAGAGGGTTGGGTGAGGGTCTTCTTTCTTCTTTTTTTGGCAAGAGCCGCCCGGAAGAAGCAAGAAGACCCTCACCCTCCCGCTTCGCGGGCCCCTCCCTCTCCCGCACGCGGGAGAGGGGTGTTTGAAGCGGAGAGGGGACGCACAAAAGAAGAGGGCCGCCTCGCGGCGGCCCAGTCTTGACGCTTCCAAGCGTCTTTCCAGGGAGGAAACGTGCCCGAAGAGCACGCAGCCTCTATATCCCACCGACCCTAAACGCGGCCTTAACGGACCGGTGCCGGCGCACAGGCGCCCGTTCGACGGCCTTCATACACGATATCGAACGGCTGCCCCAGCGGATCGATCCCCTGAGTGTCGAGGCGAATCAGATTGGGATTCTCGAGCGTGATCGTCGTGCGACCATAGCCGCGGCCCTGGCAGGTGTAATGGATCGTGGCATGATCGGGCGCGTCATCGATCGTGAAACGCGTGCACTGTACCCCGGGATGGAACAGCTGGACCATCTGCAAGGGATTGTGGACGCACATCAACCGTGGGGTGTCGGCGCTGCCGATCTCGTGCAATTGCCACTGCCCCAGGCCCAATCGATCGAGCGCGATCGGCCCGGCGGCCATCGCCACGCCCGTGCCGAGGCCCGCCATCGCCGCAAACGCGGCCAGGATGATTGTCCCCTTCCCCATGTCCACTCCTCTGCCATCCAAATGTGGCGATGGGCGGGCAGTGTTACAATCGTTAGAGAATCGCGGATTCGGCCGGCACCGGAAACGACGTCGCGCAGAACGCGCAATCGACGTTGATCATGCCGTGCTCGTCGGCCATCTCGAGCCGGTCCTCCGGCGTGAACTTGGCGAGCACGCTGGCGATATAGGCGGGGTCGCAGCGGCAGCCCTTGCGGAAATCCGACCGCGCCTGCACGCGCACTTCATCCTCTTCGTTGAACAGGCGCCAGATCAGGGTCTCGAGCGGCACCGCGGTATCGGTGAGCTCGTCCGCCCCCATCGTCCGCCCCAGGATCGCGACATGTTCCCATTCGGGATGGTCGAGCCGTGCGTGCAACCGCTCGCGCCCGACTTCGCCCTCGGGCAGATGCTGGAGCAACAGGCCGCCCGCGACGTGATGGCCGGCGCCATCGCGCGTCACGCCGAAATTGATCAGCGTCGGAATCTGCTCCGACTGGGCGAAATAGCTCTCGGCCGCCGCCGCCAGCGTTTCGCCATCGAGCGGGACGATGCCCTGATAGCGCTCGCCGGTCCCCGCCAGATCGAAGGTGATCGCCAGATAGCCCTCGCCGAACAGCGCGAACAACGTCGGGTCCTGCGGCGCTTCGGCCAAGCGATCGGCGTCGAACTGGACATAGCCGCGCAAGTCGCCGCCGCGATAATCGCACACCAGCAGGTTCACCACGCCCGTATGGGTCTGCGCCTGGACGGTGAGCTGCCCCAGCGGGTCCTTGAGCGTCGAGCCGATTAGCGCGGTCAGCGTCAGCGCCTCGGCCAGCAGCTGTTCGATCGCCGGCGGATAGGCATGCGCCGTCAGGATCTCGTCGAGCACCGGCCCCAGCCGCACCAGCCGGCCGCGGGCATGGCGAGCGGGGATGGTGAAGCCGATCGTCTGGTCGAGGTCGAGGGGGGTCGGAACGCTCATAGCCGCGAGATGTAAGGCCGCCGATCGGCGAAACAACTCACCCGATCTGCCCGAAACACCAGCGCAGGATCGACTTCTGGGCGTGGAGGCGGTTCTCGGCTTCCGGCCAGATCAACGATTGCGGCCCGTCGATCACCTCGGCGGTCACTTCCTCGCCGCGATGCGCGGGCAGGCAGTGGAGAAATTTGGCGCCCGGCTTTGCCCAGGCCATCAGCGCGCTGGTCACCTGGAACGGCATCATCGCCGCGAGCTTGGTGTCGGCATGCTCCTGCCCCATCGAGATCCAGGTATCGGTGACGACGATGTCGGCGCCCTCGACCGCTTCCCTCGCGGTACCGACCACGCGTGCACGTCCCTTGCCCAATGCGACATTCTCGTCCGAGGGCATGAACCCCTGCGGACATGCCGCGACGACGTCGAACTGCATCAGGCCGGCGGCCTCCATGATCGACGTCAGCATGTTGTTGCCGTCGCCGAGATACGCGACCTTGAGCCCGGGCAGCGCGAAGCCCGCCTCGATGATCGTCTGCAGGTCCGCCATCATCTGCACCGGGTGCGAATGATCGGTCAGCCCGTTGATCACCGGGACCGAGGCGTATTGCGCCATCTCGACGATCTTGGCGTGATCGTCGGTCCGCACCATGATCGCGTCGACATAGCCCGACAGGATGCGCGCGGTGTCGGCGATCGTCTCGCCGCGGCCGATCTGCATCTGGCCGGCGTCCATCACGATGCTGGAGCCGCCCAATTGTCGGATCGCCATGTCGAAGCTGACGCGGGTGCGGGTCGAGTTCTTCTCGAACACCATCGCCAGCACATGCCCGGCGAGCGGCGCATCGGCATCGACCTCGCCCTTGGGCCAGCCCGCCCGCGCCGCCTTGCGGTCGAGCGCATCGGCGAGAATCGCGGCGACGCCATCGGGTCCGGCGTCGGACAGGTTGAGGAAGTGGCGCACCTAAAACTCCTCCCCGGCACGGGGAGGGCGTTGGGGCTTTGGTTCGCCCCCGGCGAACCAAGATCGTGTCCGGGGGACACGATCTCGCCCCAACGCGCCGCCGAAGGCGGGGGTGGAGGGGGTCCTCCTCACGGTTGTCGCTGGGGGCGGGCCCCCTCCACCGTCCGCTTCGCGGCCGGTCCCCCTCCCCGTGCCGGGGAGGATTTTGGCGATACCCTTCACGCCGCGACGGTGGCGGCGGCGTAAGTCCGCGCGCCCTCGCTCAGCCGCTCGATGCACTCGGCGATATGGCTTTCCTCGATCACCAGCGGTGGCAGGACACGGAACACGTTCTCGCCCGCGGCCACCGTCAGCAAGCCGTGATGGTCGCGGAGATGCGCGACGAAATCGCGGCTGACCGCCGACTCCTTCATCTTGATCCCGAGCATCAGGCCCTTGCCGCGGATTTCCTCGAACAGATCGTCATGGTTGGGGATGAGCTGTTCGAACGCCGCACGCAGGCGATCGCCCATCGCCGTGACATGCTCGAGGAAACCCGGTTCGAGCATCACATCGAGCACCGCCTCACCCGCCGCCATCGCCAGCGGGTTGCCGCCATAGGTCGATCCGTGCGTGCCGATCACCATGCCCTTGGCGGCTTCCTCGGTGGCGAGGCACGCGCCGAGCGGGAAGCCGCCGCCAATCCCCTTGGCGACGGTCATGATGTCGGGGGTGATGCCGTAATGCTCATACGCCCACATCTTGCCGGTGCGGCCGTAGCCACACTGAATCTCGTCGAGGATCAGCAGCAGGCCGCGCTCGTCGCACGCCTTGCGCAGGCCCTGGATGAATTCGGGCGTGCCCGCGGTCATGCCGCCCTCACCCTGTACCGTCTCGACCATGAAGCCGGCGGTCTCGTCGTCGATCAGCGAAAGCGCACCCTCGAGGTCGTTGAACCTGGCATAATCGAAGCCTGGCAGCAGCGGCTCGAACCCGTCGCGCATCTTGGGCTGGTCGGTGGCGCTGATCGCGCCGAGCGAACGGCCGTGGAAGGCGTTCTTGAAGGTGATCAATTTGTAGCGTTCGGGATTGCCGTTGACGTCGTGATAGCGGCGCGCGGTCTTGATCGCGCACTCGATCGCCTCGACCCCCGAATTGGTGAAGAACACCGTGTCGGCGAAGCTGATGTCGACAATGCGCTGCGCCAAATGCTCGCCCTGCGGCGACCCGTACAGGTTCGACACATGCATCAAGGTCGCGGCCTGGTCGGCGATCGCCTTGGTCAGCTTGGGATGGCCGTGGCCGAGCGCGTTGACCGCGATGCCGGCGGCGAAATCGAGATAGCGTTCACCACGCTCACCGATCAGATAGCAGCCCTCACCTCGGACCGGCCGCACCCCACACCGCGGATAGACGGGCATGAGCGGAGTGATGGTCACGGCAAGGGCCTCCTTCAGTCGCAGAAAAGCAAAAAGGGCGGCCCATCCGGACCGCCCGGAGCGGGCATTTACTTGGTCCGGCCATGGAGCGTCAACTCCGCCGGATCGAATCGGTCATGACGTTGGTTTAATCGGCCATGCCCAAGGTGCATGAGTGCTGGAGCGTCCTGCCGCACGAGCCGGTCGAGCATGGCCCCGCCGCTGTGTTGAACGCGGTCGCGGACTCGCTCGAAGAGAGCGGGTGGCGGGATATCCCGCCACCCGATGTCGATCAGTTGTTGCGCGGTTGGTAGATGCCGTCGTCGGGCGGCATATTGGCATCATCCTGCCCGTTGGGATCGTCATAGCGCTGATCGTCATTGGTCGGCGACGCTGCGCCATAGGAGTCGCCGGCCGATGGCGCCGCGCGATAGGAATCGTATGACGGCGTCGTACGATATTGATCGTTCGTCTGCGGCGCGGTGCGATAGGCGTCGTCCGGCGCGGCCGTATATGGTTGGTCCTGGCCGTCATCGTCACCGGGTGCCGGCCGGGCGCTGTCGTACCCACCCTGCGGCGTCGATCGATAAGCGGGCGGATAGTCCGTCGATCGGCCGCGATAGGCGTAATCATTGCCCGAATCGCCGCGCGCATCACGCAGGTCACGCAACAGCGCAAAGGTGCGGCGGTTCAGATCGCGCCGCACGTCGCCATCGTCATCGCGCTGCGCGCGGCGGTCGAGCCGCACGAGCTCGTCGGCCTGCTGACGCAAACTGCTCGCCTGATCGTCCGAAATCTCACCACGGCGCTCGGTGGCATCGATCATCGAGCGAACCTGCCATGGCGTCGGCACCGCGGTGCGCGCGTAACCGCTGCCATAGCCACCCGAATAACCGGGAGAATAGGATTGCGCCGTCGCGGGCACGACGCCCAGGGCGGCGAGGCTCGCCGCCGATATCAACAGAATGCGCATGGTACCGGAACTCCACTGAGTGGGATCATAACGCGCGATAGCAGAGCGATGTTGCGTACAGGCTGAACGCCGCCGTCAGCCGCTGTTCAGTCGCCGCCATCGTCGAGCCGGCTGGCCGGCCGTCAGCTCTTGATCTTCCAGCCCTTGTTGAGCAGCCAGTAGCAGGTCAGCGCCAGCACCACGTCCAGCGCGAACACCACCGCGCTACCGATCAGCACCGGCGAATCGGCCGTGCCCAGGAAGCCGTAACGGAAGCCCGAGATGATGTAGAAGAACGGATTGGCGTGGCTGAAGGCGCGGAACGCGGGCGCCAGGCGGTCGACCGAATAGAAAGTGCCCGACAGCAGCCCCAACGGCACGATGACGAAATTGGTCACCGCCGCGGCATGGTCGAACTTGTCCGCCCAGATCGAGGTCAGCACGCCGAGCAGCGACAGGAACGCCGCGCCGAGGAAACCAAACCAGACCACCGCCCACAGATGCTGCGGCCAGACGCCGATGCCATAGAGCGCCATTGCCGCCCAGACGATGAACCCGACGATGAAGGCGCGCGTCATCGCCCCGCCGACCAGCGCGGCAAGCAATTCCATCGTCGACAAAGGCGGCATCAGATAATCGACGATCGTCCCCTGGATCTTGCCGACCAGCAGCGAGAAGCTGGCATTGGCGAAGGCCGGACCCATCATCCCCTGGCTGATGATCAGCCCCGGCGCGATGAAATCGCCGAAGGGAATATCGACGCCGCCGACCGTTACCGGGCGTTTCGCGCCGGTCGCGACGGTGAAAACGACCAGAAACAGCAAGGTCGTGGCGGCCGGCGCCCAGATCGTCTGCAGGTGCACCTTGAAGAAACGGCGCACCTCCTTCACATAGAGGGTTCTCAGGCCACCCCAGTTCACGCTCCGGATCACCGGAACGCCGGGGGTTGCCATAACAGTGATTTTCTCACCGGAAGTGGTGGGCGCGTCCATCGGCCACGCAGGTAGGCGCTGACGCGATGCCCCGCAACCGTCCGGTGACGTTTTGGAAGGAATGTGAATGAGCTGGACCGACGACCGCATCGATACGCTGAGGACGATGTGGGAAAAGGGCATGACGGCGAGCCAGATCGCCGAGGCGCTCGGCGACGTCAGCCGCAACGCGGTGATCGGCAAGGCGCATCGCCTGGGCCTGCAATCGCGCCCGTCGCCGGTGAAGCCCAATGACGACAGCGCCTCGTCCGCCCCTGCCCCGGCACCGGTCAGGAAGGCCGCGCCGCCCGTGATGGAGGCGCCGCGCCCCGCGCCGGCACCCGCTCCGGCTCCAGCAGCACCGTCGGCCGCAGCAGCGGCACCCGCGACTCCTGCTACCCCGGCGCCGGATGCCCCGCCGCAGCAGATCATGCGCTCGGTCGGTCCGGGTGGCTTCGTGCGCCAGGCGCCTGGCGAGCAGCAGCCGCCGATCGCTCCGGCCCCGCCGCGCCGATTGGTGCCCGCCAAGCCCTCGCCCGAGATTGCCGGCAAGACCAGCCTGCTCGATCTCAACGACAAGATTTGCAAATGGCCGCTCGGCCATCCGGGTGAGCCCGATTTCCATTTCTGCGGCGACAAGGTGAACCCCGGTTTCCCGTATTGCGTCGCGCATTGTGGCCATGCCTATCAGGCGCAGCTGCCGCGCCGCGATCGCCGTCCGCCGCCGCCGCTGCCGTTCGGCGGCCCGCGCGTCCGCTGATCTGACCGATCGCGTCGGACATCCGACGCGGTCGGGCACCGCTATTGGTCGCACAATCGCTCCCGCCATTCGTGTGGGAGAGCGATTAGCTGTGGATAGAGTCGACCGTCTGCCGGGCGGCCCTTGCGCGGCGGATTCCGCACCTCGTATACGATGACGGATATGTCCGACGACCTGTTCGCTTCTTCCGGCAAGAATTCCACCGACTATGACGCTTCCTCGATCGAGGTGCTCGAGGGGCTGGAGCCGGTGCGCCGCCGCCCGGGCATGTATGTCGGCGGCACCGACGAGCGCGCGATGCATCACCTCGCCGCCGAAGTGCTCGACAATTCGATGGACGAAGCGGTCGCCGGGCACGCGACGCGGATCGAGGTCACGCTGGATGTCGGCAACCGGCTGACGATCGTCGACAACGGCCGCGGCATGCCGGTCGACCCGCATCCCAAATTTCCCGACAAATCGGCGCTCGAGGTGATCCTCTCGATGCTGCATTCGGGCGGCAAGTTCGATGGCAAGGCCTATGCCACCTCGGGCGGCCTGCACGGCGTCGGCATCAGCGTGGTCAACGCGCTGAGCGAGGACACGGTGATCGAGGTCGCGCGCAATCGCGAGCTGTTCCGTCAGCGGTTCTCCAAGGGGCTGACGCTCGGCCCGATCGAGAAACTGGGCCCGACGCCCAATCGCCGCGGCACCTCGGTCGCCTTCACCCCCGACCCCGAGATTTTCGGGCCCGAGCTCCATTTCAAGCCGGCGCGGCTGTACAAATTGGCGCGCTCCAAGGCCTATCTGTTCGCCGGCGTCGAGATCCGCTGGAAATGCGCGCCCGAAATCATCACCGACGACACGCCGGCCGAAGCGGTATTCCAGTTTCCCGGCGGCCTGGCCGATCATCTGAAGGAGCAGATCGGCGACCGCGAATGCGCCACCGCCAGTTTCTTCTCGGGCAGCCAGGACTTCCCCGGCGAACAACAGGGCCGCGTCGAATGGGCGGTCGCCTGGCCATTATGGTCCGACGGCAGCTATAGCTGGTATTGCAACACCATCCCGAC
>DASVNU010000391.1:0-7307 GCA_036383655.1 Sphingomonas sp. | reverse complement strand
CGACGCGGAAGGTACGTCCGAGCATGTCGGAATAGGTGGTGTTGGCGGCCAGACCGGTCTCGGGGACCAGCAGCGGCCAGCGGTTGAAGATGTTGGTCACGTTGACGAAGAACTGCGCATCGGACTTGTTGTTGATCTTGATGTTCTGCGTCAGGTTGAGGTCGACATAGAACAGCCCCGAGACGCGGTTGTTGTCATAGGTCGGATGGTTGGAGGTAGAGACCGGGCAGTTTGACTGGCATTCGATACCGGCTGCATCGTATTTACCCGAGCTCACACCCCGCGCGACAGCGGTGATCGACGTCGTCGGCAAATCAAGCGTAGCGCTGAAGTGATAAATCCAGCTCGGTGTGCTGCCCTGTCCCCCGTTCACTCCAGCTGTGTTGAGGACAACCGAGTTCGGCACACCCGTATAGAGTATGTTGTCCAGATAGTTCGTCGCTGTGCCGCGCAGAGTGAATGCGCTCTCGCCGCCCAAGGGCACGCGATAGGCGGCTTCGAAATCGATGCCGCGTACGAGCTGCCGGGCGAAGTTGAACGGTTGGCTGCGGAAGAGCAGCTTGTTAGGCGTGGTCGGATCCGGGGTAATAGCGGCGCAGAACGCCTGATTGCCGAGCCCGCAAAGATTGTAGATGCTCGCCGCGCTGAACGAGCCGATCGCATCCCTAATGTCGATCCGGAAATAATCGATGGAAGCGTTGAAGCCCTTCAGGAAACGGGGCGTGATGACAGCGCCGATGTTCCATGAGTTGGACTTTTCCGGCTTTAGATTTGGATTGCCCAGGACCGTGGCCGAGAACGGAATTTTCTGTGGGCCCTTGCTCGGATCGGTACTGCTGTAGAACGGGTTATCGAACGTATCGCTGTTCGACGCGCCGGCCTGATAGAGGTCGCTGAGATTGGGCGCTCGTATATCGCGCGACCGCGTCACACGGAAACGGATGTCGCGGATCGGCTGCCAGGTCAGGCCGGCTTTCCAGGTGGTCACATATCCGGAGGTCGAATAATCGGTCGCGCGGGCCGCGCCGTTGAACTCCAGCCCCAGGCCCAGTGGCACGACGGTTTCGAGATAGGCTTCCTTGACGTTATAGCTGCCGTTGGTCGGCAGGTAATTGCCGACCGACCAGGTGTTCAACGTGCTGGTTGGGCCGACGATCGGCTTGAACGCGGGGGGCACATAGCCCTTGATGCTCTCCTCGCGCCATTCGCCGCCGACCGCGATACTGACATCGCCTGCCCAGGTGGCGAACGGCGTGACCGACAAATTGGCGCCCGCGACCTTCTGTTCGGCGATCTCGTCGCGATACGGATTGCCCAGCACATAGGCGATCGCTGCCGGATTGGCGACGCCGATGCCGAGACGGTTGAGCGGGATGCAGCCATCGCTCGGGTTTTTCAGCGACGACCGACATACGATCGTTCCCGCGGGGACTCCGAGCGCGTTGCCGGCCGGCGCGAACACCGCGTCGGTTGCGTTCGCCATCTTCTGCGTGTTCTGAATGCCAGTCAGCTGCTCGCGCATGTCGGCGCGGCCATATTGGGCATAGACATCCCAATGCGCGGCCTTGCCGAATGCCTGAAACTGGCCATCGGCACCAATCACATAGCGCTGCACCTTGCGTTCGTTGTGCACGCCGCGATAGGGCAGGTCGGCGGAGGTCGTGGCGAACGTCACGTCGGTAATGCCGGCCAGGCGCGCCGGGCCCAACGTGTTGATCAGGAAGGCGTTGTCGCTCAGCAGTTTGATGTTGGTCGACAGGTTCGGGCCGGCGTTGAACACCGATTTTTCGCGATTGTATGAGCCTTCGAAGAACAGCTCGACATTGTTGGTGATATCGTAGCTCAGCCGGCCATAGAAACCGTAACGGCTGTCCTGCGGCATCAGACCGATGCGGCGGCCGGAATCGTTGACCAGCCAGTCGCCACCCTGGGTAAGCGAGGGCGCATTCTTGGGGTCGGTCGTTAACGGGTAACTCCAGCTGCCATAGTTATATTGGCTCACCGAGCCGCCCTGGCCGAAATAAAGGCCGCGCAGGCTGTTCAAGGCGCCGCCGTTCGACAGCGTAATGATGCCGCCCGGCGTGGAGTTCACCGCGCCGACCTGACGCAGCGTTGTCAGGAATTGCGGCGCGGCCGCGTTGCCCGCTGCCCAGGCAGGATTGGTGATTTTCACGTAACCGGTGGCGTTCCAGTCGCGATCGACGCTGAATATTCCGTCCTGGTGCGCGACCTCGGCGTTGAACAGGATGTGACCGCGACCGCCGGCAAAGCCCATGCCGGCAGTCAGGCTGGCCGAATAGTTACCGCCATCGCCATAAGTAGTGACGCCGCGATCGGCCGTAACCTTCAAGCCCTCATACTTCTTATCGAGAATGAAGTTGACCACGCCGGCGACGGCGTCCGAACCATAGGCTGCCGAGGCGCCGCCGGTGACGATCTCGACGCTCTTCACCAATCCTTGCGGGATCGTGTTGATGTCGACGATGTCGTTGACCGTCGAGCCGACCGAGCGGCGCCCGTCGATCAGCACCAGCGTGCGCGTGCCGGTCGATTGGTTATCGAGGTTGCGGAGGTTGAGCGCGTTGATACCCGCCTGGCCGCTAGACAGGTTGAGGCGCGAATTGGCCGGCTTGGTCGAACCCGCTAGCGCCGGAAGCGTGTTGACGAAATCGGCCAAATTGTTGGTCGGCGACTGCGTCTCGATCTCCTTCTGGGTGAGCACCGTCAGCGGTTGCGGCGACTGAAACCCGCTGCGAACGATGCGCGACCCCGTGACGACGATATCGGAATTATCGGCCGGTGCGGCTGCCGGAGCATCTTGCGGAGCTGCCTGGGCATCCTGCGGAGCCGCTTGCGCGAACGCCGGCGCGCTATGGACGATGGCTAGCGCCGTCATGGCGAGACCCGCCGCGTAACGGCGGTCGATCCGCGGATGAATACGCGCGAAAATAGACATTCAAACAACCCCTTTGGCTTGCAGCAGGCCGACGCGGAGGAAGACCCTCCGACGTGCGTGGCGCGCCGAGACCTGATTTCCTAATTTCGACCATGTGGCTATCGAGCAGCCCATGCGTCCCACCTGCTTTTTTGTCGGCGGGATGTACCGGAGAGCGCCGATCGGCTTGTCCTCCTGTCATCCCTGCCTTTTTGGAAGGGTGACCGCCCGCTGTGTGTTGCGCGAACATGTCAGTTCCGAGACGGGAGGTTACAGGGCGCCAAAAGGGGGTCAATAGAAGCGGCGCTACTATGATTTTGCTTGGGTATAGCCGTAGGGAATAGGAAGTGACTCGGCGTTCGGACTGCCCGTCCACCAGGGCGTTTGCGGGGGTCGCGCGACGCCGATAGCTCATGGCTATAGGCGACGGTCGGCTTGCTATGCGCCCCTGGCTAAAATGTTGCGATAGGGTCTCGATTCACTGTGATGACGATTGGGTGATGACGATTGGGAGCCTCGATGATTCAGCGTCGCGCGTTTCTGCTGGCCTCGGCTGCGATCCTGTCCCTGCCGGGCGTCGGCGTGGCGCGGGCGGTGAATAAGGGCAGCCCTACGGGTAGCCGGACGATCCGGTTGCCGGGCGCGCGCGCGCCGATCGAGATCCTCGAGGACGCGATGGGCGTCCCGCATATCCGCGCCAAGTCCAAGCACGACGCATTCTTCGGCCAGGGCTATGTCGTCGCGCGCGACCGCATGTTCCAGATCGATTGGGACTATCGCCGCGAGCTGGGGCGCATGGCGGAAGTGTTCGGCGCGCGGTTCGTGAGCGCCGATCGGGCGGCGCGGCTGTTCCTCTATCGCGGCGATATCGACGCCGAACTCAAGTCGCTGCCGCCCGAGGTTCTCGACTGCGCGCGCGGCTATGTCGCGGGGATCAACGCGCGGATCGCCGAGCTCGAAGCCGATCCCGGCCAGTTGCCGCTCGAATTCGGCATTCTGGGCATCACGCCGTTGCGCTGGGACGTGCGCGACCTAGTACGTATGCGCGGCGGCGGGATGGGCGATGGCGATGACGAGGTGCGCCACGCGCAGCTAGAGGCGCGCGGGCTGCTCGAGTTCGACCGGTTCATGGATCCGCTGCGCCCGGCCTGGACATTCACCGTGCCCGATGGCCTCGATTGCGCGGCAGTCAGCGACGCCGATCTCGGAATCCTGCTTCAAGGCCCGGGGCCGCTGCCGTTCGGTGAGAAAATCGCGGCCTATGACCGCGAGCTCGATCGCATCGACCGTATCGCGCAAGGCAGCAACGCCTGGACCGTCGCCGGCAGCCGCACCGCGACCGGCCGCCCGATCCTGGCCAACGATCCGCATCTCGGAATCGGCGGGCTCAGTCCGCGGCATATCGCGCATTTGACCGCGCCGGGGCTCGATGTGATCGGCGGCGGCGACCCGGGTCTGCCCGGCATCATGCAGGGTCATACCGATCGTTTCGCGTTCGGCCGGACCAATTTCCATATCGACCAGACCGACCTGTTCATCCTCAAGACGCGCGAGGACGATCCCGAGCAATATTGGCATAACGGCCAATGGAAGCGCTTCGAGACGGTCGAGGAGGAGATCGCGGTCAAGGACGCGCCGGCCGAGCGCGTGACCTTGCGCTATTCGCAAGGCCGCCCGGTGGTGTCGGAAGATCCGGCACGCCATCGCGCGGTCGCGCAGGCCAGCGTTGCCCTGTTGCCCGGCGCGAACATGCGGTTCGCGATCATCGCGATCAACCTGGCGCACGACTGGAACTCGTTGCGCGAGGCCTACAAGATCCACGTCTCACCCACCAACCATCATTACGCGGACGTGGACGGCAATACCGGGTGGCACGCCAGCGGGTTCGTGCCCAAGCGGCCCAAGCATGACGGCCTGTTCCCGGCGCCAGGCGACGGCAGTTACGATTGGACAGGTATCCTCAAGGTCGAGGAGATGCCCAATATCTACAATCCGAAACAGGGCTGGTTCGCCTCGGCCAACGAAATGAACCTGCCGTCCGACTATCCGTACAAGGACCGCAAGATCAGCTTCAGCTGGAGCGATCCCTATCGCCATGACCGCATCGCCGAAGTGCTGAGCGCGCAACCCCGGCACCGGGTCGCGGACAGCGTCGCGCTCCAGCACGATGTGCAATCACCGCCCGCACGTGCGCTGGTGAAGTTGCTGCCAGCGACGCTTTCGCCCGAGGCGGCGCCGGCCGCGGCGCTGCTCCGGCAATGGAATTGCGGGATCGCGGCGGATAGCGCGGCGGCGTTGCTCTACGAACAGATCATGCCGGAATTGTCGTCGGCGTTCCGCGATCTCGTCATTCCCAAGGCGGCGCGCGACCTCCTCAAGACGATGAACCTGTCGGAGATGCTGCGCCTGCTCGCCGCGCCCGACCATTATCTCGGCGACAATCCCGCGGCGGCGCGCGACGCGCTGCTCGACCAGGCGCTGGCGGCGGGGTGGGCCAAGGCGGTCAAGCTTGCCGGCCCCGATCCCGCGCAATGGCGCTGGGGCGACCTGCACCAGGTATCGATCGCGCACCCGCTATCGGCATCGCCGGCGATCGCCGCGGCATTCCCCAAGATCGATGGCGGTCGGTCGGGCGGCGACAGCTTCACCGTCATGGCGCGCGGCGTGAACCTGGGGCGGAAGAATTTCAACGTGATGCACGGGGCGAGCTATCTGCTCGTCGCGGACGTCGGCGCCTGGGACAATAGCCGCGTGTTGCTGTTGCCGGGCCAGTCCGGCGACCCGCGCTCGCCGCATTATCGCGATTGGTATCAGGACTGGCTCACGGCCAACACGCAGCCCTTGTGGTTCAGCAAGGCGGCGGTCGACGCGCATGCGGTGACGCGGATGACGTTGGTACCCGCCAAGGCCTAAAATTCCTCCCCGGAATGGGGAAGAATTAGGTCAGCCCAGCATCACTTCTGGTCCTTCAACGTCCGCGCGAAAAACGCCTCCGTCGCGCGGTAACTCGCCAGCCAGTCGTCGTAGCGGAAGAATTCGTGCCGCTCGTTGGGCAGGCTCAATTCCTCGAACGGCACGCCGCGCGCGGTGAGTTCGCGGGCCAGCAACAGCGACTGGTCATGATCGACATTCTTGTCGTCGTCGCCATGGACGATGAGCACCGGCGAGCGCCAGCGATCGATCGACCCGATCGGCGAGGATTGCCATTGCAATTCGCGCGCCTTGAGATCGGTACCGGGCGATAGCGATGCGTCGCCGGGGCGGACTAATGTGTGGACGCCGTGAAAGTCCGCGCCCGCGGCGAACAGCTCGCTGTCCCGCGCCAGCGCCAGTGCGGTGAGATAGCCGCCCCAGCTTCCGCCCCAAATGCCGAGTCGCTTGGGATCGACATCGGGCTGCTTGGCCAGCCATTGCGCGCCGGCCAGCACGTCGCGATATTCGGACGCGCCGCCACGCCCGGTTTCCGGCGCTTCGCGGAACGCGCGGCCGTAATTGGTGCCGCTGCGGTAATTGACCGACAACACCGTATAGCCCAGCGCCGCGAACTGCTGATTGCGGACATAAGCGTTCGAATAATAATGCATCGGGTTGAACGCGGGCAGCATCTGGCGACGCGGTCCGCCGTGGACGAAGATCAGGGCAGGGTGGGGACCGGGCCCCTTGCCACGGAACAATTGGCCATGGACCCGCACGCCGTCAGCGGCGGTGAAGACGATCGTCTCGGGCGTCGCATAGGACGCCGCGACCGCCACCGACCCCAGCGGCTTCATGCCGTCTACCAGCACCATATGCGCCGGCCGCTGGGCTTCGGTCGCCGTCGCCGCCAACCGATCGCCGGCAAACACCGGGCGAAAGACGAACGCGTCGTCTTGCGTCAGCCGGACCGGCTTGCCGCCCGCGATCCCCGCGCGCCAGAGCTGGCGCGTGTCGAGGTTGCCGGCATTGGCGGCATAGACGATCGCCTTGCCGTCCGGGGTAGGGGTGAAGGCCTCGACCTCGTTGGCATCCGGCGTCAGGTCGCGCGGCGTGCTTTGGGGCGCGGCCGACAGCGCATAGATATGCATCCATCCCGTCCGTTCCCACGGGAACAACAGGTGCCCCGACGCGGTCCAGAAGAGGTTGCGCCCGCGCGTTCCGGCGAACTGGCTGCCCTCACCGTCGGGCGCCGACCAGATCGTGCGGACCGCGCCGCTTGCCACGTCCACCACCCGCACCGACCAGAAGGAGGCACTGCTGTCCGGCAGATCGGCGGGCGGATCGCGGAACTGGATGAACGCGACCTGCCGGCCATCGGGCGAGAAAATCGGGTCGCTCGATTGGCCCAGGGTCGGCCCGAGATAGCGCAGCGCTTGCTGTCCAATGTCGAGCAAGC
>DASVNU010000390.1:0-6399 GCA_036383655.1 Sphingomonas sp. | reverse complement strand
TCCCGTTCTTGTCCTGTCGTAATACAACATCTCATTGATGGGATATTGCGTCAAGACGGGCATTTTCAGCGATGAAATGCGGGAGGGCTGCGCGGCCACGATCAGCTCGTCAGGTGAGGTGGAGGCATCCAGAGGAGCGATGACAGGTGCCTGCCGGCGTGGGTTACCTATCGTCGCAGTTAATCAATCGTCAGCGCCACTCGTCATCGCGTCGCGAGTTCGACGCCCGCCTTGCCGTTCTTTGCCGCATCGACAGCGGCGATCAGGATACCGCGCTGGCGCCGGGCACTGGCGGCCGCGACCTGCCGGCAGCGACCAATCGAGAATATGGTGGTCCGTGATGCCTCGTCGCTGTCGGGGCATACTTTGTCGATCGCGGTGCGGAGCCGACGATCAAGCGTCTTGCGTCCTGCCGTGGTCGTGAGATCGAGGTCGGCGGTCGTGACGCGGGCGGTCGGCGGGACCGGCTTGTCGCCGGCAAATGCGGGAACCGCGGCGACCAGCAATACGGTCGTCATCAAGGGCTTGAACATGGTGCTTCTCCTATCCGTCGCCGGGGGTGGCGACGAGATGGATATGCTCGGACTTGTAGCGGAGCTCCAATCGAACCTTGTGAACGAGCCATCAATGTGCTTTATGATTTGGATGCTTCGCATTCCTCCGCTCGGCGCCGTGCGGGTGTTCGAGGCCGCGGCGCGGCTCGGCAATTTCACGCGCGCCGCCGAAGAGCTCGGCACGACCCAGGCTGCGGTCAGCTATCAGATCAAGGTGATCGAGGAACGGGTCGGCGCGCCGTTGTTCGCGCGCAAGGGGCGCGGGGTGGAACTGACCGAGCTCGGCCAACTGATCGCGCCGCAAGTGACCAGCGCGTTCGAAAAGCTCGACGAGGCGTTCCGCGCCGCGCGCAGCGAGAACGAAACGATGCTGACGGTCAGCGCACCGTCGACCTTCGCGACCAACTGGCTGTCGTCGCGCATCGGCGATTTCCAGCTCGCCCGGCCCGATCTGGCTGTGCGGCTGCGGGTGTCGGACGCGTTGACCGAGTTCGATCGCGGCGAGATCGATGTCGCGATCCGCGGCGCACCGGCGCCCTGGCCCGGGCTCGAGGCGGATTTCCTGATGCGGATGCCGTTCACGCCGCTGGCGAGCCCGGGCTTCCTCGCCGGTTACCCGCCGGTCGAGACGATCGACGATTTGCTGGCGCTGCCGCGCCTGTCGCCCGAAGACGGCTGGTGGCGGTTGTGGCTTGGGACCGTGCTGGGAGACCAACCCGGCCAGACGCCGCCGAGCGTCCAACTCGAATCGCAAGTGTTGCAGGGCCAGGCGGCGATCGCGGGGCACGGGGTCGCGGTGCTGAGCCCGCCGATGTGGCAGCTCGCGATCGATGCGGGGCAGCTGGTTCAGCCGATCAACCGCATTGCTTATTGGCGCAACAGTTTCTGGCTGGTCTATCCCGCGCATCGTAAACGGCAGCGCAAGGTCGCGGCGTTTCGCGCCTGGCTGCTCGTCGAAGTGGCGGCGTCATTGCACGACGATCCGTTCGGGGCGCTGGTCCCGCCGCCCGCCTAACGGTCGGTCGCGGCAAAGGCGGCGGCGATCAGCTTTTTGGTGACCGCCCAGGCCGCGGTGCCCGGCGTGACCAGCTCGACATGGCCGGTGTCCGGGACGGTATGCAGTACGGCTTCGACTCCCGCCTTGTCGGCATAATCCGTCGCCAGTCGATAGGGCACGATGCGATCCTCGCGTCCGTTGACCAGATCGTGGCGTACGCCGATCGGCAGCAGCGGTGGTATCGAGGTGTCGGCATAGACGTCGCGGCCCTTGTCGCCGGGAGCGCCGACCAGATCGCGGACGACGTCGACGCCGCAGCCATTGTCGGGGCTCGCCGCCACTGCCTCGAGGTCGGCAAGCGCGCCGCACGCGACGACGTGCGCGATCGCCAGCGGGGTAGCGCACCACAGCGGGCTGTCGGCCGGCAGCTGCCGCCGTCCCGCCAGCCACAATGCCAGATGACCGCCCGCCGAATGGCCAGTGGCGACGATGCGGCGCAGGTCGAGCCCGTATTTGGGGGCATAGCCGCGCAATGCGTCGGCTGCCGCGGCAGTGTCATGGAAGGTGCCGGGGTAACCGCCGCCCGGGCGGTCGACGCCGCGATAGTCGATGTTCCACACCGCATAGCCGTCGCGGCGCAGATCCTCGGCCACCCAGTTCATCAGCGTGCGATCGGCGATACTCGTCGTCCAGCATCCGCCATGGACCATCAACACAATGGGGAAGGGGTCGGCGCCATCGGGCAGCCAGAGGTCGACGCGCTGCCAGGGGTCGTCGCCATAAGCGATGGCCGCCTGCGGCTCGGGGCGCGGACGCGCGGTCAGGTCGGCCCAGGTCAGCGGCACGAAATCGGTCATGCTAAGGGAAAAGACCGGCGGCGCGCGGAAGGCAAGAAGGAAGCGAGTCCCGCCATCCGATCGGCGCCGCCGGTGAAGTACCAGTTTTGCGGGGCGGGCCGGGCGCACATGGGGGGATGCGTCCCGGCCCTGGGGCTGCCGCGGTTCACCGCAGCCCGGAAATGCGGACCTTGCGCCAGACGCGGTGCCACGGCGCGTCGAACTGCGCCCGATTCAGCGCCTCGAAACTGTCCGAGATCTTCTCGGCCAAATCGCTGCTCAGCTTATTGACGTCCGTGCTCAGGCGGTGTTTGTTCGCGGCCCAGTCGCCGCTCAGGAAATCATCGCGCATTGCCGAGTCCTCCTTATGAAATCCGGCGTTGGTGACGAAATGGATATGCCCGTATCGGGGTCGGCGCGCCAACAAATCGTTGGACATGATCGACAAGCCATGCTTATCAAGTTGGCATGCGCCGCCTGCCGCCCCTTGCCGCCGTCCGCGTGTTCGAGGCCGCTGCCCGGCACGAGAATTTCACCGCCGCGGCGAACGAACTCGGCATGACCCAGGCGGCGGTCAGCTATCAGGTCAAATTGCTCGAGGAACGGCTCGGCGCACCGCTGTTTCGCCGCGAAAAGCGCCGCGTCGTGCTGACCGATGCCGGCCGCAAGGCCGCGCCCCAGATCACTCGCGCGTTCGATGCGATCGATGCCGCGTTCGGCGCGATCCGCGCGGATGATGAGGCGGTGCTGACGGTGTCCACGTCGAATACCTTCGCCAATACCTGGCTCGCCTGGCGGCTGGGCAGCTTTCAGATGAACCACCCCGAAATGGCGGTACGTCTGCTGACCAGCGATGCGTTGGCCGATTTCGTCAGCGACGATGTCGACGTCGCGATCCGCGCGGGGCTGGGCGGATGGGAGGAACTGCACGAGGAATTGCTCGTACGGATCGACTTCACGCCGATGTGCTCGCCCGGCTTCCTGCGCCGGCATGGACCGTTCGAGCCGGAGGACTTGTTGCGCGTGCCACAGATCAGCCCGCACGATCCATGGTGGCCGTTCTGGCTGCGCGAGGCCGGTGTGGAAGTACCCGACGGGTTGCCGCGCGTCGGTGTCCGCCTCGACAGCCAGGCGCACGAAGGACATGCCGCGATGGCCGGGCAGGGGATGGCGATGTTGACGCCGTTTTTCTGGCGCAACGACCTCGCCGAAGGGCGGCTGGTCCGGCCGTTCGATCAGGTATCGACTCGCGGTTATGCTTATTGGCTCTGCTATCCCGAAGCGCGGCGCGGTGTCGCCAAGATCCGCCGCTTCCGCGAATGGCTGCTCGCCGAACTCGCGCGCGACTTGCCCAGCCCGGTGTGATCGCGCCACCGGCGCGCATGTCGCATTCCGCCAATACGCTAGACAAAGGCGGGCGTATCCCATGACGGTCGAGAGCCGCTCCCCGCTCCCGGGGGCGCTCTCGCTTGGTTGGGAGGATGGCATGGCCGATCTCATGAAACCTGCGCTGGCGGCGGCGGTATCGATGCTGGGCTTGGCGCTGGGCGTGACCGACGCGGCGGCGCAAAAACAGCCCGGCGCGCCGACGGGCGATACTCAGGGTGTCCTGATCGGGCTGAACAAGCCGGACAGCACCCAGATCAAGAGCACTCAGCTCAAGGCGCCGGCCAGCAATCAGTGGAAATCGCCCGAGAGCAGCCAGATCAAGGGTGAGGGACCGGTCAGCACCCAATTGAAGGCGCCCTCTAGCAATCAGTTCAAGGCGCCGTCGAGCAACCAGATCAAATGGTAGCGACGACCCGCTGACGGGCGCGCGGACATTGTCATCTCTTGCGCGCACCGATCAGCGCGGTGCGCGCCACGCGTGCGGCCATGCGACGGTCCGGTGGCACGCCGGGCAGGCCGATCGATCCTTCGCGCATGATTCGATGCGCGACCCGCTCGACTTCGTCCGGTCGTGGCAGGCGATCCTGGGCGATGCAGGCGGCAAGAATCGGATAGAGCGAAGGAGGTGGCACGGCGTCAATCAGCCGTGCGCGGGATCGTCGAGGCGCTGGCGTTCGATCCACGCCACGCGCCAGGCGCGGCCCTCGAGCCAGAACGGGATCGCCGCCACCAGCGCGAACACCAATGTCATGCGCAGGAATTCGCTGCGCGGCAGCATGTTGGCCGCCCACAACATGACGGGGACGATGACGATTGGCGGCCCCCAGGCGGGGTGGCGGATCAGCCGGAACGCGCTCCACAGCAACCAGCACAGCAGGATGGCGGCGGTGATGCTGCCGACGATCAGGCCTATCGATTCGGCAATGACCAGCAAGATGTGCATCCAGTCGTCCTCCTGATCGGAATATATATCGCATTACGATATAAATCAACAGAAGGTGTCAGGCGATGGTGTCGAGCAGCTGTTTCAGCATCGGTCGCATCCGGACGATCTCGTCGCGGTGCACCGCCGACAGTCGTTCGAGCACGTCGCGCGCTTGCGGAGTCAGTTCCAGCAGCGCCTGGCGGCCGTCGTGCGGCGACGACTGGCGTGCGATCAGTCCCAGTGTTTCCAGCCGCACGACCAACCCCGACGCGCTGTGCGGTTTCACGAACAAGCGCTCGGCGACATAGCCGATGCTGACCGGCCGGGGCGCCGCGCCGCGAATGGTAAGCAGCACCTGATGTTGTTGCGGCGTCAGCCCGAAATCGGCGACGCGCTCCTCGCTGAACGCCTGGAATTGCCGCAACGTATGACGGAAATCGGCGAGCGCGGCATATTCGGCGTCGGTCAGCTCACTTCCGCTCGGCATGTTTCTTCGTCCTTCGATTGAACTATATCGCGCCGCGATATAGGTGCGCGACATTCCCTTACCAGACAGGCCGCCATGTCACTCCATTCCACGCCCGCCGACAAGGCGCGTCCACTAGGCGATCACAGCGCCGACCTGCGCATGATCATGCTGACCGCCGCGGCGATTCCCGTCGGCGCGGGCGCGGCGCTCGGGGCGTGGCTGCTGATCCGGCTGATCGCGGTGGCCACCAATCTGTTCTGGTTCGGCCGGCTGTCGGCGATCCCGGTCGACATCACCAGCGCGCATCTCGGCCTGTTGACGGTAATGATCCCGGCGATCGGCGGGCTGTTGATCGGATTGATGGCGCGGTTCGGGTCGGAGAAGATCAAGGGGCACGGCATCCCCGAGGCGATCGAGGCGATCCTCTACGGCGAAAGCCGGTTGTCGCTCAAAGTCGCGCTGCTCAAGCCTTTGTCCTCGGCGATCTCGATCGGCAGCGGCGGTCCGTTCGGCGCCGAAGGGCCGATCATCATGACCGGCGGCGCGATCGGGTCGTTGTTCGCGCAGCGTTTCCGCCTGAGCGCGGCCGAGCGCAAGACCCTGTTGGTGGCGGGCGCGGCGGCCGGCATGACCGGGATTTTCGGCACGCCGCTCGCCGCGATCCTGCTCGCGATCGAGGTGCTGCTGTTCGAATGGAAGCCGCGCAGCTTCGTGCCGGTGGTGACCGCGGTTCTGGTGTCGTTCGCATGTCGTCCGATGCTGCTCGGATCGGGCGCGCTGTTCCCGTTCCCGGCGGTGGCGCTCGACTGGTGGCAGGCGGCATCGGGGTCGCTCGCCACCGGCATCCTGGCTGGGCTCGAAGCGGCGTTGCTGTCGGTCGCGCTCTACAAGGTCGAGGATCTGTTCCATCGCCTGCCGATTCACTGGTTCTGGTGGCCGGCGCTTGGCGGGATCGTCGTCGGTCTCGGCGGGCTGATCGACGCGCACGTGCTCGGCGCGGGCTATTCGAACATCCAGGGCCTGCTCGATGGATCGATGACCCTGCGCGTCGTGCTCGCCTTGCTGGTGGTCAAGGCAATAGTCTGGCTGATCGCGTTGGGATCTGGGACCTCGGGCGGCGTGCTCGCGCCATTGCTCATCCTGGGTGGCGCGCTCGGCGTGGTGCTCGGCCAGTTCCTGCCCGGGCCCGCCGGGTTCTGGGCGATGGCCGGCATGGCCGGGATCATGAG
>DASVNU010000389.1:0-4431 GCA_036383655.1 Sphingomonas sp. | reverse complement strand
TTGTGCATGAAGAACGACTTGAGCGCCTTCCCTCGCCAATTGCCGACGATCCACGCCGGACGCCACGGCGACGAGGTCTCGACCACGTCGGGCTGCAATTGGTCGAGCCAGCGCCAGATCGGCTCGTAGCGCGAGAACAGGCCGTAATTCTTGTCGAACGGCAGGCCGGGCGATTTGATGTAGATGATCTTGCCGCCGCCGGCGCGTTCCTCGACGCGATCTTCCTTGCCACAGGCGATGCAGATCAGCTCGTGGCCCATATCGGCCATGATCGACATCTTGCGGTCGATATAGGTCCGTACGCCGCCGCCGGTCGGCGAGTAGAATTCGTTGACATCGACGACCAGCATCGCGTGGCCTAGATCTGGCGCTTGATCAGCGCCTGGACCGCGAAGAACGCGGCGAAGGCGACATGGACCACCAGCGTCAGCGCGGTGGTGAAGGCGATCAAATTGGCGAGATCGACATTGGTCGCGTTGCTGTTGCTGTGAACGAGGATCGCGCTGGTCATGGTCGCAAAGACCAGGTCCTTGTTCACGAAAGGCAGGCGCGACACCAGCATGCGCACGGCGGACAGGATCAGCCATGCGCCGATGCCGACATTGGGCAACCCGAAATGCCACGCGAAGGCGATCAGCACGCAGCCGACCGTCAGGCGAGCGGCATGGACCCAGAAAATCCACCAAAGGGTCTTGCGGTCGAGCGAGAACACTTTGCGCGAGAAGATCAGGAACGGCAGGCACATCGCGATCACGACGGGGATGCCGACGGCCAAGCCGGTATAATAACGTGGCGGCAGCACCTCGAGCGCGAACGGCAGTGCCAGCGCGGTCATGACCAAGGTCATGATGTTGCCCGAAATCGCCGACAGGATCGAGACGTCCTTGACCGCTCCGAACGGCGCAGCGACCATCGTCGCGCGCTGGCGCGCCCAGGCGTAGAAATAGGCATCGCCCGAATAACCAACCACCGCCTCGTTCGCGATGCGCTTCTTGATCAGCGCGCCGAACCCCTCGAACGGGATTTTCCACAACCGGCGGAAAATGATATAATCTCCGGTAGCTGGCGAAATGTAGAGCAGCGCGAAGGCGATGTAATAGAGCCAGCTATCGGGCGCGGCGTGGCTGAACCCGGCCAGCCCCGAACCGAGCAATTGCTTCGCCAGCCCCGCGATCATCGCGAGGCTCAGCACGCCGGCGATGATCATCGGCCAGCGGCTTTTCAGGCTCCTGACGGGTTCGAGCCCGGCGAGGTCCTCGGCCGCATCGACAATCTTGGGCGCCAGACCGGCGGCAGGATTGGTGGATGCCCCGACAAAGCCGCTGTTCATCGACGCTCCAAAATCTGTTCATCCAAATGCGGCAGGTCCGTATCCAATCGACGTGCCCGGAAATAATGGCCGCTTAACGGCAAGACGCGATCACGACAATCGGCCCGCGACAAGCCGGTAGCCGCAAGCGCCGCGCGATTTGGGGGTGGAAAGTGCGAATCGCAAGCTCTATGTTGCAGCGCAGCATCATTTCGGAGGCAAATAAGTCGGTTTTGCCCTAATTTTTTCGCGTCCGAGAAACTTTTGACACAAATCGACGTTAGCGCGCCAATTCATGCTTAGTCCTTACGCCCCCGTAAGAATCCTGACTTTCGCTCACAGCCTGCAAGGCGGCGGAGTCGAGCGCGCGATGCTGCGCATGATCCGCGGCTGGGTCGAATTGGGGCAGCAGGTCACCTTGGTGCTGAGTTCGGCGCGGGGTCCGCTCGCTGCCGAAATTCCCGAAGGCGTCCGGCTGATCGAGCTTGGCACCACGCATCTCGGCATGATTCGCGCGCTTCCCCAGGCAGTGAAGAGCGCGGCGCCCGACATCGTGTTCTGCCCGGGCAACCATTATACCAGCGCGGTGGCGTGGCTGAAGCTGCGGCTCGGCCGCGACTGCCCGCCGGTAGTGGGCAAGGTATCCAACCGGCTCGACCGCGAGGACCAGCATTTTCCGGTGGCGCAGGGCTATCGGACGTTCCTGCGCTCCTATCCCAGCTTCATCGACCATTTGGTCGCGATGAGCCCGGCGATGGCCGAGGAAACGGTGCGGATGACCGGGGTCGGCGCCGATCGCGTCAGCGTGATCGCCAATCCGCCCAGTTCCGAGCCGATCGGGACGCCGACTCCGCCGCTGCCGAATAGTGATTATCTGATCGGAATCGGCCGGTTGACGTCGCAAAAGCGCTGGGACCGCGCGATCTCGGCACTGGCGCGAGTCGAACGGCACGACGTCAAGCTGATGATCGTCGGCGAGGGCGAAGTCCGCGGCGACCTGGAGAATCAGATCGACGCGCTGGGGCTGCGCTCGCGCGTCCACCTGCCGGGCTATTCGACCAACCCGCGCCCGGCGCTCGCCCAGGCGCGCGCGCTGGTGCTGACCTCGGACTTCGAAGGCGTGCCTGGCGTGCTGCAGGAAGCGCTGGCGCTCGGCACGCCGGTGGTGGCGACCGAATCGAGCGTCGCGATCCGCGAGATCGTCGCGCATCCGCATCTCGGCAGCGTGGTACCGACCGACGACCCGGTCGCGTTGGTCTCCGCGTTCGACCATTGGCTGGCGCCCGATCGCCCGCGCCCCGACCCGGTGCCCGAACGCGGCCACGATTCGATCGAGCGCTATGTTCGGTTGTTCGAGGAGCTGGTGCTCGACCGCAAACTCAGTCGGTCGGGCTGAACCGATCGGGGTGCGCCGCGGCGACCGCGTCGATCGCGGTCAGCCGGGCATCGATTTCCACCAACCGGGGAAAGGCATCGAGCGGGGTGTCGAGTCGCCGCGCATTGTACATCTGCGGCACCAGGCAGAGGTCGGACAGATCGGGGGCCTCGCCGCCCAGGAAGCGGCCGTCGCCGACCATCGTCTCCAGCGCGGTGAAGCCCTCGACGATCCAGTGGCGGTACCAATCGTCACGCCCCGCCTGGTCGATTCCCATCTCGCTCAGCCGGCGCAGGACGCGCAGATTGTCGACCGGGTGGATGTCGGCCGCGATCACCAGCGCGCGCTGCAAGGTCATCGCGCGGGCAAGCGCGTCGGACGGGATCAGCCGCGGCTCGGGAAAGCGCGCGTCGAGATAATCGATGATCGCCAGGCTCTGGCCGATCGCATGGCCGTCGATCTCCAGCGTCGGGACCAGTCCCTGCGGATTGACCGCGAGGTTGTCGGGCGAAACCTGCTCGCGCTTGAGCAGATTGACGTCGTGGCGTTGGTACTCGACCTGCTTCATCGCCAGCGCGATGCGCACGCGATAGCTCGCCGACGAACGCCAGTAATCGTGCAGCGTGATCGTCACAGCATGCCCATGCCGGCGGCGGCGGCCTCGGCATCTTCCTCGGCGGTGCGTTCCGAATTGCGTTCGAGCGCGACCTTGATCATCGCGGTCAGTGGGTCGGCCAGCGCCAGCCCGAGCACACCGAACAGCGTCGACGCCAGGATCTGCATCGACAAGGTCAGCGCCGGGGGCAGATCGACCGTGCGCCGCGCGACCAGCGGGATCACCACCCAGCCGTCGAAGGTCTGGACGACGAAATAGATGATGATCGCGGTCAGGCCCTTGTCCATCCCCGCGCTGAACCCGACCGAGACCATCAGCACGCCGCTGACGAACGCGCCGACATTGGGAATGAAGGCGAGCATGCCGGTGATGATGCCGAGCACCATCGCCATCGGGATACCGAACAGGCTGAGCGCGATCCATGTCACCACGCCTTCGAACGCCATGCCGGCCAGCCGGCCGGCGAGCAGGCGGCGGAGCTGGCGCGCCATGCGGCCGAGCGTGATCGCGAACTCGCCGCGAGAGTCGCTCGGGACCATCCATTGCAGCCCGCGGTCGTAAATCTTGGGCTCCATCGCGACGAACAGCCCGATCACCATGATCATGAACAGGGTGGTGACCGCGCCGAGCGCGGTGCCGATCCAACTGGTCAGCTTGCCGACCGACCCCAATGCCTGTTGCGCCAGTCCTTTGAGGTCATCGGCGCCGGGCAGGATGCCTTGGCTCGCCGCCCATTGCGACAGGCGATCGGCCTGAACCTCGAGCGTCGCCCTGAGCTGCTGGAACTGGATCGCGATGCCGGCGCCGGTCTGGTAGAAGACCACGCCGATGAACGCGACCGTCAGGATGACGACGATCAGCAGCCGCCAACTGCGCGCGATCGGCAGCACACGGCCCAGCAGGCGAACCCCGCCGTCGAGCATCGAGGCGAACACCAGCCCCGCCAGGATGATCAGGATCGGCTGGATCAGAATCACCACCAGCGCCATCGTCGCGGCGAGCCCGAGCCAGACGGTCGCGCGCTTGAGCTCGCGGCGCATCTCGGGATCGCGCATCTCGTTGGGGCTGGGCTCGGCGACCAGCGGGGGAAGCGCCTCGGCCATTATTTATCGTGTGCCGGGTGGAGCGAGG
>DASVNU010000388.1:0-7852 GCA_036383655.1 Sphingomonas sp. | reverse complement strand
ACCCGGCCGGTCGCGGCGACCGGCCGGCCGGCATAGGTGAAGGGCCTGAACTTCCATTGGCGTGCCGCTGCCAGCACTGTTGTAGAATCGCCGGAAGCGGTGTTGCGATAGGAGGGCTGCGCCTCGATGACGTCGCCCGCGGGTGATACGACAATGTCTATCGATGTGCCGTCCATTGCGGCATCCTCGGCGCGATCGACCTCTACCACCTCGTCGCCGGATATCTTGTGCGCCGCGATCGTTTCGTCGGCCATTCCGACCCTGGCAGACTGCTCCGCCGGCGCCGCCATCAGAAAAGCGCCCAAAACCACCGCCGCCCGCATCGCCCCGCCTTTGCTATGATACAGTATATCACACAATACAGCTTGGCGCGGCGGCGTCAAATCCCCGCTTAGCCCATGTCGAAAGCTGCGAGGATCGGGCATGGCCCCGTGCCGCTGCTGGCACAGTCATGCGCAAGCCGTGCCAGCGCACCGCGTGCCGCCGCCAATTCATCGATCTTCGCATCGAGCGCCGCGATCCGCTCCATCGCGAGCGCGCGTGCCCGGGCACGATCGTCGGTAGCGTCCAGCTCCAGCAATTCGCCGATCTGGTCGAGCGTGAACCCCGCCCCCTGCGCCGCGCGGATGAAGCGCAACCGCTGGACGTCCGCCGCGTCGTAGCGCCGTACGCCGCCATAAGGCTCGGCGCGCGCAGGCTCGGAAAGCAATCCGCGCCGCTGGTAATAGCGGATGGTTTCCACCCCTACCCCGCCCGCTGCGGCGAGTTTCCCGATCGTCATGCCAGCCATGCTTGACTCCGTACCATGGTACGGCCCCTATATTGGGGGGCGTTATGACAATTGCAAAGCGCGCGACGCTCTATCGCATGGTGATGCCCGAGCATGTCTGCCCCTATGGGCTGAAATCCAAATGGCTGCTCGAATCGCACGGCTATCAGGTCGACGATCATTGGCTGCGGACGCGCGCGGAGACCGACGCGTTCAAGGCGGAGCACGGCGTCGTCACCACCCCGCAGACGTTCATCGAGGGCGAGCGCGTCGGCGGCAATGACGATTTGCGCGCCTTCTTCGGCAAGCATGTGCCGACCAAGGACGAGACCAGCTACCGCCCCGTCGTCGCATTATTCGCGATGACCGCGCTGATGGCGCTCGCCGCCAGCCAGGCCGCGATGGGGTCGCCGTTCACGATCATGGCGGGCGAGTGGTTCATCGCTTTCAGCATGTGCGTGCTGGCGATCCTCAAGCTGCAGGATGTCGAGCGCTTCTCAACCATGTTCCTCAATTACGACCTGCTCGCGCGACGCTGGGTGCCCTATGGCTATCTCTATCCGGTCGCCGAGGCGCTGGCGGGGGTGCTGATGATCGCCGGCACCGCCAAATGGCTATCGGTGCCGATCGCCTTGTTCATTGGCGGCATCGGCGCGGTGTCGGTCGCCAAGGCGGTCTATATCGACAAGCGCGAGTTGAAATGCGCGTGCGTCGGCGGATCGAGCAACGTGCCGCTGGGCTTCGTGTCACTGACCGAGAATTTGATGATGGTCGCGATGGCGGTCTGGATGCTGGTCCGCTAAGGACGGATGATGCTGTTGCGGCTGATCCTTTTCCTGGTGCTCGCGCTGACCACGCCGGTCGCGCATGCGTCCGCTCGCGATGGCGCGACGCCAACGGCAATGCCCGGCCACGCGATGCCCGGCATGGATCACAGGGCGCCGATGGCCGCGCAGCATCTCTGCGTCGGCTGCGTGCCGATGAACGATTGGGGAGCGGCGCGCGTGCAGCCGCGAATCCTGCTCCCCGAGCCCGCGCCGGTCGCGCGGATCGCGGGATTGCCGCTGGTGCCGGGAGAGGCCCCCACCCCGCCCCCGCCGAGGATTGCGTGAAGCCGATCGCTTCACGCAATTCACGGAGACAATCAGATGATCAGGAACAAATGGCTCGCGGCCGTGGCCGCGGCCACGCTGCTGCCCGGCGCGGCGGCGGCACAGTCCATGGGCGGCATGTCCATGCCCGGGATGAAGATGCCGGCCAAGCCCGCCGCCAAGGCAAAGGCAAAGCCAGGTGCCAAGCCGCAACCACGAAAGAGCGGCGCCCACCCCACCCAAAAACGCAAGGCGAAGCGCGCGCCGCTCCGCGCAACGCCGAGATCGGCGGCAGCGCCGGCTACCCCGATGCGCGGCATGGAGATGAGCGCGCCTGCGGCTTCTACCCCGCAATCCATGCCGGGGATGGACATGCCGTCCAACGGCGCCCCAATGCCGTCCGCTCCATCGGCCTTGCCCAACATGCCGATGCCGCCGAGCGCCGCACCCATGCCCCCGGCCATGCCCGGCATGGACATGCCTGCGCGATCAGCCACGCAGCCTGAGCCCAGCCCCAAAACCGGCGGCCGGTCCGGGACGCCGATGCCGGGAATGGCCATGCCCGGAATGTCGATGCCCGGAATGTCGATGCCGGGCATGGCGGCAGCCGGCGCCGACCTGCCCGGCGAAGGCTCGGGAACCTCACGCCTGCCCGGTGCCGAGGGGGCGATGCGCGGCCTGCATGTGATGGCGGGCAAGTGGATGGTGATGCTCCACGGCTATGCCTGGGGCAGCTATACCGACCAGTCGGGGCCGCGTGGGCGCGACGAGGCGTTCGTCACCTCGATGGCGATGATCGACGCACGGCGCGATCTCGGCGGTGGCGCCGCACTTCAATTACGGTCGATGCTCAGCCTCGATGCCCTGATGGGGGCGAAGGGCTATCCCAGCCTGTTGGCGACGGGCGAGACCGCGGACGGCGTTACCCCGCTGGTCGATCGCCAGCATCCGCACGACTTGTTCATGGAATTGTCGGCGCGGATCGACGTCCCGCTGGGCGGCAAGCTGACCGGCTTCGTCTATGGCGGGCCGGTCGCCGAGCCGGCGCTGGGTCCCTCGGCGTTCATGCACCGCAATTCGGCCAAATATCTGCCGCTCGCGCCGATCACGCACCATTGGTTCGACAGCACGCACATCACCTTCGGGGTGGTGACGGCCGGCCTCTCGACCAGCCGCTGGCAGTTGGAGGGCTCGGCGTTTCGCGGGCGTGAGCCCGACCAGCATCGCTGGGACATCGAGACGCCCAAGCTCGATTCGTGGAGCGTGCGGGCGACCTGGAATCCCTCCTCTTATTGGTCGGCGCAGGCGAGCTACGGGCGATTGAAGAGTCCCGAGGCGCTCGAGCCTAATATCGACGAGGCCCGGACCACGGCGAGCGTGCAATATGCGCGGGGCGGGTTTTCGGCGCTGGCCGGGTTCGCGATCAAGAACCGCCTGCCCGGACGCGCGCTCACCGCCTGGCTGGGCGAGGCCAATTGGGACATCACCAATCATCACAGCCTGTTCGGGCGGGTCGAGAACCTGACCAATGACGAACTGTTCCCAGATCCGCTCGACCCGCTCCACGATCGCCCGTTCCGGGTGACGCGCGCCGAACTCGGCTATGCCTATCGTCTCAAGCTGATCGGTCCGATCGAGGCGGCGATCGGCGGGAGCGGCTTCATCATCGCCAAGCCGGCGGCACTCGACGCGGCCTATGGCAAGCGCCCGGCGGGCTGGACCGGATTCGTGAAACTGAGCCTCGGCGGATAGCTTGCGCGCGGGCTGGCGGCCCGGCATGGCCGGCGCAACCACGACCAAGGAGTTGTCGATGCGCTGGATCGCCCGGGCCGCCATTCTTGCCGCTGTCATGCTGCCGGCAGGCTCGATTGCGGCTCCCCCGCCGCAGAGCGCCGCGCCCGCCCCCGTCGCGCCGACGCAGGAAGCAAAAGTGCCGGTCACGATCCTGGTGTCGATCGACGGCTTCCGCGCCGATTATCTCGACCGCGGCGTCACGCCCAATCTCGGCGCGTTCGCCGCGACGGGGATCAGCAGCGCGATGCGGCCGAGCTATCCGTCCAAGACCTTTCCCAACCATTGGACCCTGGTCACCGGACTGCGCCCCGACCGCACCGGGATCGTCGCCAACAAGTTCCTCGACCCCTCACGCCCCGGCGACACCTTCACCATGGCGTCGGACGATCCGTTCTGGTGGAACGCCGCCGAGCCGATCTGGGTGACCGCGGAAAAGGCCGGGATCCGCACCGCGACCGCGTTCTGGCCGGGGTCCAACGTCGCCTGGGGCGGCGAGCGGGCGAAGGAATGGCCCAATCCGGTGACCGGCGGCACCCGGCCCGCGGATTGGCTGCAATTCAACCAGGCGCTGAGCGACCGCCAGCGCGTCGATATCGTGGTCGACTGGCTGCGCCGCCCGGCCGAGACGCGCCCGCGCTTCGTCACGCTCTATTTCGACGAGGTCGATACCGCCGGTCACGAATACGGCCCCGACGACAGCCGCACGACCGACGCGGTCGCCACTGTCGACACGGCGATCGGCCGGCTGCGCGACGAGATCGCCAGGCTGGGCCAGCCGGTCAATTTCGTCATCGTCGCCGATCACGGCATGGCGGCGACGTCCAACGACCGGCTGATCGTGCTCGACAGGTTCAGCAAGGCCGACGATTATGACGTGGTCGAGGACGGCGTGTACGCCTCGATCAATCCCAAGCCCGGCAAGCAGGCTGCGGTCGAACAGGCGCTGCTCGGCGCGCATGGCCCGCATTTGACCTGCTATCGCAAGGGCGAGGTGCCGGAGCGGTTCCACTACGGCAAGAATCCCCGCGTGCCGGCGATGCTGTGCATGCCCGACGCCGGCTGGATGGTCGTCCTGCATCCGCCCAGGCACAATCAGGATGGCGGCGCGCATGGCTATGACAATGACGCGCCCGAGATGCGCGCGCTGTTCATCGCCAGCGGGCCCGCGATCAAGCCGATCGGCAAGATCCCGACCTTCGACAATGTCGACGTGGCGCCGCTGTTGCGCGACCTGATCGGTCTGCCGCCGGGCCAGGGGCTCGATGGCGACGACGCGCCGTTCCGCGGAGCATTGGCGAAATGAGCGACGATCTCACCTATTTCGAGGATCTGGTGGTCGGCACCAAGGCGAGCTTCGGCCGCTACGACGTGACGCGCGAGGAAGTGATCGAATTCGCCTCCAGATACGATCCCCAGCCCTTCCACTTGTCCGATGAGGCCGCCGCGCAGACCCATTTTGGGCGGCTGTCGGCAAGCGGCTGGCACACCGCGGCGATGGCGATGCGAATGACGGTCGAGCATATGAAGGACCGGCGCTCGGCCGGCCTCGGCTCCCCGGGCGTCGATGAACTGCGCTGGCTCAAGCCGGTCTATCCGGGCGACATATTGCGCTGCGAGACCGAATTGCTCGACAAGCGCGTATCGCGAAGCCGCCCGGAAATGGGGATCACCAAGGGGCGCACCACGATATTCAACCAAAACGACGAGGCGGTCATGACCTTTGTCGCCAATGGGCTGATCCGGACGCGGCCCCAGGATGGCTGAACCTATCGACACTCAACCAATCCTCCCCCGCCAGGGGGAGGTGGCAGGCGCAGCCTGACGGAGTGGGAGGAAGCACAACGGTCAGCGAGTCGCCGTCCGCCCCCGCCGTCGCCTTCGGCGCCACCTCCCCCTGGCGGGGGAGGATTAAGAGCCAGTCGCCAATTCGAGCGTTAACGTCACTACCGCTTAGTGGCCGCGGTGACGCCCATCGCCACCATTGCCGCGTCCACCACCGTTACCGCGCCAGCCGCCGTTGCCGCCGCCACCGTTGCCGCGCCAGCGATAGCCGTCGTTGCCGCCTGCCCTGGGACCGCGCTGGAAGCCGCGCCATTCGTCGCTGCGCCCCGTTCCGCGCCATTGCGAGCCGCGATTCTGCCAGTAACGTTGCTGGCCATCGGACCAGCGATGCGGGCGGCGATAGCGATCATAGACGTAATAGCCGCTGCCCGGGTAATAATAGCCGCCGTACCAGCCATAATAAGGCGCGCCGTAGCCGCCGTCGTAAAAGTCGTTGTAATAATCGCCGTAATAGCCGGGTGAACCATAGCCGACGCTGACGCCGCTATAGCCATAGCCGTCATCGACGCAGCCGCCGAGCGAGAGCAGCGACGCTGCACCCAACACCATGATGCCGATCTTCATAGAAACGCCTCCATACACCGGAGCCGCGGCTGGAAACGCACCGCTGCCACACGGCGGGTAAAACGATTCGGAGGCGAAATCAGTTCCGCTGGGGCCGTTTCAGCCCGATCGGGCGGGTCAATGCCCTTCGAAGGCGAACAGCGAGGTCACCTGGACGCCATCCCCGGCGAGCGCGGCCGCCCCGCCAAGGTCGGGCAGGTCGATGACGAACTGGACCTGATCGACCAACGCGCCGGCCTTGCGCAACAAGCGGATCGCGGCGCGCGCGGTGCCCCCGGTCGCGATCAGATCGTCGACCAGCAGCACGCGCTGGCCGGGCACCAATGCGTCCTCGTGCATGGTGATGCGGTCGGTGCCGTATTCGAGCGCGTAATCCTCGGCGATCGTCACGCCAGGCAATTTGCCGTCCTTGCGGATCAGCAGCACCCCGGCGTTGAGCGGCACCGCGAGTGCCGCGGCGAACAGAAAGCCGCGCGCCTCGATCCCGGCGACGAGATCGACCGGACCCTCGACCGCCGCCGCCATGCGCCGCACCGTCTCGGCCAGGCCATGCGCATCGAGCAACAGCGTCGTGATGTCACGGAACATGATCCCGGGCTTGGGAAAGTCCGGGATCGTGCGGATCAATGCCTTGAGGTCGTCATTGGCGTGGGTCATCGCGAACTCCGCGCTGGGATGACGATGGTAGAAAGGGCGGGGTGGAGCCGTTTGAGACGGTGCCGGCCCACTCCCCCACCCGGCCGCCCAACAGGGTATTCTATGGGCGGCCGGGCTGAAACCAGGTCTAGACGAAGCGATTGATCAAATTCTCGATCCGCTCCTGCTGACCCGAACGCGGCTTGGGATCGATCGCGCCGGTGACGGCCAGGTCGGCGATTCCGGCGAGATCGAGCTTCGAAACCTTCTGGCCGAAATCGCCGTCCCAGCCGGCATAGCGCTCGGCCTTGATCGCATCGAGCTTACCGTCCTCAATGATCGCCGCCGCATTGAGCAGGCTGCGCGCGACGGTGTCGATGCCACCGACATGGCCGTGGAACAGGTCGGCCGGGTCCATCGACTGACGCCGCACCTTCGCGTCGAAATTGAAGCCGCCGGTGGTGAACCCACCCGCGCGCACGATCTCGATCATCGCCAGCGTCAGTTCCTCGACGGAATTGGGGAATTGGTCGGTGTCCCAGCCATTCTGATGATCCCCGCGATTGGCGTCGATCGAACCGAAAATGCCGAGTGCCGCCGCGGTCGCGATTTCGTGCTCGAACGTGTGGCCGGCCAGCGTGGCGTGGTTGGCTTCCAGGTTCACCTTCACTTCGTTCTCAAGGCCGAACTCCTTGAGGAAGCCGAACACCGTGGCGGTGTCGTAGTCGTATTGATGCTTGGTGGGTTCCTGCGGCTTGGGCTCGATCAGGATCGTGCCCTTGAAGCCGATCTTGTGCTTGTGGTCGACCACCAGGCTCAGAAAGCGTCCGAAATTGTCGAGCTCGCGCTTGAGGTTGGTGTTGAGCAGCGTCTCATAGCCTTCGCGGCCGCCCCACAGCACGTAATTGGCGCCGCCGAGCCGATGCGTTGCCTCGATCGCGTCGCGCACCTGCATCGCGCCGAACGCATAGACTTCCGGGTCGGGATTGGTCGCGGCACCGGCGGCAAAACGCGGGTGACCGAACAAATTGGCGGGGCCCCATAGTAGTTTGCGGCCCGACGAGGCTTGCAGCTTTTCGAGATGATCGACGGCTTCCGCGAAAAAGCGGCGATGCTCGGCGACATCGTGCGCCTCGGCCATCACGTCGACGTCGTG
>DASVNU010000387.1:0-24000 GCA_036383655.1 Sphingomonas sp. | reverse complement strand
ATCAGCCGATGAGTTTCATGTGACCAATAACGCAATCAGTCACAATTTGTCAATTGTCCGCTTTCGCGCTAAAGGTTGGTCATGAAGACGCAGATTGCAGGCAAGGCAGCGCCCCTACGCGGGCCCGCAGAACATTCCGTCCGGGATCAGATCGTCAAGGCCGCGCGCGAATGCTTCGCGCATTATGGCTATGCCAAGACGACGGTGGCGGATCTGGCGCGGGAGATCGGCTTCTCCAAAGCCTATATCTACCGGTTTTTCGAGTCGAAGCAGGCGATCGGCGAGGCGATCTGCAGCGATTGCCTCGACACCCTTCTCAATCAGGTCCGCGAGGCAGTGGACCAGGGCCAGGACGCGACCGACAAACTGCGCAGGTTCGCGAAAACGGTGACGGCTGCGGGCGTCGAGCTGTTCTTCTCCGACCGCAAGCTCTACGAGATCGCCGCCCACGCCTCGTCCGAAAACTGGTCGACGGCACAGGCTTATACCGATCAATTACAGGCACTGCTCGAGGACATTCTGAAAGAAGGTCGCGAGAGCGGCGAGTTCGAGCGCAAGACCCCGCTCGATGAGACCCGCCGAGCGATTTTCTATGCGATGAAGCCCTTCATCGACCCGGTTTTTCTCGAGCGCAGCCTCGGCCTTCTTCCTGATGCGCAAGCCGAGGTGACCGGATTGATACTGCGCAGCCTCGCGCCCTAGCGCGAATTGATTGTATGTGACTAGTTGACATATTAGTCACATGAGTACATAAGGTTCCTACTGAAACAGGAGGAACCTGCGTGTCGATATCGTCTTGCGCGCGAAGCATCGGAATCCTTGGACTGATGGCCGGCGCGCTCGCCGGATGCGGGCGATCGGACGCCGATCCGCGCACCGCGCCACCGCTGGTGCGGACCGCCCAAGCCGGGCTGGCCGAGGGATCCTCACGCGAATTCACCGGGATCGTCGGCGCGCGCGTGCAGAGCGACCTTGCCTTCCGTGTGGGCGGCAAGGTCGTCGCGCGGCTGGTCGACGCCGGCCAGGTCGTCCGCCGCGGCCAACCGCTGATGCGGATCGACCCGACCGACTACAAACTCGCGACGCAAGCGGCGGCGGGAGCGGTCGAGGCTGCCCGAGCCCGGTCGACCCAGGCCAGCGCCGACGAGCTTCGCTACCGAGATCTGGTCTCGGCCGGCGCGGTGTCGGCATCGGTCTATGATCAGAAAAAGGCCGCGGCCCTTTCCGCCCGCGCTGAGCTTTCGACCGCTGAAGCGCAGGTCCGCGTCAGCCGGAACGATGCCGGCTATACCGTGCTGGTCGCCGACGCGGACGGCACCGTCGCCGAGACGCTGGCCGAGCCGGGTCAGGTGGTGGCCGCCGGCCAGACCGTCGTGCGGCTGGCGCGGTCGGGCCCTCGCGAAGCCATCGTCGCGCTCCCGGAAACGTTGCGCCCGACCCCCGGCACCGAGGCGGAAGCGCGGACCTATAGCGGGCTCAGCGGCACCGCACGGTTACGCCAGTTGAGCGATGCCGCCGATCCGGCAACACGTACGTTCGAAGCCCGCTTCGTCCTGGCCGGCGCCCCCGCAGCCGCGCCGTTGGGCTCGACGGTAACCGTACGGGTCGGCATCCCCGGCCAATCTCAGGCCATTTCCGTTCCGCTCGGCGCGATTTACGACCCCGGTCGGGGACCGGGGGTCTGGATCGTCACCGGCAAGACCGATGCCAAGGTGACGTGGCGGCCGGTGCGCCTGGCCGCCATCGGCGACGACACCGCCACCGTTGCGGCCGGGTTGCGGCCGGGCGAGCGCTTCGTCGCGCTGGGTGCGCACATGCTCCATCAAGGCGAGGCCGTCCGCATCGATGCGGGAGCAGTCCGTTGAGCGATGCTCCTGAACCCAGCGGCAGGTTCAACCTGTCCGCGCTGGCGGTACGCGAGCGGGCGGTTACGCTGTTCTTCATCATCGCCATCTCCGCTGCCGGGATCGTGGCCTTCCTGAACCTGGGGCGTGCCGAGGATCCGAGCTTCACCATCAAGCAGATGACCGTGGTCACCGCCTGGCCCGGCGCCACCGCACAGGAAATGCAGGATCAGGTCGCCGAGCCGCTTGAAAAGCGGCTGCAGGAGCTGCGCTGGTACGACCGCGCGGAGACGTTCACGCGGCCTGGCCTTGCGTTCACCACGCTGATCCTGCGCGACCAGACACCCCCATCCGACGTGCCGGAGCAATTCTACCAGGCACGCAAGAAGTTGCAGGACGAGGCGCCCAACCTGCCGCGTGGCGTGGCAGGACCGTTCGTCAACGACGAATATGGCGACGTGACCTTCGCGCTCTATGCCCTGAAGGCCAAGGGCGAGCCGCAACGAGACCTCGTCCGGCAGGCGGAGTCCCTGCGCCAGCGGTTGCTGCATGTGCCCGGCGTCAAGAAGATCAATATCGTCGGCGAACAGCCAGAGCGCATCTTCGTCGAATTCGCGCAGGACCGTTTGGCGACGTTGGGCGTCGCGCCGCGCGCGATATTCTCGGCGCTGGCGCAGCAGAATCTCATTACCCCGGCGGGCGCGATCGAGGCGAACGGCCCGCAGATGCAGGTGCGGCTCGACGGCGCATTCGACGATCTCGAGAAGATTCGCGACCTGCCGATCGCCGCCAACGGCCGGACCTTGCGTCTGGCGGACATCGCCGAGGTCCGGCGCGGCTATGAGGACCCTGCCACCTTCCTGATCCGCAACCAGGGCGAACCGACCCTGCTGCTGGGCGTGGTGATGCGCGAGGGCTGGAACGGGCTCGACCTCGGCAAATCGCTGAACGCCGAAGTCAAGGCGATCTCTTCCGAGTTGCCGCTCGGGATGGCCCTGGCCCCCGTAACAGACCAGTCGGTGAATATCACCGCGGCCGTCGACCAATTCATGCGGACGTTTCTCGAAGCGCTGGCGATTGTGATGATCGTCAGCCTCATCGCCCTCGGCTGGCGGGTCGGCATTGTCGTGGCGGGTGCAGTGCCGCTGACGCTCGCGATCGTCCTCGTCATCATGTGGGCAACCGGACGCGTGCTCGATCGCATCACGTTGGGCTCGCTGGTTCTGGCGCTCGGACTGCTCGTCGACGATGCGATCATCGCGATCGAGATGATGGTCGTGAAGATGGAAGAGGGCTTCGACCGCGTCAGGGCGTCGGCCTATGCCTGGAGCCACACCGCGGCGCCGATGCTGGCGGGTACGCTGGTGACGGTGATCGGCCTGATGCCCGTCGGCTTCGCGCGTTCGACCGCGGGCGAATATGCCGGCAACATCTTCTGGGTGGTCGGCTTCGCCCTGCTCGCATCCTGGGTCGTCGCCGTCGTTTTCACTCCTTATATGGGCGTCAAGCTGCTGCCGGCGATCAAGCCGGTCCCTGGCGGCCATGACGCCATCTATGAGACACCGCGCTACCAGAGATTGCGCCGGCTGATCCGCTGGGCGGTGACACGCAACCGCGTGGTGACGATCGCGACGCTGATCGCGTTCCTGATCGCTGGTGCCGGCATGGTGTTGGTGAAGAAGCAGTTCTTCCCCACGTCCGACCGGCCGGAAGTCCTGGTCGAAGTGCAGATGCCCAAGGGCACCTCGATCGAGCAAACCAGCGCCGCGACGGAAACGGTCGAGGCCTGGCTGCGTAAACAGCCCGAGGCGAAGGTCATCACCGCCTATGTCGGGCAGGGCGCGCCGCGCTTCTTCATGTCGCTTTCGCCCGAACTGCCCGACCCGTCCTTCGCCAAGATCGTCGTGCGCACGCCATCGGAAGAGGCGCGCGAAGCCTTGAAGGAGCGCTTGCGGCGGGCGGCTGCCGACGGTCTCGCTCCGGCCGCGCGCGTGCGAGTGACGCAACTCGTCTTCGGCCCCCCCTCACCTTATCCGGTGGCGTTCCGCGTCAGCGGTCCCGATGTCGACAAGGCGCGCGTCATCGCCGACCGGGTTCGCGCGATCATGACCGCCGACCCGATGATGCGCACGGTCAACACCGACTGGGGCGAGCGCGTGCCGACGCTGCACTTCGTGCTCGATCAGGACCGGCTCCGTGCGATGGGCCTGACCTCAAGCGACGTTGGCGAGCAGCTTCAATTCCTGCTTTCGGGGGTGACGATCTCGCAGGCCCGCGAGGACATCAGGACCGTCGATGTGGTCGCGCGCTCCGCAGGTGGGACGCGGCTCGATCCGGCACGCATCGGCGATTTCACGCTGACAGCGGCGAGCGGGCAGCGTGTTTCCATCAGCCAGATCGGCAAGCTCGAACTACGGATGGAGGACCCGATCCTGCTCCGTCGCGACCGCGTGCCGACGATCACCGTGCGCGGCGACATCGCCAACGGCCTGCAGCCACCCGACGTCTCGACCGCCATGTTCAAGAAGCTCCAGCCGGTCATCGACACGCTGCCGCCGGGCTATCACATCGAGATGGGCGGCTCGATCGAAGAAGCGGGGAAGGCCAATGCCGCGCTGGCGCCGGTCTTCCCGATCATGATCCTGCTGATGATGATCGTCATCATGCTGCAGGTCCGCCAGTTCTCCGCGATGGCGATCGTGCTGCTTACCGCGCCTCTAGGTTTGATCGGTGTAGTGCCGACGCTGCTGCTGACCGGCCAACCCTTCGGATTCAATGCGATCCTGGGATTGATCTCGCTGGCGGGCATCCTGATGCGCAATACGCTGATCCTGATCGGCCAGATCCACGAGAATGAGGAGCACGGCCGAACGCCGTTCGACGCCGTGGTCGAGGCGACCGTACAGCGATCCCGCCCGGTGATTCTGACCGCGCTGGCCGCCGTCCTGGCCTTCGTCCCACTCACCCATTCGGTGTTCTGGGGAGCCATGGCCTACACGCTGATCGGTGGCACGCTGATCGGCACGATCCTGACGCTCGCCTTCCTGCCCGCGCTCTATACCCTTTGGTACCGGATCAAACCCGACGGACAGAGTCCGGAACCGGTGACGGTGGCGGCGGCATGAGAGTCGCTTTTTCACCGCGCACGCCTGCTGAGGCTTCAGGCCGCGAGCGAAGCTTGGCAGGCTCCCGTCCCTCGTCTCGTCGGGCCGTTGCCGACGCTCATCCGGACCCGCTCGACTGGATTGAGGGCCGTTGGGTGCTGGAGATACTGTTGTGTTTGAACCTGCGCGAGCACCGCTTCTCCGATTTGAAGGCGGCGATCCCGCGCGTGAGCGCGAACGTCCTGACCGACCGGCTTCGCGCTCTGGAGAATGCGGGGCTCGTCGAACGGCGCTATCTGCCGCCACCATCGGCCAGCAAGGTCTACCAGCTGGCCAAGCCGGCCGCCGGCTTGAAACCGGCGTTGGATGCGCTCGCGAACTGGCGAGCCGCGGAACGCAATAGCGCCGTCCCCACAGCTTATGCCGGCCAATCGAATGTCTCGGAGAAGGAGCACTCACGATGAAGCTGAAGGAAACCGCGCGCCGCATCTGGCGCCACATCGAATCGATCGCTTACGCGGCAGACTACGATCCGCGTGAGGAACTCGCGGCGCGGGTCGAACAGCTGGAACGCGCGGTAGCCGATCTCGGCAAGGGGCCCAAAACTTCCGCCTAGAGCCACACAGTCCCGCCATAGCGCGTGCGTCGGTTCGGACATGGTGGAGAGGCATGCCTCACCCAGCGACACCGCGACTGAGCCATTGGTGTCCGATTAATGCGCTCGACGACGCGAGACTGATCTCGGTCTTTCCGATGGCTCCTATGTGGCGCCTAGCGGCAAATCGCGCTTCGAGCCCGACGCGCTTATATTCAAATAACATATTGAAAATATTATGGATTGTTCTCACCGCATAGAACGAACGCTTGGTCGCGGAACGGCTTTGTGAGAACAGGCATGACGTCTGCCGCCAGCCCATTACAGATGGTTCAGGACAGCACCCCGACGAGCCGAAGGCTGAGCACTCGCGCCGCGACGTCGTCCGCTTCTTCCCATATCGAAGTTCGAATATCATCCACGAAGGACTGCCACCGCGCGACGCTGGATCTCATCAACCGGGGCGAGGGGGCGTGCCGCCGCACGCCGCGGCGATCGCGGCAGCGTCTGTGTTCGCGAGATCCCGCAGCATCCGCAGCCCCAGCCGGACCGCCCTATAGCGCACGTCGGTCGGCTCGAGCGTGCAATCCCGCTGCCTGGCATTCATGTCGATCAGCCGCGCTTCGACGCCGCGCGCTCGCGCATCGCGCACGATCTGCGCGGGCGAGTAGAACCCCATCGCCTGAGCGTTGAGCAATGCCGCGCAGAACTCATCGGGATGGTGCCCCCCGATCCCGGGAGAGGCGTAGGCTATCAGCGCGAAACCGGCCGCATGGCTCTCGGGGAAACCGTATAAGCCAAACCTTCGATCTGATTGATGTCTTCTCGGCAAATGCTCGATCGTAGCCGTGCGCGACCATGCCGTCGATCAGCTTGTCGCGGAAATGGTGACGCCGCCGGTGAGCTTGAACCTCGCCATTGAGCGCCCGAGCAGGGTGCCACGATCAGTCGGCTTCTGACGGTGTGAACCCGGCGGATTGGATCGCGACGCGCTACGAAATACTCGCTCCCTCGCAGAGGTCACGCGCGACCATCGGAACATTTACGAATATCATGAGCGCTTGAGCAAAACGCATTCGTACGTGCAGCGACCTCCTTCTATCTCGGAATCCCTATCGTCGAACGAGGCACAGCATCATGGCGCGCACGCTCAAGCTTGGTTTTATCCTGCACGGTGTCGGCCGTACCTGGAACGACTGGCGTCATCCCGGCAAGGACGTCAACGCCAGCACCAGCTTTCCCTTCTACAAGCAGCAGGCGCAGCTCGCCGAAGCCGGCAAGTTCGATTTCGTGTTCATCGCCGACAGCCTCTCGATCACCGAGAAATCGAGCCCGCATTATCTCAACCGCATCGAACCCATCACGATGCTCTCTGCGCTGGCGGCGGCGACCTCCCATATCGGCCTCGTCGGCACGCTGACCGTCAGCTATTCGGAGCCGTTCAACGTTGCCCGCCAATTCGCATCGCTCGACCATATAAGCGGCGGCCGGGCGGGCTGGAACGTGGTGACCTCGTGGCTCGGTGACACCGCCGCCAATTTCTCCAAGACTGAACATCCCGCTCACAACGTGCGGTATCGCATCGCCTCCGAATATCTCGATGTCGTCCAGGGTCTCTGGGATAGCTGGGAGGATGACGCCCATGTCGCCGACAAGGAAAGCGGCGTGTTCGTCGATCCGGACAAGTTGCATCGGCTCGACCACCAGGGAGAATTCTTCCAGGTGCGTGGCCCCCTCAACATCAAACGCGGCCCGCAGGGACAACCAGTGATCTTCCAGGCCGGCGCCTCGGATGACGGCCGCAACTTCGCCGCCAAGCGCGCCGACGCGATCTTTGCCGCCGCGCCGACTTTCGAGGAGGGCGCGAGCTATTACAGCGACGTCAAGGAACGAGCGAAGGGCTTCGGGCGCAACCCCGACGATCTCCATGTACTTCCCGGCATCACCCCGATCGTCGGCGAAACCGATGCCGATGCCGAGGACAAATATCGCGAGCTGGCGTCGTTCGAATCGCTCGAAACGGGCTTCGGCTTCCTGTCGCGGACCTTCAACGACCATGATTTCCGCCAGTACGAGCTCGATGCGCCGTTCCCGGACGTGGCGCATATCGGGAAGAACAGCCAGCAGAGCGGCGCCAACCGTATCCTCGCCGAGGTCCGCGCCGAAAATCTGAGCCTGCGTCAAGTGGTCGAGCGGCTGGCGACGCCGCGGGGCGCGTTCGTCGGGTCGGCCGAGACGGTCGCCGATACGCTGCAGGCCTGGTTCGAGAACGGCGCGGCCGACGGCTTCGTCATCTTCGAAGCCCTGCCCGGCCAACTCGCCTTGTTCGTCGAGAAGGTCGTGCCGATCCTGCAGGCGCGCGGCTTGTTCCGTATGGATTATGAAGGCGAGACCTTCCGCGACCATCTCGGTCTGCCCGTACCGGCAAACCGCCATACCGCCGCGCGCGCCGATCGCGCCGCTGCCTGACCCGGGGACCAAGCATGAGTGAAAACCAGACTGAAAGCCTGAGCGCACAGTTCGAGGCGCTCCACGCTGAGCGCGTCGCAACCTGGCCGGCTGATCGTCTCGCCCGAAACGTCGCCCAGCGCCGGCAGCTCCTTGCGGATTTCGATCCGGCCAAGGTCGTGCGGGTCGGAGACGCGGTTGCTCCGTTCACGCTCGAAGGTGCCGATGGCCGCGTGCTGACCCTTGAAGACCTGACCGCGGACGGGCCCGTCCTGCTCATCTTGTTCCGCTTCGCTGGATGTCCGGCCTGCAACATTGCGCTGCCTCATTACGACCGTCAGCTCCGTCCCGCACTCGATGCCGAGGGAATCCGGCTGGTCGCGGTCAGCCCGCATCTCCCCGAGCAGGGACTGGGCGAGATTCGCGCCCGGCACGCATTGGGCTTCCCGGTCGCCGCCGATCGCGGCAACGCACTCGCGCGCCGTCTTGGTATCGCGTTCGCGACTGGCGAGGTACCCGACGAGCCGCCCGCCCCCGGCTGGATCGGCGACCTGACCGGCACCGGCACGCTCGAACTGCCCCAGCCCGCAGTCATTCTGATCGACCGCGACCGTATCGTCCGCTTCGTCGATATCAGCCCCGACTGGCTGGTCCGCACCGAGGTGCCGGAAATTCTGGACGCGATCCGCCGGCCGTCGCCCGCCATCGCCGCCTGACGCCACAGCAAGTTTGTCGCTCGCATAAGGGGGGCGGCGCAGCCGGACTGCGTCGCCCCCTTTGCGCATGTCCGCAGGGAGCCTGCACGGACGATGAGCAATTCCAATAGTGACGCGTGCCGAACTCAATTGGTGCCGCGAATCTATATCCCTATCGATCCAGTAGGAATTTGGCCGATCTGCCGGTTTCGATCAGGGAGTCACTATGAAACGCCTACAGGGCACCCATGCTGCCGCCGCATTACTGTCGACTGTCGCGCTTGTTTTCGTCATTCCGGGCGAGGCGCGCGCGGGGCCGACCGATCCGCCGGCGGACATTGCCGAGCCGGCCGCAGCGGACAATCCCGGCGGCGATATCGTCGTCACCGCGACGCGCAAGGAAACGCGGCTGCAATCCACGCCGGTTGCGGTAAGTGTCATCGACGACGAATTTAGGAAAACGCAGAACGTCATCACGACGCGCGACCTGGCCGGCCAGATACCGGGCCTCTACACCGCGCCTTCCGGGATCACGCCGCTGACCAATACCTTTTTCATCCGCGGCATCGGCAACAGCGATCCGATCTTCGACCCCACGGTCGGCGTGTATATCGACGACGTCTATCTGCCGCGCGCGATCAACGGCATGTCCGACCTGACCGATGTCGAGCGCGTCGAGGTGCTGCGCGGCCCGCAAGGCACGTTGTTCGGCGCGAACTCGGCCGGCGGGGCGATCCGCTACGTCACCCGGTCGCCGACCGACAAGTTCGAGCTCAACGGCGATGTCGGCTACGGCAATTACAACACGGTCAACACCCACGGCTATGTCGCCGGCGGCCTGATACCGGGCTTGCTCGCCGCGAGTGTGGCGATCGCCCATGACCAGCATGACGGCTATACGTGGAACCCGTCGCAACAGGGGCGAGTGAACGACCAGAACACCACCGGCGGGCGAATCAAGCTGCTGATCACGCCGAGCGCGAACTTGAAGATCACGCTCACGGCGGATGGCACGATCGATCATTCGCAAGCCGCGCAATATGTCGCCACGACCTACAATGCGACCAACCCGGCACTGTCTGGCCTGGGCGCGATCACCGGCGGTACGCTGTACCGACCGACCTCGTTTGCCGCTTACCGGCCCAATGTCAGCTATGCGGGGCGATATCCGGCCAACCACTCCCGTTCGGGCGGAATCAGCGGCCGGATCGACTATGATATCGGCACCAACCTGTCGTTCCATTCGATCACCGCGCTGCGCGGCTTCGCCCAGGATCCGGTCAACTACAACAATGACGGCCAGAACCGCCTGCCCTACAATTCGGCCCAGCCGCGGCCGATCGAGCTGTCCGACAACTACATCACCTACAATCAAAAGTCGTTCACGCAGGAACTGCAGCTGCAGGGTAACTGGAACAGGTTCGACTTCACCGCCGGCCTCTATTATCTGTTCGAGGATTTCCGCAGCGACCGGATCGGCTATGTCACGGGCCTGCCGCAAACCGACACCGCCTTGCCCGCCGCGCCCTTCGATCAGATCGGCAGGACCGTCACGCGCAATTATTCCGCTTATCTGCAGGGCAATTACCATCTGACCGATCGGCTGACGCTGACGGCCGGCGGCCGCTACATCATCATCCGCCGCGCTTTCGATTTTCGGGGCGTGAATGACGATCTCGATGGCAAGGTGATCGACCCGACGCTCTACCCGCAGGTGCTGAGCGGTGGCGCAATCCCGGCGCTGGGCGTGAACGTCGCCGCCACCCAGGTGAATTTCAACAATTCAGGCGTGCTCAACAAGAAGACCTGGCGCGCCTTCACGCCCAAGATCGGCATTTCCTATCAGGTCACGCCGTCGATCTTCGCCTTCGCCAGCTATGCCAAGGGGTTCGACGCGGGCGGGTTCAACAACCGCGCGCTGACGCTGGCCACCGCATTGCCCTATGATCCTGAGACGGTGACCACTTACGAGGCGGGCATCAAGACCGAATGGTTCGATCACCGCCTGCGCATCAACGCGACCGGCTTCTACAACGATTACGTCAATTTGCAGACCGCGGTGTCGGCGTTCAGCCCGATCTCCGGCACCTATGTCAGTACGCGCGGGAACGCCCCCGCGGCGCACACCGATGGCTTCGAACTCGAGACGACCGGCCAGCCGACGCGCAACCTGTCGCTGACCTTCAACGTCACGTATCTCGAGACCCGGTACGACGATTATTCCGCGCCCGCGCTCGGCACCGTTCCGCCCTATAATTATTCGGGGAAGACGTTCCCCGGCCAGCCGCAATGGCAGTATTTCGCCTCGGCGACGTGGACGATCCCGGCCGGCCGCTACGGAACGATCAAGCTTGGGGCGAGCGGCAATTACCAGACGTCCTATTATTCCAATGCGCTCAACGATCCTCAGTACCAGATTCCAGCGCACGGCTATGTCAATGCATTCATCGACTTCGAGACCGCCGATCATCACTGGAATTTCACGCTGACGGGTCGCAACCTCGCTAACGAATTCTACTTTACGACGCTGACCCCGGTCGGCGCCGGCATCAAGGCCGGGCCTTATGCGGGAACATTGCTCCTGCAGGGTGCACAGAACCCCCCGCGCACGCTCTTTCTGAAGGCGAGCTATCGATACTGAACGAGAAAATGCTCCGATCCCGTGGGATCGGAGCAGGGCCAGGTGGGGAGCCACCTGGAAAAAGCGGTCAGGCGTCGAAGCCCGGCGACAATCGCTCCGCCTTGCGCAGCGCCGCCGCCCAGACCAGCTCGGATGTCGATCGCTCGCCCTGGGCGAGGTTGCGCGGCCGCTCCATCTGGCGCCGCACTTCGTCCTGAGCGGCTTGCGGCGCGATCAGCACATTCTCGCGGCCGATGCTGAGCGTACGAACCTGCGCGGTGCAGGCGGTTTCGAGTTGGTGGATGTTGGTCCAGGCCTCGCCGGGCGACGCGCCCAGCGCGAGCGTGCCGTGGTTGCGCAGCAGCATCACTTTCGTGTCGCCGAGATCGGCGACCAGGCGCTCGCGCTCGTCGAGATTGAGCGCGACACCCTCATAATCGTGATAGCTGAGCCGCGGGATCAGCGCGAGCGCGCGCTGGTTGAGCGGCAGCAAGCCTTCCGCATGCGCGGAGACCGCCATGCCGTCCGGGCTGTGGAAATGGGCGATGAACAGCGCATCCTCGCGCGCACCGTGGATCGCCGAATGGATCACATAGCCGGCATAATTGATGCCGTATTCGTCGGCTTCGATCAGATTGCCGTCGAGATCGACCTTGACCAGGCTCGACGCGGTGATCTCGTCGAACCCAAGACCATAAGGGTTGATCAGGAAGTGATGATCGGGGCCCGGCACGCGCGCCGAAATGTGGGTGAAGATCAAATCGTCCCAGCCGTTGATCGCCGCCAGGCGGTAAAAGGCGGCGAGATCGACGCGGGTGCGCCATTCCGCATCGGAAACCCGCGATCGGGTGGTTGGCGCTTCCTTGAACAACGTTGCCATCGTCTTCTCCATCAGCTCGGTCAGGGGGTCAATTGGCGGCGATCGGAGCGAACAGCCCTTTGCCGACTTCGGCATCGAATGCGGCATCGACCGGACGGCTGGCCGTTATCAGCCCGGCATTGCGGAAACGTCCGGCGACGATGCGCTCATGATCGACGATCGCGGCGTCGATCGGCACCGCGACCCGGTTGTTGCGGTCGAAACTGGAGCGCGCGATGTCGAGCGGCAGGCCGGTCTCGGCCGCCAGTACCTTGGCATAGGCATCGGGATTAGCGCGCGCCCAGGCCAACGCCTTTGCCTCCCGCTGGAGGAAATCGCGCATCAGCGCTGCTTTCGGTGCGATCGACCCGGCAAATGCGACGTCGAAGCTCACCGGGAGTCCATAGTCCCTCGCATCGACGACGGTGCGTGCCCCTTCCTTGAGCGCCACGCTGATATAAGGCGGCCAGATCGCCCAGGCGTCGACCGCGCCGTTATCGAACGCGGCCTTGGCGTCGGCCGGCGACAGGAAGATCATCTTGACGTCGCCCGCCGGAATGCGCGCCCGCTCCAGCGCCTGCAACAATATGTGATGGCCGATCGATCCGCGCGTCGTCGTCACGGTCTTGCCGACCAGATCGGCGACCGAGCGGATCGGAGATCCCTGGAGGACGATCACGCCCAGCGCATCTTTCGGGCTGCCCGCGGTCCGCAAGGCGCCGACCGCCTTGATCGGGCTGCCGCTCTGATAAGCGAAAATGAACGGCGCGTCCCCTGCCAGGCCGAGATCGGTGGCGCCGCCGCCGACCGCTTCGAGCAGCGGCTGTGCGGCGGGGAATTCGGACCATTCGACGCGATAGGGTGCGCCGTCCAGCACCCCCGCGGCCACCATCATCGCCCGGGTCGAACCCTTCTGGTTGGCGACGCGGAGCACGGCGGTATCTCCCTGCCGGCCACACGCCGTCACCCCGCCAAGGACGAACAGCAGAGCAAGCGCAGCGGAGAGCCCGCGAAACATATCAACTGGCAAGCGCGACGCTCAATTTCTTGCGCTCGGCGACCTTGCGGCGCACCAGCGGCAGCAATTCGCGGCCATAGTCGATCGCGTCGCCGAGCGGGTCGAAGCCGCGGATCAGGAAATGATCGATCCCGATATCCCAATAATCCAGCATGCCCTCGGCGACTTGCTCGGGTGTCCCGACCAGGCCGGTGCTGTTGCCTGCGGCGCCCGTCAGCTGCGCGACGCCGGTCCATAAGCGGTTGTCGCGGCGAGTCGCGCTCGCCGTCTCGAGCAACCGCAGCGAACCGGCGTTCGGCGGGCGGTGGCCGCTGGTCGGCAGCCCGGCCGCCTCGCGATTGGCGCGGACCTGCTCGACGATCGCATCGGCTTTCTTCCACGCCGCCTCTTCGGTATCGGCGATCACCGGGCGCAACGACAACGAGAAACCCGGCTGTTTGCCGTAGCGGGCGGCCGAGGCGCGGACGCGGCGCACCGTGTCCTGCACGCCTTCCAGCGTCTCGCCCCACAGCGCATAGACATCGGCGTGGCGCCCCGCGACTTCGATCGCTTCGCTGGACGATCCGCCGAAGAACACCGGCAAATTGTCGGGCTTGATCGCGCTGAATGCCTGGCGAACCTCATAAAACCGGCCGGCATGGTCGAACGGCTTGGCGGCGGTCCATTCCTGCTGGAGGATGGTCAGATATTCGTCGGTACGGGCATAGCGCTCCGCCTTGTGCGTGCCGGTGTCGCCGTCCCGCGCCATCTCCTCGTCCGCGCCGCCGGTGATGATGTGGACGGCGACGCGACCGCCCGACAACTGATCGAGCGTCGCAAGCTGGCGCGCCGCCACCGTCGGTTGGGTGAAACCCGGCCGATGCGCGACCAGGAATCCGAGCTTGGTGGTGATCGCCGCGGCATGCGCCGCGACGATCTGGCTTTCCGGGCTGTTCGAGCCGAACGGGATGAGGACGCGGTCGAAGCCGCCCTCTTCCTGCGCCTTTGCCGCTGCCTCGACATAGGCCTTGTCGAGCGCCCGGTCGCGCACCGCGCTTTGCGTCTCGGAGCCGTTATTGAAGCCGATATAACCGATGAACTTGACGCTCATGAGAGCCTCCTTGCGAGAAGTCAGATGACGTAGAAGCCGTGGGTGCCGTCGCGTTCGAGTTGCGCGACCAGGCCATATTCCCAGTCGAGATAGGCCTGCATCGCGGCCTGCTTGTTGTCGGTCCCTTCGTAAGGACGCTTGTAGCGGCCCTCGGGACCACGCGGCGGCGGCGCACCGTCGGGGCCGGTTTCGAGCGCGCCCGAGAAATCGGCGTCGAGCACGAACACTTCCCAACCGAGCTGCGCGAGCCAGGACGCGGTCATGTCGGCGCGCGGCCCGAGATCGTCGGACAGCACGATGCGGGCACCGCGGACCGGCGCGAAATGGTCGATTTCCTGGACCAGCTGCCCACCCTGCGCATTGCGGAAGCCCGGCAAATGGCCGCGGGCGAAGGCATCCGGCTGGCGCACGTCGTAGAGATACAAAGTGCGTGCGGTGTCTGCCTTCAGATGGTCGAGGTCCGACCAACTCAGCCGCTTCACGCCGGCGCGATACGCGACTCGCCGCGCGGTGGTGCGCGCCTCCTCGACGCCCTCGCCTTCAGGATCGGGCGCGGCCTGCTGCCGCCCGGTCTCGAGGCTCTGGCCGGCCAACGTCCAGCCGATCGTGCCGTTCCTCAATGCGAAGATCTTGTTGGGCAGGCCGGCATTGATCAGCGATTGGGTGCCGATGATGCTGCGCGTCCGCCCGGCGCAATTGACGATGATCGTCGTATCCGGATCGGGCGCGGCGGCGCGCGCGCGCAGCACCAGCTCGGCGCCCGGAGCGCTCTGGCCGGTCGGGATGCTCATCGTATTATATTCGTCGAAGCGGCGCGCATCGAGGATCGCGATGTCCGCCTTTTCCGTGATCAGCGCCTGCACCTCCTCGGCCGGCAGCGACGGCGTGTGGCGGTTATGCTCGACCAGCTCGCCGAATGCCTTGGAATAGCTGTTGACGTCCTCAAACAGTTCGTAACCCGCCGCGCGCCAGCTGGCGAGCCCGCCCTCCAGGCGGCACACATCGGTGAAGCCGAGCCCCTCCAGCAGTGTCGCGGCATCGGCCGCGAGCCCTTCGCCATTGTCGTAGACGACCACCGGCGTATCGGGCCGGGGGATGCGCCAGCGCGCCTCCGCCTCGATGCGGCGTACCGGGACCTGCGCCGCGAAGAGCGGATGGCCGAGCGCGAATTCGGCCTCTTCGCGGACGTCGATCAGCGCGATCTCATCGCCGGCGAGCAGCGCCTGGCGGATGTCCTGTGGAGTTGCGAACGTCATGCCTGTTCCGATCGGTCCCAGATGTTGGGGATCGCGCCGTTCGCATATCCCGAGATGAAGCGCTTGGGGCTGCCGTCCGCGGCATACGTGGCGCGCTCGACCGCGCCGATATTGCCGCCATAGACGTGGATGCTGATCGACGGCCCGTCTTCCCGCCCGTTGGAGACGCGGTGGATATCGCCGACCCGGGGGCTGACCGCATCGACCTTGCCGGCCTCAAGCAGGATTTCGTCGCCATCGGGCAGGATCACCCCGTCATGGCGGCGCGTGAAGCGCTGGACGCGCTCGGCGCCGCGCAGCACGCCGACTAGGCCCCAGACGCGGTGGTCGTGAACCGGCGTCGATTGGCCAGGCCCCCAGACGAAGCTGACGACGCTGAACCGCTCAATGCTGTCGCAGTGGAGCAGATATTGCTGGTAGCGATCGGGATGCGGTTGCGCGTAGGCGTCCGGCAACCAGTCGTCGCGCGCGACCAGCCGTGCGAGCAGGGCCGAACCGCTGGCGAGAATCTCATGTTCATGGCGCGTCGCGCTGATCAGTTCGGCCAAGCTGGTGACGAAACCCCGCAGCGGCGCGGTATCGATCGCGACCGGTTCCGGCACAGCGGCGATGGCGGCGGCGACGTTCATGGCCGAGCGGCGGCGAGGCGCACCACGCCGTTCCCTTCGCCGGCCTGGCCCGGTTTGACGCCGAGCCAGTTGAGCAATGTTTCCCGCAACTCGCGGGCAACGCCGTCGCGCTCGCCGCGCGGCGCGCCGATCCGCTCCTCGCCAACGATCCTGCCCTGGTCGAGCACCAGCACCCGATCCGCCAGCGCGATCGCCTCGTCCACGTCGTGCGTGACGAGCAATACCGCTGGACTATGGGCACGCCAAAGCGACAGGACGAGTTCGTGCATGCGGATCCGGGTCAGCGCGTCGAGCGCGGCAAAGGGCTCGTCGAGCAAGAGCAATTGCGGCTCGCGCGCCAGGGCGCGGGCGAGAGCGGTGCGCTGCGCCTCGCCGCCCGACAAGGTCAGCGGCCAGGCGTCGAGCCGATGACCGAGCCCGACCTCGTTCAGCGCCCGCTCGGCGCGGGCACGCGTGTCGCGGCTGCGCAGTCCCAGCGTAACATTGCGCCACACCTTCTTCCACGGCATCAGCCGCGCGTCCTGGAACACGACCGCGCGGGCAGCGGGCACCGTGACGTCCTGCCCCCGCGAGTCATCCAGCCCGGCGAGCGTGCGGAGCAGCGTGGTCTTTCCCGACCCCGACCGCCCGAGCAGCGCGATGAACTCGCCCGGCGCGATGTCGAGATCGAGCCTGTCGATGATCGTGTTGGCGCCGAAGCGGCGCGTGAAGTTCCGCAGCCGGACGATCGGCGCGGCGCGGCGCGCGATCTCGGGAGTATCGGCAAGCAGAAATCCGCGACGTGCGTCCATGATTATTGCTCCACGATGCTGGGGCGCCATGCCAAAGCGCGGGATTCGATGGCGCGAACGAGCCAGTCCGCGCCGAGACCGAGAAGCGCGTAGACCATCAGGCAGACGACGATGATGTCGGTGCGCATGAAATCACGGGCATTGTTGATGAGGTAGCCGAGCCCGGCCGAGGCGTTGATCTGCTCCGCGATCACCAGCACGAGGATCGAGACCGACAGCGAAAAGCGCAGCCCGACCAGCAGCGACGGCAACGCTCCCGGCAGGATGACATGCTGGATCAATTCGAGCCGGCTGAGGCCGAAGCTGCGCCCGGCATCGATCAGTCGCGCGTCGACCGCGCGAATGCCGCTATAGAGGTTGATATAGACCGGGAACACGGCGGCGAACGCGATCAACGTGATCTTGGTGGTCTCGCCGATGCCGAACCAGACGATCAACAACGGCGACAGCGCGACGACCGGGATAGTGCGCTTGATCTGCATCAGGGGGTCTATCGTGACCTCGCCCTTGCGCGACAGACCGGCGATCAGCGCGAGGACGATGCCGACCGCGAGACCGATCGCCAGCCCGATAGAGGCGCGCCCGAACGAGACCAGCAGATTGCTGGGCAACTCGCCCGAGACGATCATTCCGGCAAGCGTGCCGATCACCGTCGATGGCGCCGCCAGCGTCCGTTCGGGGATCAAGCCGGTGCGCGAGGCAAGCTCCCACAGCAACAGCAACAGGATCGGCGAAAACCATCGCCCTGCCCGCAGCGTCGGGAGGCGGAATGTGCGTTGCCTGCTGGCGGCTGGCGCTATGCCAGCATTCGGGGCGATCGTTGCCATGATGCTACCGGCCTCATTGGGTGAGGTCCGAAGCGAATAGCAGAATGCCTATCAGTTCAATCGAGTTTGGGAGGTGCGCTTATTAGGATCACTCATAAGCAGATTATATTGCTGTTTATCAAATAGATGTCACATTTTTTCTGTTTGTCCGGTGCTGAAAGAATATGTTTCGCGCCTCAAATGCATATTAATTTGATAGGAATAAAAACCTGCGTGATCTTGGGCAAGATAGCCTTGGCGCGACGAAGGAATGGGATGCCCGTCAACCTGCCGACGACCTTGTTGCGAAGTTTCGTCGCGATCGTCGATTCGGGTTCGATGCTCAACGCGTCGGAACAGGTGTTCGTCACGCAATCCGCCCTGAGCCTGCAGATCAAGCGCCTTGAAGAACTGCTCCAGCAAACGCTCTTCACTCGCGAGGGCCGCAGGCTGAGCCTGACCCCGGCTGGAGACATGATGCTCGAATATGCGCGGCGCATGCTCGATCTCCACGACGAAGCGGTCGCGGCGATCAATACCGGCCGCTTCGCCGGTCCAGTCCGCGTCGGCATGGTGCAGGATTTCGCCGAAACCTTGCTGACCGGCTTGCTGGCGCGCTTCTCCGAACTCCATCCCGATGCCCAGATCTATGCGCGCATTGCCGGCACGGCAGAACTTCAGGGCCTGCTCGAGCGTCGTCAACTCGACATCGTGCTGGGCTTTGCCGCCGGCGGCGACCCGGCCGCGATCACCACGGCGCCGATGAGCTGGTATGGGGATGCGGATCTCGCGCGCCGTTCCGTAATCCCATTGGCCGTACTCGAACCACCGTGCCGGTTTCGCGAAGCGGCGATCCGCGCCTTGGAGGAAGCGGGCCTGCCCTATCGCATCACGGTCGAGACGCCGAACCTGACGACGCTCCGCTCCGCGGTGACGGCGGGACTCGGCCTGACGTGCCGTACTCACCTGTTCCTACGCGACATCGCGTCGCTCGACCCGTCGCCGCTTCCCGACTTGCCGCAAGTCGCGTGTATCCTGCAGACCGCGGACGCTCTCGACATCGCCACGCAGCGCCTCGCCGACCTCGCCCGCGAAACCGTGGCCGCATTCGGCTAGCCAAGCTTTCAATAGCCACGGACACGATCGACGATGTCGCTCGGCGCTTCGCCGCGCACAAAGCGCTGGAGATCGTCGCTGACCTTGTCGCGCAGCCGGTCGCGCACCAGCAGATAGTTCGAGGAGACATGCGGCGTCAGCCGGACGCGCGGGTGCGTGTAGAGCGGATGACCGTCAGGGAGCGGCTCCGGTTCGGTAACGTCGAGCGTGGCGAAATCGAGCTGCCCTGCATCGAGCGCGGCGATCAGCGCCTGCTGATCCACCACCGATCCGCGCGCCACGTTGATCAGGTGAGCGCCGGGCTTGGCGCGCGCGAGCAGCGATGCGTCGAACAGCCCGCGCGTGTCTAGCGTCGCAGGGACGGCAATGACGATATGGTCCGCTTCGCCGATGACTGCCTCCACGCTGTCGAGCAGCAGCACGCCCGGAACCGCGGCCGGTGCCGCGCTACGCCGAACCGCGACCACGCGCGCGCCAAGGGCGGCCGCGCGTTGCGCCACCGCGCTGCCGATCGCGCCCAATCCGACGATGCCGATGGTCGCCCCGGCGACCCGCCCCAGCATCGCCGGCCGCCAGTCGGCGCGCGAGCGGACGGTAATGGCATCGAGATTCTTGGCGCGCGCGTAGATCGCGGCGATCACATAATCGGCGATCTCGTCCGATGCGACGCCGCGACCGCACGTAACGAGCGGCGCGTCGAGCAGCCAGGGCGGATAGAAATCGATCCCGGCCGACGCGCTATAGACCCAGCGCAGCCGCCCCGGCCAGGCGGCGGGCCGATCGAGATGACGATTGCCGCGCCACGCCGGCGACGGCCGCACGAGCAGGACGTCGGCATGCGCCGCGGCCTCCCAGGGTGTATCCTCGGGCACGTCGATAATCTGCGGGCCGATCGGATGCGCCGCGATGCCGGCATTGAAATCGGCATCCATCTGGCTGGCGATGACGAGCTGCACCGTCACGCCCCCAGCGCCGCCCGGCCGGCGGCGGTCAGGATCGTGTCGTTCTGCGGCGAATGGATGCGGCTGCACAGCACGTCGCGATAATGGCGCTCGAGCGGATTGTTGCGGCTAAGGCCAGGATTGCCGGTTAGCTCCAATCCGATCTCGACGGCTTTGATCGCGTTGCCGGTCGCCACATATTTGATGTTGTTCAGCTCGATGGCCGTGATCGGCTCGCCGGCATCGACGGCCGCCGCCGCGGCCTGGATCAGCGTGCGGTTGACCTGGAGCAGCGCCTCGATCTCGCCGACCTTCTCCTGGAAGCGAGGCAAGGTCGCGAGCGACGCGCCGAGGTTCGACGGCACCCGGTCATTGAGATAGCCGACCAGCCAGTCCCGTGCCGCGCGCGCGACGCCATCATAGATGGTCGAGATCGCCAGCGCGTTCCACGCGGCCTGGGAGATGTCGCCGGGCACGGGCGCCCATTCGGCGGGCGCGCGGACATCGACGGCATGTGCCAGCGGCAATGGCGTATCGAAGAAGCGCACTTCGTGACTGACCGTCGCGCGCATGCCGAGATGATCCCAGACCGGCTCGATCACGATGCCGGGGCTGTTGGCGCGCACCAGGAAATTGCCGACCCGCGGACTCTCCTCATCGGTCTTGGCCCAGACCGCGAACCAGTCGAGTCCGGTCGATCCGGTCGAATAGATTTTTTCGCCCGTAATCGCCCAGCCATCCGAGGTGCGGCGCGCCACCGTCTTGGGCAAACCGCCACGGACCGGCGTGCCGAGTTCTGGCTCGACGCGCAGGCCACCGATCAAGCCACGCCCATCCACTGCCTCCCGGGCCAGGCGCTCGTAGATACCGGCCGGCCAGGACCGCGTCTTGGCGGGCGCGGCGTGATAGGCATAGGTCATGAATAGGATCAGCGCGGTCGACGGCTCGCCCTTCGCCACCGCGCCGAGCACGTTCAGCGCGTCCGAGAGCCCTGCCCCGCCGCCGCCGAATGCACGGCTGACGGTGAGCCCGATCAGCCCTTCCCTTGCGAGAAAGTCGAAATTCTCTCGCGGAAAGACAGCGGCGCGATCGACGGCCTCGGCCGTGACGGCGAGCGTCGCGGTGATACGGTCGAGCGCGTCCTGGGTGAGCGTCACCCGAGGCTCGGTCGCGGGATCGGAGGCGAATGAAGTGGCCATGTCATAACGCCTTTTCGATGATGCGATTGAAGCGGTCGTCCCACAGCGCCGGCACATCGACGCTGTGCTGGAGCTGGCCGGCCTTGGCAAAGACGCTGGCGACCTCCTCCTGTGACTTGATCGCCGCATCGGTGACCGGGCGGAGTTCGTAAACGGCGCTCCTCCGTGCGAACTGATCGTGCACAAAGGCTGCCGGCACGCCGATATCCTTGGCGATGATCTCCGCCCATTGATCCTGGTTCGCGGCGGCCCAGCCATAAGCGCGGCGCAGCAGCGTCAGATACTCGCCGATGATCTTCACCTTTTCGGGGCTGGCGAGCGCGTCGATATGCGCCGAGATGATGTAATTGCCTGACAGGAAACCGAGCGCGGTCTTGAGGATTCGCGCACCCTGGGTGGCAATCGCGCGCTGGATCGGAAAGCCGTAGATCGCCCAGGCATCGAGCGATCCGCTCGAAAAGGCGGCCGCGCCGTCCGACACGCCGATCGCGACCGGCGCGATGTCGGCCCAGCTCAATCCGACCGATTCAAGCATCTTGATCAGGAAATATTGCGACGTCGTCGCCCGGACATAGCCGACGCGCTTGCCCTTGAGATCGGCCAGCGACCGTATCGGCGAGCCTTTGGGCACCAGCACGACCTGATTGTTCACGTCACCATGAGCGACGGCAATCTGCCTGAAGCTGTGGATGTTGGAGGCGGCCGCGAAGATTGGCGGAATCTCGCTCATCCCGCCGAAATCGAGCGATCCGCCATTGAGCGCCTCGACCACCTGCTGGCCCGATTGGAACTCGCTATAGTCGACGCGGAAGCCCTCCGGCTTCACGCCCGCCGCCTTGAACAGCAGCCGCGCATCCCCCTCGCCGCGTCCGGTGACCGAGATGCGCAGGGCCGGTTCGCCGGCGGCGGCACCAGGATGGCAACCCGTCACGACCAGCGCGCCGGCGATCAACGCGGCACCGCCCAGCAATTGGCGACGATCGAGCGCTGGGCCACCTGCTTTGTCAGAGGGAAACAAAGGGGAAATCGCCTTACCTTCCAGATGCCATGCCGACCAAGGCTATCGGCGGCGCTGGCGCGGCATCAAACGAGTATTGCTTCGGCCTTATGAACTTCCCTCATCTATTCCCATTGAAATGATAGGATATCTATTTTCGGGTGCCGGCGGGCGCGCGAGATTTGCCGGTGAAGAGGGTAGCATCGACCAGTGGCGCGATGTTCACGCGTTCCAGGATCACGCCGAACCCGAGAAACCTGTCCGCCACGTCCTGAAGGTCGTGCACCGCTTTCGCATCGACCGGCTCCAGGACCGGATTCTCCCAGTATACGATCGTGCGCGCGACTTCGATCGGAACGCCGGTGCGCTGGGCGTAAATGGCGGCGTAAGTATCCGGATGAGACCTCGTCCACACAGGCGATCGAACTCAACGGCAGCTGATCGAAATCGACCGGTGGAAAAAAGGATATTAACCCACCCAAACAGCGACCTCATGGCTCGTCTGAAAGGCATCTGTGAACACAGCAGCATCCACAGGGAATCCCCGATTGGACTCAACCGTCGGGTGAGAACCACTAGCTTGCGCGGCTGAAAGAATTTCTACCAGTCACCAGAACGTGATAATATCCAACATTATCATGATGATAGATCGATTTCGGTGTCGATATTTGCCTCGCTCATATATCGAAAGCAAATCTCCATTGAGTTAGTAGGAATTTGCCGCTTCCTGACGGTTCACAGTCTGGAAGGAAGTCATGGCGGCCTATCGCGATCTCCATAGCCGCAGCCCGCGCGCTGTCGAGGCGGCCAAGAAACATTGCCCGATCCTGCTGGTCGCCATGCTGGCGCTGATCGGCCTCGGCGCGTGCACCCGGCACGATGCTCCCGCCGGGCAGACCGTACTTCGAGTGGGAAGCCAGCGCGGCGGGACCAAGGCGTTGTTGCTGTCCTCCGGCGTTCTCCAGGACGCGCCCTATCGGGTCGAATGGTCCGAATTCCCCGCGGCGCAGAATCTGCTCGAAGCGATCGGTGCCGGCGCGGTCGATGTCGGGGTCGCCGGCGATGCGCCCTTCCAGTTCGCCTATCAGAGCGGCCAGCCGATCAGGGCCATCGGCGCACTCTCCGTTCGGCCGCGGCCCGCCGGCGTGCTCGCCATCCTCGTCCCCCATGACTCGGCGATCCACGCGGTCACCGATCTCAAGGGCAAACGCATCGCTACCACGCGCGGATCGGTCGGCCATTATCTCATCCTGAGGGTACTCGCCGCCATCGGGCTCGCGCCGGGAGACGTGCGGATCAGCTTCCTGTCTCCCGGCGACAGCAAGGCGGCGTTCGATACCGGGTCGGTCGATGCTTGGTCGACGTGGTCGCCTTATGTGCCCATCGCGCTGGCGGGCGGGGCGCGGATCGCCGCCGACGGGTCGGACTATTATAGCGGCACCGCGTTCGACACCGCCAACGCCACGGCAGCGCAAGCCAAGAGAGCCGAGCTCACCGATTTCCTGCAGCGCGAGACCCGCGCTCATGCCTGGGCGAAGGCCCATCCGCGCGATTACGCAAAGGTCCTCGCCCGCGAGACGGGGCTGCCCGAGGACGTCGCCTTCTATCACGTCACGCATCAGCCGCTCGTCCGGGTGCCGATCGATGCCGCCCTCAAGGCCGAGGAAACCGACGTCGTCGCCAATTTCAGGAAAGCCGGCGCGCTCACCGGGAGCCAGCCGCTCGACGCCGCCTATCTGCCGCTCGGCCAGGCCACGCCGCACGGCAAATGACCGGGCACGCGGCGCCCGATGCAGGCGACCGCGGCCATGGGAGATCAGGATCCGAAGGGCGGCCCGCACCGCCGAACTGTCGCGCCGACGCGACCAACCGACCGACCATTATCCAAGGGGTAATCATGACCATCGCCACTCGCCTGCTCGCCGGCGCCGCCCTCACCGCCATCGCAAGCCCGGCGCTCGCCCAGCAGGCACCGATCCAACTCGCTGACGC
>DASVNU010000386.1:0-15446 GCA_036383655.1 Sphingomonas sp. | reverse complement strand
CGGGGGAATCGCTCATCGGAAATCGGCCAGGTCGAAATTGGCGGCGAAGGCGGCAGCGAGCGTGGCCGGCTCGAGCGGATCGAGCATCGGCAGGCGACCCAGCCGTTTGACGCCGCCCATCGCCGCGATCGTCGCTTCGCTATCCTCTATCGCATCGCCGACGAACGCGATCCCGCGGATATCGACGTCCCGCGCGCACAACGTCTCGATCGCGGTCAGGCTGTGGCTGATCGTGCCCAGCGAGGTCGCGGCGACCAGCACGGTCGGGAGTTTCCAGCGCGCGATCAGATCGGCAAAGGTTGCCTGCCGCGTGAAGGGAACGAGCACGCCGCCGGCACCCTCGATCACCAAAGGTCGATCGCACGAAGGCGGGACGAGCCCGTCGGTGTCGATCGTCACGCCGTCAATTTCCGCCGCGCGGTGCGGCGAGCAGGGCGTGGTCAGCCGATAGGCTTCGGGCAGCAGGCGGTCGGCGGGCAGACCCGACAATCGGGCGACGCGCTCGATGTCGCCGCCATCGTCGAGCCCGGCCTGGACCGGCTTCCAATAGCAACCGTCGAGCGCGGTAGTCAGCGCGGCGGCGAATATTGTCTTGCCGATGTCCGTGCCGGTGGCGGTGACGACGATCGCGGTCACAGCGCAGCCTTGAGGATATCGGCGAGCGCATCGATCGTCGCCGCGTCGACATTGAGCGTGATCGACAGCCGCAGCCGCGCGGTTCCCGCCGGTACCGTCGGCGGCCGGATGCCGCGAACGTCGAAGCCGTGCGCCTGGATATCGGCCGCGATCGCCATCGTCCGCGCGTCGTCGCCGAGGATCAGCGGCATGATCGGCGATCCGCTGGGCAAGGCGCCGAGCGGCACGAGGCGATCGTGCGCATGCGCCACCAGTGCGCCGAGCCGCGTGATCCGCTCGGGCTCGCGCTCCAGCAATTTCAGGCTGCCGCGCACCGCGCTTGCCATCAACGGGGAGGGGGCGGTCGAGAAGATGAAACCGCGCGCGCGGTTGATCAGCACATCGCACACCGCGCGTGACGCGCAGACCAGCGCCCCCTCGGCGCCGAGCGCCTTGCCGCAGGTGCGCAAGGTGATCAGATTGTCGCGGCCCTCCCATTCGGCGGCGAGCCCGCGTCCGCCGCGGCCGAACACGCCGGTCGCATGCGCCTCGTCGACGATCAGCACGGCATCCTCGCGGTCGGCGATCGCGACCAGGTCGGCGAGCGGGGCGCGGTCACCGTCCATCGAATAGAGGCTCTCGACCGCGATCCATGGCCGGCCGATGCCGCCCTCGCGCCGCCAGCGCGCGATCGCATCGGCGACGGCATCGGCGTCATTGTGCCTGGCCGATACGCGCGCGGCACGGCCTAGCCGCATCCCGTCATGCGCGCTGGCGTGGATCAGCTCGTCATGGACGACGATGTCGTCGGCGCCGGGCAGCGCGGCGAACAGCCCGCCATTGGCGGCGAACCCGGTGCTGAAGAACAGCGCTGCCTCGCTGCCGAACCAGGCGGCCGCCTCGGCCTCGAGCGCTTCATGCTCCTCATGATTGCCGCGCAGCAGGCGCGACCCGCCTGCGCCGATCGGCACGCCGCGCGCCAGTGCATCGGCGACGATCGCCCGCATGTCGGGTGACCCGGCGAGGCCGAGATAATCGTTCGAGGCGAAATCGTGTCCCGCACGCGCGGCCAGCGCACGCCGGCGATGGCGGCGGGTCAGCGCGTCGAGGTCGTCTTGAAGCGTCGCCTGGAAACTGGCGCTGGGGCGTGGGGGATCGGACAGGCTCAAGCCGGTGGTTCCCACAATTCGATCGCATTGCCCTCGGGGTCATGGATGCGCGCGAAATTGCCCGTCGCCGGGTCGTTCCATTCGGGCTTGGTGATCACCTCGATCCCGCTGGCGTTCAATTGTTCGAGCAGGCCGTCGAGGTCGCGGACGCGCAGGTTGAGCATATATTGGCGATCGGCCGCCCAATAATCGGTGCCGGCCTTGAACGGCGCGAAGACCAGCGGACCGCCCTGGACGGTCCAGCTCCACGCGTCGGCCGGACCGGTATCCTCGGCCGCGCAGCCCGCGCCGACGCCGAGATGCTCGCGATACCATGCGTTGAGCGCATCGGGATCCTGCGCGCGGAAGAATATTCCACCAACTCCGAGTACCGGCATTGCTTCCTCCTCTCAGGCCGCCTGCGCGACCATCTCACCCATGGCGGCATCGACCAGCCGGCGTTCGAGTGCCTTGACCCGCGCCGGCGCCTCGATCTTGTCGCCGGTCAGATCGGTTACGTAGAAAGTATCGACCGCGCGTTCGCCATAGGTCGCGACATGCGCCGAATGGATCGTCACCTTCGACTGGAACAGCGCCTGGGCGAGCTGGTGAAGCAGAGCGGGGCGATCGCGGGCATTGACCTCGACCACGGTGAAACGGTTCGACGCGTGGTTGTCGACGAACGCCGCCGGGTTGATGTCGAACGCCTCGGCACGCGGACGCGGCGGCGCCTTCGCCTTGAGCCGGTCGCTGAGCTTGTTGCGATTGGCCAAGGCATCCTCGATCGCGCGCCGCAACCGGGTCAGCTGCGCGGAATCGTCGAACGGACGGCCGAGCGGATCCTGGACCAGGAAATTGTCGATCGCCATGCCGTCGCGCGTCGTGTGGATGCGCGCGTCGATGATGTTGCCGCCCGCCACGCTGATCGCGCCGGCGATGCGGTAGAACAGCCCGGGATGATCGGCGGCGTAGATCGTCACCAACGTCGCGCCGCGATCGCAATCGACCTGGCTGGCGATCGACAGCGGCTGGTCCCCGGCCTCCGCCATCAGCTTGAGATTGGCGATCAGCGCGTGGTCGGGTTCCGCCACCCAATAGGATTCGGGCAGGCGCCTGACGATCGTCGCGAACGCTTTGTCATCCCAGCCCAGCGCGGCGGCGACCACTTCCTGCTTGGCGGCGACGCGTTCGCTGCGTCCCTTCTGCTTGTGGCCGAGCCGCAGCACTTCCTCCGCCGCCTCATAGAGATCGGTGAGCAGCTGGCGTTTCCAGCCGTTCCACACGCCGGGCCCGACCGCGCGGATGTCGACCACGGTCAGCGTCAGCAGCAAGCGCAGCCGCTCGGGGCTTTGCACCGCTTCGCAGAAATCGAGGATCGTCTTGAAGTCGGAGAGGTCGCGCTTGAACGCGGTCGCCGACATCAGCAGGTGATAGCGGACCAGCCAGGCGACCGTCTCGGTCTCCGCCGGCGTCATCCCGAAACGCGGACACAGCCGCTGCGCGACCTCGGCGCCGAGCACCGAATGATCGCCGCCGCGCCCCTTGGCGATGTCGTGCAGCAGGACCGCGACATAGAGCACGCGGCGTGAGGCGATCTGCTTCATGATCGCGTAGCTCAGCGGATGATCGTCGGTGAGGTCGCCACGCTCGATCCGGCTCAGCAGCCCGATCGCGTGAATGGTATGCTCGTCGACCGTATAATGATGGTACATGTCGAACTGCATCTGCGCGACGACGCGGCCGAAGTCGGGCACGAAGCGGCCGAACACCCCGGCCTCGTTCATCCAGCGCAAGGTGGCTTCAGGATTGTGGTGGCTGGTCAGCACGTCGAGGAACAGGGCGTTTGCCTCGGGGTCGCGGCGGATGTCGTCGACCAATTTGGCGTCGCGCGCGGCGCTGCGCATTGCCAGCGGATGGACTTCGAGGCCGTGGAGGTCGGCCAGCTTGAACATCTCGATCAGCCGGCTCGGTTTCTGGACGAAGAAGTCCTCGCTGGGCAGCGCCAGCCGCCCGCGGTCCAGGACGAAGCCGTGAAGCTTGCTCGGCCGCCGTCGCAGCATCGGCAGGCCGAAGCGCCGTCCGCGCGCGGCGAATTTCTCATCGAGATGCGCGAGGAAGACGCCGGTCAGGTCGCCGACCGCTTTCGCCTGCAGGAAATAATAATGCATGAAGCGCTCGACCTTGGACTTGCCCGGTCGGTCGGCGAAGCGCATCCGCTCGGCGATCTCGCGCTGCATGTCGAACGTCAGCCGGTCTTCGGCGCGCCGCGATAGCGAATGAAGGTGGCACCGCACCGCCCACAGGAAATTGTCGGCGCGGTGGAACTGGGCATATTCGGCGCGGGTGAACAGCCCGACATCGACCAGTTGCGCGGCGTTCTGGACGTTATAGGCATATTTGCCGATCCAGAAGAGCGCGTGGAGGTCGCGCAGGCCGCCTTTGCCTTCCTTCACATTGGGTTCGACGACGTAGCGCGTGTCGCCCATGCGCTTGTGGCGCAGGTCGCGCTCGGCGAGCTTTTCCGAAATGAAGACGCGCGCGGTGTCCGACTGCACCTCCGCCTTGAAGCGCCGCGCGGCGTCGTCATAGAGGTCCTGATCGCCCCACACGTAGCGCGCCTCGAGGAGCGCGGTGCGGATCGTGACGTCGCTCTTGGCCTGGCGGACCATGTCGTCGAGGCTGCGCGTCGACTGGCCAACCTTCAACCCCAGGTCCCACAAGGCATAGAGCATCGATTCGACGACCTGTTCGTGCCAGGGCGTTTCCTTCCACGGCGTCAGGAAGCCGATATCGACGTCCGAATGCGGTGCCATCTCGCCGCGGCCATAACCGCCCACCGCGATCAAGGTCAGGCGTTCAGCGGCGGTCGGGTTCGACAGGCGATAGAGCCGCTCGACGGTGAAATCGTAGAGCAGGCGCAGGATCTGGTCGATCAGGAACGCCTGGCTCGCCGCGATTTCCAAGCCGCGCGACGGATGCTCGATCAGCCGCCGCTCGATTTCGGCACGGCCGGCTTGCAACGCCTGTTTGAGCAGGACCGTGGCGGCGCGGCGCAACTCGGTGCGGTCGTCGCCGTCGATCGCCTTCAGCGCGTCGGCCAATGCCCGGCGATCAATGATCGCGCGGCGATTGGGCAGAGCGTCGAGGCGTGCGGGCATGGCGCCGCGATAGTCGGGAACGGGCCCGGCGTCACGTCCGGTTTGCAGCTTCGCTGAGACGGTGCCGGCCCGCTCCCCCACCCGACCTCCCATAGAATACCCTGATTGGGAGGTCGGGTGGGGGAGCGGGCCGGCACCGCAACCATTTCTAGCGGCCCTTGCGTATCCCCTCGGCGCTCCAGCCGAGATCGAAGCGTTTGCGCGTGTCGAAAGCGGCGAAAACTTCCTCGCGCAGGCTGTCGGCCACCCATTGCGGCGAAACGCCGACGGCGGTGGCGTAATTGCGCGCGAAGCCAAGCGCATAGACCGGCGCTGCAAAGCCGTCGAAGCGCGCCAATTCGATCGCTTCGAGATGGCATATGGCGATGCGGGTCTGGCTGGCGACGTCGGTCAGCGAAAGGCCGAGCCGCTCGCGCGCCGATCGCAGCGCGCGGCCGACCGCATCCGCCGCCATCAGCGGCAGGTCGCGATCAAGCTCCCCTGCGAACAGATCCATCTGGTTGAAGTCCCCCGACTCGTCGGCGACGATCGCATCATTGTGCCGGCATCGCAACGATTCCGAATGCCGGCGAGGCGCTTGCGGCTGATAAACCGTCCGATTTTGGGTCTCGCGATGGTTTGCGGCGCGGTAATCTTGTTGTAATGGCCGGGCAGGGGCGCCTCTCTTGGCGCGGGGTGGGAAGTATGAACATTGGGCCGCCGGTAACGCCGGAACGGACACAAGCACGGCTGGCAGCGCGGCTGCTGGTCGAAACGCAGCTGACCAGTCTGGTTCGGGCGATCGCGATCGTGCGCAAGCTGGGCGGCGTATCGTTCGTGTTCGATCGCGGGATTTTCTTCCTGGCGATATTGCGCGCGAGCGGCGATGCGCTGGCCGATTGGCCCGACGCGCCGCGCGCGCCGGCGACCGCCGGTGGCATCAGTATCAACGCGCTGTCACAGTCGCTGCACCGCCCGTTCGAAACCGTTCGCCGCCATGTCAACGCGCTGATCGACGCCGGATTGTGCGCGCGCACGAGCAGCGGCGTGGTGGTGCCGACGTCGCTGCGCGGCGATCAGGATGTCGCGGCGTTGCTGGTCCATCTGCACGATTCGCTGGTCTGGCTCGTCGACGAATTCCACGCATTCGATATGCCGCTCCCGCATACCGCGGCGGTCGGCCAGCCCTATCGCGCCGACATCACGCTCGCGGCATCGATCGACCTGGCGCTGGGGGCGTTCGACAATGTCGGATTGTTCGTGTCGGACTGGCTGGAACTCGCCATCGTCGGTGCGGTGCTGGTGGCGAGCGTCCGGCGAATCACGCTCGATAGCGAACTTGCGCGCCGTTATTCGGAAACCTCGACCTTCGTGCCGATCGAACGCCGCGATCCGGTTTCCGCCGCGGCGATCGCCCGGGCGCTGACGATTCCCTATTCGACGGTGCGGCGCCAGATCCTGGCGACGGTCGCGGCCGGCAAGCTGATCGAGCGCGGGCGCGGGGTGGTGTTGTCCGACGATATGTTGTCGGGGCCGGGTGCCGCGATCATGGGCGCGACGGCGACGATCCGAACCGCGGCGTTGTTCGGGCGGCTGGTGCCCGGTGGCTTCCCGTTTCACGACCCCAAAAGCGCTTATGTCGCGGGACCGCCCGCGCTGGTCGATTTCACCTAGATTTCGTTTCAGCAGCGCTGAACGGTGACGGCCCCAGCCGGTGCCGATCCGGCGAAGCTCAAAACGAGCCGTCGATCAGCTGATTGGCAGCGAGGAGATCGCGATCCGCGCCAGCTCGGCGGCAAGCGTCAGTGCCACCCATTTTTCGGGTAGTTTGACGATGCGCGCATAGGCCCTTGCCGCCGCGATCGTCGCGCTGGTGCCGGGCATTCGGGCGAAATCCGAATCCTCGATCGCGCTTACTGTCTGCTGGTCGGTGCCCGCCCGGCGCGCCACGTCTGATACGGACAAACCCATCCGCAATCGGCCACGCCAAAGCGCTTCGCCGATCTGACTGGGTGCGGGGATGGCCCTTCCCTCCATCTCCGCAGTCCGACGATATGGTCCCGGGCAGCTATCGTCGCCGCCCATCTTCCTGACTATCCCCTCTCCCGTGAGGCGATCTGTGCCATAGTTAGGAAATGGCCGCAACGGACCAAATGCTCATTGAGAAAACTTAATCTGGTCGGTTTGGCCTTTGACCGTCGCGCCCGAGCTTCTTCAGTCGGTACAGCACGTCCAGCGCCTCGCGCGGGCTGAGCGCGTCGACATCGAGCCTGTCGAGCTCGGCACGAACCGCGTCGGCTTCCTCTTCCACGGCCTCGATCGCGGCGGCGAACAGCGGCAAATCGTCGAGTCCGGCGGCGAGTCCGCCGGTCTTGGCGCGCCCCGCCTCGAGCTTCGACAGGACCGCCCTGGCGCGCGCGATCGTCGCGGGCGGCAGGCCGGCGAGCCGGGCGACGGCAAGGCCATAGGAGCGGTCGGCGGGGCCTTCGGTGACTTCGTGGAGCAGGACCAGATCGCCTTTCCACTCGCGGGCGCGGACATGGTGGAGGCTGAGCGCATCACAGCGTTCGGCGAGCCGAGTCAGCTCGTGATAATGCGTCGCGAACAGGCAGCGGCAGCGATTGTCCTCATGGATCGCCTCGACCACCGCCCAGGCGATGGCGAGGCCGTCATAGGTCGAGGTGCCGCGCCCGACCTCGTCGAGGATGACGAAGCTGCGCGGCGTCGCTTGTGCCAGGATTGCCGCGGTCTCGACCATCTCGACCATGAAGGTCGACCGCCCGCGGGCGAGATTGTCCGAGGCGCCGACGCGGCTGAAAAGCTTGTCGACCAGCCCGAGTTCGGCGCGCGTCGCGGGAACGTAGCTGCCCGCCTGAGCGAGCACGGCGATCAGCGCGTTCTGGCGCAGGAAGGTCGACTTGCCGCCCATGTTGGGACCGGTGACGAGCCATAGCCGCGACGTCTCGGAGAGCATGCAATCGTTGGCGACGAAGCGGTCGCCGCTGCGCTGGACGGCGGCCTCGACCACCGGATGGCGTCCGCCCTCGATCTCGAAACAGGCGTGATCGACCAGCGTGGGTCGCGCCCAGCCATCCTCGGCGGCGCGCTCGGCCAGGCCGGCCGCAACGTCGAGCCGCGCCAGCGCGTCGGCGGTCGCGGCGATCGCCTCGCGGCCGGCGAGCGCGGTCTGGGTCAGTTCCTCGAGATGCGCGGCCTCGGCGGCGAGCGCGTGGCTGCCGGCCTGGGTCACTTTCATCGCGAGTTCGTGGAGTTCGGGCGCGTTGAAGCGGACCACGCCGGCGAGCGTCTGGCGATGGGTGAAGCCGCTGTCGGCGGCCATCAGCGGGTCGGCGGCCCTGGCCGGCACCTCGACATGATAGCCGAGCACGCCGTTGTGGCGGATCTTGAGCGCGCTCGTGCCGGTGCGCGTGCGATATTCGGCTTCCAGCGCGGCGATCGCGCGGCGGCCGCCCGCGCCGATATCGCGCAGATCGTCGAGCGCCGCGTCATATCCTTCGGCGATATAGCCGCCGTCAGACGCCTCGATCGGGGGCGTCGGGACGAGCGCGCGCTTGAGCAGGTCGATCAGCGATCCGTGGCCGCGCAGTCGTGGTGCGATGTCCCGGAGCAACGGCGGCGGCACGGCTAGCGCGTCGATCCGCTCGCCGAGCAACCGGGCGCCGTCGAGGCCATCGCGTAACTGGCCAAGGTCGCGCGGGCCGCCGCGTCCGGCAACCAGACGCCCGAGCGCGCGGCCGATATCGGGCAGGCTACGCAAGGTCGCGCGCAGGCTTTCGCGCAAAGCACCATCGTCGTGCAGCCGCTGGACGAGATCGAGCCGCGCCTCGATCGTCGCGCGGTCCATCAACGGTGCGCCGATATCGCCGGCGAGCAGCCGCGCGCCCGCGCCGGTCACCGTGCGGTCGACCGCGTCGAGCAGGCTGCCCTTGCGCTGACCGGTCTGGGTCTGGGTGAGTTCGAGGCTGTCGCGAGTCGCCGCGTCGATCGCCATGGCTTCGCCGGCATTGCCGATCCGGGGCGGGCGGAGGAAGGGCAGGGCGCCCTTTGCGGTGTGGTCGAGATAGGCGACCAGTCCGCCGGCCGCGGCCAGGCCGGCGCGGCTCAACTGGCCGAATCCATCGAGCGTCGCGACGCCGTACACGCGCTTCAGCCGCGCCTCCGCGGCGGTCGAGTCGAACTCGCCGCGCGGACGCAGCACGGTGGCATAGTGTTCGAATGCGCTGCCCTCGCTCGCCAGCACTTCGGCGGCGCCCAGCCGGGCAAGCTCGGCCGACAAGCCGCCGGCATCGGTCTCGACCAGCTCGAATCGTCCGGTCGAGACATCGGCGGCGGCGACGGCGATGCCGCCTGCCGCTTCGCCGATCGCGACGCACCAATTGGCGGTGCGGGAATCGAGCAAGGCTTCTTCGGTCAGCGTCCCCGCCGTCACCACGCGGATGATCGCGCGCGCGACCAATGCCTTGGACCCGGCGCGCTTCTTGGCTTCGGCGGGCGTCTCGATCTGGTCGGCGATGGCGACACGATGGCCGGCCTTGATCAGCCGCTGCAGATACCCGACCGCGGCATGCGCCGGCACGCCGCACATCGGAATCTTCTCGCCATCATGTTCGCCGCGCGCGGTCAGCGCGATGTCGAGCACGCCGCTGGCGATCCGGGCGTCGTCGAAGAACAGTTCGAAGAAATCGCCCATGCGGTAGAACAGCAGGCAATCCCCGGCCTCCGCCTTCAAGGCGAGATACTGAGTCATCATCGGGGTCGGGGCGGCGTCGGCCATCGGCGTCGGTTAGCCCAGCCGATCGGCGGCGCAAATCCCGCTTTCGCCCTTTGCTGTGGGTAAAGTGTGTGGATTTTCGCCGAGCGGCCGACGCATCTTTGTCGGCAAAAGTACATCAAGGAGCGGCAACCCGGTTTCCTTCTCCCGAACGCGCACCTAAAGACGGGCGCAATAGAGAGGACCAGGATGGCCGACGACACTTCCGTGCAGTTTTCCGACCGCGAAGCTTTGCTGTTCCATTCGGAGGGGCGGCCCGGCAAGATCGAGATCATCGCGTCGAAACCGCTGACGACGCAGCGTGATCTCGCGCTCGCTTATTCGCCCGGCGTGGCGATCCCCGTCCAGGCGATCGCCGACGACCCCGCGACGGCCTATGACTACACCGCCAAGGGCAATCTGGTCGCGGTCATCTCGAACGGCACCGCGATCCTGGGGATGGGCAATCTCGGCGCGCTGGCGTCCAAGCCGGTGATGGAAGGCAAGGCGGTGCTGTTCAAGCGCTTCGCCGATGTCGATGCGATCGATATCGAGCTCAAGACCGAGGATGTGAACCGCATCATCGACGCGGTCGAGCTGATGGAGCCGAGCTTCGGCGGCATCAACCTCGAGGACATCAAGGCGCCCGAATGCTTCATCATCGAGCAGGCGCTTCGCGAGCGGATGAACATCCCGGTCTTCCATGACGACCAGCACGGCACCGCGATCATCACCGCGGCGGGGCTGATCAACGCTTGCCTGCTGACCGGCCGGCATCTTTCCGAGATCAAGGTCGCGGTCAACGGCGCGGGCGCGGCGGCAATCGCCTGCACCGAGCTGATCAAGGCGATGGGCGTGCGGCATGAGAACGTCATCATGTGCGACCGTTCGGGCGTGATCTATCAGGGTCGCGACAAGATCAATCAATGGCAGTCGGCGCACGCCGTCGCGACCGAAAAGCGCACGCTCAAGGAAGCGATGCACGGTGCCGACGTCTTTCTCGGCCTGTCGGCGGCGGGCGCGGTCACGCCGGACATGGTGCGCGACATGGCCGACGCGCCGATCATCTTCGCGATGGCCAATCCCGAGCCCGAAATCCGCCCCGAGCTCGCCAAGGAAGCGCGGCCGGACGCGATCATCGCGACCGGGCGCTCGGACTATCCCAACCAGGTCAACAACGTCATCGGCTTCCCGTTCATCTTCCGCGGCGCGCTCGACGTGCGCGCGACGGGGATCAACGAGGAGATGAAGATTGCCGCCGCGCACGCCATCGCCGAACTGGCGCGCGAGGCGGTGCCCGAGGAAGTCGCCGTGGCCTATGGTGTGCGCCACACGTTCGGCTCAGAGTACATCATCCCCGCGCCATTCGATCCGCGCCTGATGGAATTGGTTCCCGCCGCGGTTGCCAAGGCGGCGATGGATTCGGGCGTTGCGACCAAGCCGATTCTCGACATGGCGGCGTATCGCCAGCAACTGCGCGGACGCCTCAACCCGACCACTGGCGTGCTCGCCCAGGCCTATGAAGGCGCGCGTGCGCAACCCAAGCGGGTGCTGTTCGCGGAAGGCGAGGAAGAAGTTGTGCTGCGCGCCGCGGTAGCGTTCCGCGAAGGCGGCTATGGCACGCCGGTCCTGGTCGGGCGCGACGACGTGCACGACCGGTTGCGCGCGCTCGGGGTCAAGGACGTCGAGAGCTACGAGGTCCACAACAGTCGCACCTCGACCCTGGTGCCGCAGATGGTCGACTTCCTCTATCAGCGGCTCCAGCGCCGTGGCTATCTGCGCCGCGATTGCGAGCGGATGATCAATCAGGACCGCAACATCTTCGGTGCGGTCCTGCTCCAGCTCGGCGAGGCCGACGCGATGATCACCGGCGTCACCCGAACCTATGCGCAGACGATGCGCGAGGTGCGCAAGGTGATCGACGTCGAGGCGGGGCGGACCGCGTTCGGCATCCATGTCATGGTCGGGCAGACGCACACCGTGTTCATGGCCGACACGACGATCAACGAGCGTCCGACCGCCGAGGAACTGGCCGACATCGCCGAACAGACCGTCGCGGTCGCGCGCCGCATGGGCCACGAGCCACGCGTCGCGTTCCTCAGCTATTCGACCTTCGGCAATCCCGAGGGGCGCTGGCTCGAAAATCTGCGCGCCGCGGTGCACGTGCTCGACGAGCGCCAAGTCAGCTTCGAATATGAAGGCGAAATGGCGCCCGACGTCGCGCTCAACCCGCGCCAGCTCGCCAATTATCCGTTCGCGCGGCTGTCGGGGCCGGCCAACGTGCTGATCATGCCCGGGCTGCAATCGGCCAACATCTCGGCCAAATTGCTGCGCGAACTGGGCGGCGACGCGGTGATCGGGCCGATGCTGGTCGGGCTGGAAAAGCCGGTCCAGATCGCGCCGATGACCTCGACCGCGAGCGAATTGGTCACGCTGGCCGTACTCGCCGCAGGTGGAATCGCGCGGTGATCTAACCTCCATCCGGAATCGAGAGCACCTCTTGCTGCTACATTTGTAGCATGCTACAAATGTAGCAGGAGGTCGTGATGATCGATTCGCTTCCGCGCCGCGAGCGCGAGATTTTCGAGATCCTGTGCGGGCTGGGAGAGGGCACCGCCGCCGCGATCCGCGGCGCAATGACCGATCCGCCGAGCGATTCGGCGGTGCGCGCCTTGCTCGCGCGGCTGGTGGCCAAGGGCCTGATCGCGCATCGCACCGAGAATCAGGCCTATGTCTATGCGCCGGCGGCGCGGACCGACACGGTCGCGGAGAATGCGCTGCAGCGGTTGGTCCAGACCTTCTTCCATGGATCGGCGGCGAGCGCCGCGACCGCCTTGCTCGGCATGGAGCCGCGGCTGGGGTCCAACGAGATCGACGCGTTGCAGCGCATGATCGACCAGGCACGAAAGGGGGCGAAGTGATGTTCGCCTTGCTCGTCGACCTCGGCTGGAAATCGGCGCTGATCGCCGGCCTCACGTTGCTCGCGCATGCCGCGATGCGTCACCGCCCTGCAGCGGAGCGTGCCGCGTTGCTCCAGGCTGCGTTGCTGGCGTTGCTCGCCTTGCCGTTTTTCGCGCGCCTGCTGCCGGCGCTCGATCTTGCGTGGCTGCCCGCGCTTCCCGGCGCACCCGTGGCCGAGGCGCCGACCCCTCCGCCGGTAATGGCCGCGGCGGCAGCTCCGGTACGTGCGGCGGGGGGCGGCGCGACGGACGTCATCCTGATGCTCTACGGCGCCGGAGTCGCGGCCCTGTTGCTGCGGTTCGTCGCCGGGGTTTGGACATTGTTGCGATGGACGCGCGAGGCGCGGGCGCCACTCGACCCGCACTGGCAACGGACGCTCGATCGAGAGGCCGTCGGGATCGGCCGGCCGCTCCGCCTATTGGTGTCGCCCCGTGCGGTCACGCCGCTCAGTTGGGGGATCACGCCTGCCTGGATCCTGATCGGCCCGGTGACGCACGATTTGCCCGACCAGGCCGACGCGGTGATCGCGCACGAACTGGCGCATATCCGCCGCTTCGACTGGCTGGGGCTGGTCGCCGCCCGCGTCGTGACGGCGTTGTTCTGGTTCAATCCGCTGGCATGGTTGATCGCCCGCGAACTGGCACGCGAGTCGGAGCTCGCCGCCGATGCCGATGCGCTGGGCCGGATCGATCGCTACGATTATGCCGAGGCGTTGCTCGTGGTCGCGGGCGGTGGGCTCGTGCATCGCGAAGCCAACGGCATGGCCTTCACCCGGACCGCGCTCGCCCGCCGGATCACGACGGCGCTGGAGAGCGGCACCGGGCGGCGCATGCGGCCGCTCGTGCCGGCGGCCCTGCTGATCGTCTTGCTCGGCGTTGCTGGACCGCTGGCCGCGGCGCGGATCGTCAGGGCGGTAACGGTCGCACCGCTTCCGCCCGCGCCCGACGCGCCGCTCCCCCCGCCGCCGCCCGTGCCCGATCCGCAACGCCCGGCCAGCGCCGACCCGACAGCCTCGTCCTGGTCGGCTGCGGTCAAGACCGCTGGCCGATCCGCGGGCTCGGCGCTGAAATCGCTGGGTGGCGGGTTAAAGGCGACCCTGTCCTTGCCGCATCCGGTGCCGAGCGCCATCCCGGACCCGCGCCCCGCGGCGGTGGTCAGACCCTTGGTAGAGGTTTCGCCGGCCGCCGCCAGGATCATCGGACGGACCGGCGCGCAGGTGATCAGGGCCCCTGACGGCATCTCCTTGATCGGCGGCGCGCCCGAGGACGAAGGCGTGGCGGAAGCGCGCCGCGGCGCGGAGGAGGCGCGCAAGGGCAGGATCGAGGGCATGCGCGGCGCGGCCGACGGGTTCCGCTCGAGTGCCGAGGAACTCGAGCGCCAGGCCAATGATCCGGGACAGGAGCCCGGTACGCGCGAAGCCCTTTTGTCGAACGCGCGCAATCTCCGCGCTCGTGCGGCCACTATCGACGAACAAGTGAAGAAGCTGACCGGCGGCTAGCCGCCGCCATCATCCATCCCAGCAACGGCAAGCGCGATTCCGCGCCACGGGACCGGCTTGCCCAATTACCGGAGGTACGCATGCGATTCACTATCTATGCCGTCGCAATCCTGCTTGGCGCTTGCGTCGATCGACCGGCGCTGAGCAGCGAGCCGCGCTTGAGCGTCCGGGTCGCGGATGTCGTGACCGACACGCCATCGGGCCGGGCCGAGCTGCGCCAACGCGTGGTCGATGCGACGCGGCGGTTTTGCACAGCTCACGGGGCCGAGATCACGCCGTACGAGTCGCGCGAGGATCCGAGCTACTGCCCCGATATGGCGCGGTCATGGGCGATGAGCGGGATGACGCGCGACATGCGTCGCGCCTATGTGCTGGCGCGCCGCGAAGCGAAGGTGCGCGGCAGCGCGCCCTGATTTCGGATCGGCGGCCTCACCCAACCGCGTCGCGTGAGGGCTGCGCTGGACATGGCGCTCAGCTATCATACATCTGTCGCATGGCAGGTGACGCGCATGGCTGATGCTTTCGGCGGTTCGGTACCGCTCTACCTGCTGATCGGCGGGGTGATCGTCTTGATGGTGCTGGCGCGGCGATTCCGCGTCGTCGGGCGTCTGTTGTCGGTGACGGCGCTGGTCGTCTCGCTCGGGCTTATCGTGATGCTGGTCGGTGAGCGCGGGCGGTTCGATCCGATGTTCGCCCGCGTCGCGAAGATACTGCACCTCGAGGATGGGCAGCAGGTGGTCGGCAAGGAAATGCGCGTGCCGATGGCCGATGACGGGCATTTCTGGGTGACCGTCCGGTTCGGTCGGGTCGAACGCAGGATGCTGGTCGACAGCGGCGCGACGGTTACTGCCTTGTCGACCGAAACCGCCGCCGCGGCGGGGCTGCGGCCGAGCCCCAGTCCGTTCCCGATGATCATCCAGACCGCCAACGGATCGGTCCGCGCGGAGACCGCGACGGTGCCAGAACTGCACATCGGCAATATCGTCGCGCGCGACCTCCCCATCGTCAGTTCGCCGGCGTTCGGCGACATGGATGTGATCGGGATGAACTTCCTGTCGCGGCTCAAGAGCTGGCGGGTGGAGGGGCGGACGCTGATCCTGACGCCGAACCATCCGCAGAATGCGGGTGGAAGCAACGTCTCGTAGCGCTGCGTTCGCCCTCCCAACCCTCTCCCACAGGGCGAGGGTCCAGCCCTATGCGTCGATCGACGTCCCCAATTGCGCGTTGACCAGGCCGCCGTCGACCACCAGCGTATCGCCGACGACATAGTCCGACGCGCGGCTCGCCAGGAAGATCGCGGCGCCGGCCATGTCTTC
>DASVNU010000385.1:0-22174 GCA_036383655.1 Sphingomonas sp. | reverse complement strand
CAGATGCTTCGACGCCATGACGTCATAGGCACCGCCATAGGCCTTGCGGGTGATGACGGTGATCTTGGGCACGGTCGCCTCGGCATAAGCGAACAGCAGCTTCGCGCCGTGCTTGATGATGCCATTATGCTCCTGCGCGGTCCCGGGCAGGAAGCCGGGGACATCGACGAAGGTGATGATCGGAATCTCGAACGCGTCGCAGAAGCGCACGAACCGCGCCGCCTTTTTCGACGAATTGATGTCGAGCACGCCCGCCAGCACCATCGGCTGATTGGCGACGATGCCGATCGTCCGCCCCTCGATCCGGCCGAAGCCGCAGATCACGTTGCCGGCATGTTTGGGCTGGATCTCGAAAAAGTCGCCTTCGTCGATGGTCTTCCGGATCAGCTCGTGCATGTCATAGGGCTGGTTGGCCGAGGCCGGGATCAAGGTGTCGAGGCTGTCCTCGATCCGATCCCAGGGATCCGACGACGGACGTTCCGGAACAGGTTCGCGGTTCGACGCGGGCAGGAAATCGATGAAGTCGCGTGCGGCGAGCAACGTCTCGATATCGTCCTCGAACGCATTGTCGGCGACCGAGGTCTTGGTCGTATGGGTGACCGCACCGCCCAACGCCTCCTGCGTCACCACTTCGTTGGTCACCGTCTTCACCACGTCGGGGCCGGTGACGAACATGTAGCTCGAGTCCTTCACCATGAAGATGAAGTCGGTCATCGCCGGCGAATAGACCGCGCCGCCCGCGCACGGGCCCATGATCAGCGACAACTGCGGCACCACGCCCGAGGCGAGGACGTTGCGCTGGAACACCTCGGCATAGCCGCCGAGCGAGGCGACGCCTTCCTGGATGCGCGCGCCGCCCGAATCGTTGAGGCCGATCACCGGCGCGCCGACCTTCATCGCCATGTCCATGATCTTGCAGATCTTCTGCGCGTGGCGTTCGCTCAAGCTACCGCCGAATACGGTGAAGTCCTGGCTGAACACGAATACCAGCCGGCCGTTGATCGTGCCCGACCCGGTGACCACGCCGTCACCCGGGATGATCTGGTCCTGCATGCCGAAATCGACGCAATTATGCTCGACATACATGTCGAGCTCTTCGAACGACCCTTCGTCGAGCAGCACGTCGAGCCGTTCGCGCGCGGTCAGCTTGCCCTTGGCGTGCTGCGCGGCGATGCGCTTCTCCCCGCCGCCCAATCGGGCCGCGGCGCGCTTCCTCTCGAGTTCGGCGATGGTCGACGACATGGGTACTCCTGATGCGGACCGGGCTTCTTTCCCCTAGCAGCGCGCCTTCGCAACTGTAATGTTGCAAACTTGCCGACCCATAGTTTGCAAACTATCCTGACGCGATGACCGAAGGCATCCGCCGCATCTTTGCCGGACACCGTATCCGGGCGCTGCGCCAGCGACTGGATTTGAGCCAGCGCGCGCTGGCGACGCAGCTGTCGGTATCGGTCAGCTATCTGTCGCAGATCGAGAATGGCGACCGCCCGATCACCCCGCTGGTGATGGTGGCGCTGGCCCGCGCCTTCCCGGCGGATTGGGAAAAGATCGCCGCCGCCGACGAAGGGATGCTGCTGGTCGATGCGATCGAGGCATCGACCGATCCCAGCGTCCCTGACGCGCGGATCGACGAGGCGACGTTGCGGCGCGGCGCGCGGCAACAGCCGCAACTCGCGCGGCGGATGGTCGCGCTCCATGCCGCGTTCCGTCGCTCGCAGGAACAATTGCGCGCGTTCGACGACCGGTTCGAGGCGGGCGCGGCCGAAGCGGCGCGCTTTCCCTGGGAAGAAGTGCGCGACTGGTTTCATGCCGAGCGCAATTATGTCGACGCGCTCGACCGCGCGGCCGAAGCGATCGCCGCCGACATGGGCGAGGAGGCGATCGACCGCGCCGCGCTGGAGGCTCGACTCGGCCGGCGCTTTGGCATCACCGTCGCTACCGACCACGAGCTCGGCGGGCCGGTGCGCGCTTATGACCCCGACGCACGGCTGTTGCGGCTCGACCCCGCTTTGCCCGAAGCGAGCCAGCGTTTCGCGCTCGCCCACCAGCTCGCACGGCTCGAATTCGCCGAGCTGATCCGCGACATCGCCAGCGATGGCATCGCCTCCGATGCCGGCCGCGCCCTGCTCGCCGCCGGGCTGACCAATTATGCCGCGGGTGCGCTGGTCATGCCCTATGCCCGCTTTCGCGCGACCGCGCGCGCGCTACGCCACGATATCGACCGGTTGAGCCTGCGGTTCGGGGTCAGCTTCGAACAGACCTGCCACCGCCTGTCGACGCTGCAGCGGCCGGGCGCTGCCGGCATCCCGTTCTTCTTCTGCCGCGTCGACATGGCGGGCAATATCACCAAGCGGCATTCGGCGACGCGCTTCCAGTTCGCGCGGTTCGGCGGCGCCTGTCCGTTGTGGGGCGTGCACGAAGCGGTGGCGATTCCCGATCGCATCGCGGTCCAGCTCGCCGAAACCCCCGACGGCACGCGCTACGTCTCGATCGCCAAGGGACTGGTCAAGCCGTCGGGCAGTTTCACGCGCAGCCCACGGCGCTATGCGGTGACGCTCGGCTGCGAAGAGGCGCATGCCGCCGACTTCGTCTATGCCGACGGCATCCGCGCCGACGATATCGCGACGCCGATCGGCGTGTCGTGCCGCATCTGCCCGCGCAGCGATTGCGACCAGCGCGCCTTTCCCCCGGCGGCGAGCGAGATCCATATCGATCCCGATGCGCGCGGCCCGGTCCCATATTCCTTCGGTTAACCTAGATGAACGAACCTGACGGACTCGCGATCATCCGCGACACATTCGTACGCTCCTCGGCACAGATCGGCGACAGTTAGGGCCGAAACCGTCTCTCGACCGCTCATTCGGTCGCGTAAGGAGTGAGAGACATGAAAAAGCTTCCCGTTCTACTGTTGGGCCTGGGCTTCGCCACCGCCGCCTTCCCCGCCGTCGCCGCGCCGTTCGCGCCGGCCAATCAGCGCGCGCAGGTGATCCAGATGCGGATCGACCAGGGTATCCGCTCGGGCGCGCTCGATCGCCGCGAAGGGTTCAAGCTGCAGAACGAGCTGCGCGGCATCCAGCGGCTCGAATATCGTTACAGCGTCTCGGGTGGCCGCCTCGACCTGCGCGAGCGCACCGACCTCAACCGCCGCTACGACGCGCTGAGCGCCAAGGTGCGGTTCGACAAGCATGACGGCCGGCGCCACTGGTAATGCCGAATTTGCGCGGAGGGGCGCAAGCGAGAGGGGCCGGGAAACCGGCCCCTTTTTTAGCCCTCTCCCGTTTACGGGAGAGGGAGGGGCCCGCCGCGCAGCGGTGGGAAGGTGAGGGTCTTCTTTCTTCTTCTTGAACTCCTGCCGCCTGGAAGAAGAAAGAAGACCCTCACCCAACCCTCTCCCGCACGCGGGAGAGGGCTTTAGGCAATGCCAGTTTGCCGTTGATATGTCAGGCTTTCCGTAACGATACCGGCGGCGTATCGATCGCTTCCTCCCCTCCCCATGGAGTCGCCGATGCGCCTTGCCCTTGCCGCTGCCCTGCTCGTCGCCACCGCCACGCCCGCGATCGCGGCGCCGCTTCATTCCTATGCCGGGCTGGCCCTGTCCGCGGCGGGTGACCGTATCGCGAGCGTCGAGACCACGGAAAATGACGGCGACGCCGCCAAGCCGGCGCATGGCCGGATCGTCGTGCGGTCGGTCAGGGACGGCCGGATCCTGGCCTCGCTCGATCCCTGCCCGCAATGCGCCTATTCGGGCCTGACCTTCGGCCCCGGCGGCGCGCTTGCCTATCTGCAGCGCGACCGCGCCAACGGCACCGTCGCGCTGGCATTGGCCGACGGCAAGACCACGCGCACCGTCGCGACGGTGAAGGGCATCGCCCAGACCCCGCGTTTCTCCCCCGACGGCAAGAAGATCGCGCTGCTGGTGACGCTCAACGCCGCCAAGGAAGCGGGTGCGACCCAGCCCGGCGTGCGGCTGGTCGGCGAAATCGGCGAGAAGAGCGACGAACAGCGGATCGCGGTGTTCGACCTGGCGGGCGCATCGGCCACCGACATCAAGCCGGTCTCTCCCGCCAACCGCTATGTCTACGAATATAGCTGGACCCCCGATGGCGCCGGCTTCGTCGCAACGACCGCCTTGGGCAATGGCGACAACAATTGGTGGGTGGCGACGCTCGATGCGATCGACGCCACGACCGGCGCGGTGCGCCCGATCGCGCAGCCCAGGACCCAGATCAACGCGCCGCGCGTGTCGCCCGATGGCAAGACGGTCGCCTATATCGGCGGGCTGATGAGCGATTTCGGTTCGGTCGGTGGCGACGTCTGGACGGTGCCCTTCGCCGGCGGTGAGCCGGTCGATGCGACCAAAAACGAGAAGGCCACGGTCACCTCGCTGGTCTGGACCAAGGGAGGCTTGCGCTCCACGCGGCTGGCGGGGCCGGACATGCAGATCGCGGCGCCGGGCGCCAAGGGCACGACCATATTGTGGGCGCAACCCTCGAGCTTCGCCGCGGGCGACGGGCGCGCCGCGTATAGCGCCGACGGGGCGACCGTCGCGACGATCGTGTCGGATTTTGAACATGCGCCCGCCATCTATGCCGGCCCGGTGCGCAATCCGCGCAAGATCACCACCGACAATGACCGCCAGCCGGCACTGGTCAAGGCGCGCAACATCAGCTGGAAGAACGACGGCTATGACGTCCAGGGCTGGCTGCTCGTCCCGATCGGCGCCGACCCCACCGCGAAGGCGCCGATGATCACCGTCGTCCATGGCGGGCCGGCGGCGGCGAACGTCCCCAATTTCCTGTCGACGGGCGGCCTGCCGAGCCTGGTCCGCGCCGGCTATTACGTGTTCCTGCCCAATCCGCGCGGCAGCTATGGCCAGGGCGAGGCGTTCACCATGGCCAACCGCCGCGACTTCGGCGGCGGCGACCTGCGCGACATCCTGGCCGGGATCGACGCGGTCGAGAAAGCGGCACCGGTCGACGACAACCGGCTGGGGCTGACCGGCGGCAGCTATGGCGGGTTCATGGCGATGTGGGCCAACACCCAGACCAACCGCTTCAAGGCGATCGTCGCGGGCGCCGGCCTGTCCAACTGGATCAGTTATTACGGCACCAACGGCATCGACCAGTGGATGATCCCGTTCTTCGGCAAGTCCGCCTATGACGACCCCGAGCCTTATGTGAAGGCCTCGGCGATCACCTATATCAAGAAGGCCAGGACCCCGACCTTCATCTATGTCGGCGAGCGCGATATCGAAGTGCCGCCGACCCAGTCGATCGAATATTGGCATGCGCTCAAGGAATTGGGCGTACCGACCAGCCTGGTGATCTATCCCGACGAAGGCCATGGCATCCGCGGCGCCGAACACGCCGCCGACGTCCAGCGGCGGACGGTGGCATGGTTCGATAAGTATCTGGGGAAATAGGGCAGTAAGGGCCGCCCCCTTTAGCCGTCACCCCCGCGAACGCGGGGATGACGGGGTGGGTTTGCACAGCCGGCCTACTTCAGCGGCTTGCCCGAATCCTTCCAGCGGTCGAGGATCTGCGACGCGCCCGGCAGATTGTCCTCGGCCGGCGGCGGCGTTGCGCGAGCGACGCTGGTGTCCTGATATTTGGGCTGGATCAATGCGATGTTGGTGCTCGGCGGTTGCGGCACCGCCAGCCCCGGCACGCCCGGTGCCGGCATCCCCGGCGTATATGCCGCGAACTGCGTCGACGGCAGCGGCATATCGGCGGGCGGCACGATCCTGGCGTGCGGTCCCGGCACCGGCTCGCCGCCGCGATAGCGCAGATTGCTGAACGCCGCGGGGGTGCCCCAATAACCCTTCCAGCGATGGAAGAAATGCATGCCGATCGCATCGGTCATCACCAGGCTGCGGTTCCAGGCCGGGGTCACAGCATAGGTGTGATAATGCGTCGCCAGCCCAACCTGGCGCATCACATAACCGTCGAGCGCGGCCAGCGCGATGCGCCGCGCGCGGTCCATCGCCGATCGCATCGGCACCCGCGCCATCGACCCGTCGCAGGCATAGCTGAACTGGCAACCGGTGCTTTTTTCCGATCCCTGATAGACCACCCCGCACACGGTCGCGGGAAAGGCCGGATGGCGCACGCGGTTGAGGATCACCTGCGCCACCGCGCGCTGACCCTCTTCGCTCTCCGACGCCGCTTCGTAATAGATCGCGGTCGTCAGGCAATCGAGCGCCCGCGCCTTGTCGAGCGCGCTGGCGCCGGCCATCGAAAAGGGCTGCGCCGGGCGCACGGTGCCATCGGAATCGGGAGTCAGATCGGCATTGGCCGGCACCGGCAGATCGGGCAGCGCGGTGGTGCCGGTGGTGCCCGCGGTCGGCGCCGCTTGTTCCTCGGCGACGAAGAACAAGGCCGCGCCGGGAAAATGGTCCTCGCTCTCGTAACCGATCGGCGGCAGTGGCGGCGCCTCCGCTTTGGCCTGGGCGGCATAATAAGCGATCACCGTGGCCTTGGCCGACACGGCGAGCATCGGCACGCCGACCAGCAGCGCGAGAAGCCCAGCGCGAGTCTGCCGAACCGTCCAGTTACGCCAATCGATCACGTGCGAGCGGTGTCCTTCGCCTCTGCCCGGCACGTCGTCCGAGCACGAAGCGCCTTACCGCGAAAAGCTTACCGAAGCGCCCTCGGAATCAGCCGTGTCCCGCAGCGAAACGATTGATGGTTAACGTAATTCTTCGATTTCGACGGGAGCGCGCTCAGGCCTTTTCGAGCGTGCATTGCAGCGGATGCTGGTTCTGCCGCGCGAAGTCCATCACCTGGCTGACCTTGGTCTCGGCGACTTCATAGCTGAACACGCCGCACACCCCGACGCCCTTTTGATGGACGTGGAACATCACCCGAGTCGCTTCCTCGGTAGTCATGCGGAAGAAACGCTGCAGGCAGAGCACGACGAATTCCATCGGGGTGTAATCGTCGTTGAGCATCAGCACGCGATACGGCGTCGGCTGCTTGGTCTTGGTGCGCGTGCGCGTGGCGAGCCCGACGCCGGTGTCATTGTCACCGTCGGTGCCATTGCCGACCCCATCGGGATCGTTGGCCATCATGATGTCGGGGTTCTGCATATCAGACGGCAAAATATGGCATTCCGGCGCGCGGGGGCAAGAGGGTGCGGCACACGTTAAGTGCTTTTCGTCGTCGGCCAGCGAAAAGGCGACGCCGGCTGCGGACAATTCGTCACTTACTCATTGACTAATGAATGAATTAATATCTTTATGCCGGTCGATGGATCGCGGACCCAGCCGACGATTCCACGCAACGGGAGTAGGAATGATGGGCATGCGATACCTGCTCGCGGCCATGCTGATGGGCTTGCTGGTGCCGGCAGCCGCCGCCCAGCCTCGCGCGGCCGCCGCGCCCATCGCAACCGTCGATACCGGCGCCCTTGCCGGCACCAGCGAAGGAACCCTGCTCGTCTTCCGCGGCATTCCCTATGCCGCGCCGCCGGTCGGTCCGCTGCGTTGGAAAGCGCCCCAGGCGGCGATCGCCTGGAAGGGCAGGCGCGACGCGCGGGCGTTCGGTGCGGCGTGCCCGCAAGGGCCCGAGCATAAAGAGCCCTGGGCGCAGGTCGGGCGGCAGAGCGAGGATTGTTTGTTCCTCAATGTCTGGCGGCCGAAAAAGCCGGGCAGATACCCCGTCATGGTGTTCCTGCACGGCGGTGGCTTCACTTATGGCGCCGCGGGCGTCCCGCTCTATGACGGCGCGGCGCTCGCCTCGCGCGGCGTGGTGCTGGTCACGGTCAATTACCGGCTCGGCCGGCTCGGCTTCTTCGCGCACCCGGCACTGACGCGCGAGGCCCCCAATGCACGGCTCGGCAATTACGGCATCATGGACCAGGTCGCCGCCCTCGAATGGGTGAAGCGCAATATCGCCAAGCTCGGCGGCGATGCCGGCAACGTCACCCTGTTCGGCGAATCCGCCGGCGCGGGAACAGTCCAGCTGCTGATGGCCTCGCCGACATCGCGGGGATTGTTCCACAAGGCGATCTCCGAATCGGGCGCGGGCGGCAACGCGCTCTTCCCGATTCGCGGCGGCGCGCTGAACGCCGAGATGGTCGGCCAGAGCTGGGCCGAAAGCCTCGGTCTCAAGGACGCGACACCGGCGCAATTGCGCGCGATCCCGCTTGCCGACGTCGTCAACAAGGGCCGCGCTTTCCCCTTCATCGACGGCAAGGTCGTGGTGCGCAGCCCGGGCGATCCTTTCTACCGCAAGGAGGAGATGAAGATCCCGATGATCGTCGGCGCCAATTCGAACGAAGGCAGTCTGATCGGCAACAACGCAGCGCTCGCCAAGCCCTTGCTGGGCAGTGCCTATGCCGAGCTGGTCACGGACTATGCCGCGCTGCCGGGAAGCAACGCCGCCAATGCCCCGCTCGACCTGGCAGAGGACGCCTTGTCGGTGCTGCCGTCGCTCTGGCTCGCCGACCGGCACGCTGCGGCGGGGGCCAGGGCCTATGGCTTCTATTTCGACATGGTACCGGTCGATGCCCGCGCCGGATCGAAAGGCACCGAGCATGGCGGCGAGTTGGAATATCTGTTCGGCAACAAGCCCGCCGATCATCGCTGGGACGCCGACGATGAACGCGTGTCGCGGCTGATGGGCGATTATTGGGTCCGCTTCGCGCGGACCGGCGATCCCAATGGCGGCGGCGCGCCGCGCTGGCCCGCCGTGACATCGGCGCCGACCGATTATCTCGTGATCGGCGCCAAGACGCACGCCGCCAAGCTCCAGCCGGTCCAGGAGCGGGTCAAAGCGATCACGATGGCGGACTCGATCAAGAAATGGGCGGCGACGCCCGCTCCATAAGCACACTCGCATATTGGGACCGCAGGTCATGGCCACCGATCAACCACGTCCGACGCGACGCCAACTCGTCGCCGGTGCCGCCGGACTGATCGCGGCGAGCGCTGCGGTCCCCGCCGGTGCGGTCGTCCCGGTCCGTAGCCACGCGCCCAAGGGCTTCCTCTGGGGCACCGCGATCTCCGCGCATCAAAGCGAAGGCGGCAACACCAATTCGGATAGCTGGCTGCTCGAGACGATCACGCCGACCGCCTTCAAGGACCCATCCGGCGACGCCTGCGACAGCTATCATCGCTACGAGGAAGACCTCGACATCGCCCGGTCGATGGGGCTCAATTGCTATCGCTTCGGGATCGAATGGGCGCGGATCGAACCCGCCGAGAATATGTTCTCCAACGCCGCGCTCGATCACTATGCGCGTGTGCTCGAGGCGTGCCATGCCCGCAAATTGCTGCCGATCGTCACCTACAATCACTTCACCGTGCCCTTGTGGTTCGCGATGCGCGGCGGGTTCGAGGTCGCCGACGGCGCCGATCTGTTCGCGCGTTTTTGCGGCCGCGTCACCGAGCGGCTCGGACCCCTGATCGGCATGGCCTCGACCTTCAACGAGGCCAATATCGTGCTGTTGCGCAAGGTCCTGCCGCGGTTCGCGAGCGATGCGGCGGCGGCCAATGCCCGTGCGATGGTCGCCGAAGCGGCGCGGCGCACCGCCTCCCCCGCTTTCTCGTCGATGCTGTTCGGCAATCCCGACAAGATCAGCGCGGTGATGCTCGACGCGCACGCCAAGGGCTATGCCGCGATCAAGGCCGGGCCGGGCGACTTCCCGGTCGGGGTGACGCTGTCGATGCAGGAAATCCAGGGTGTCGGCCCGAACAACCGCGCCAAAGAAGCTGAACAGACCATCTACGGCGGCTGGATCGAGGCCGCGCGCGCGTCCGATTTCGTCGGCGTCCAGACCTATTCGCGGCTGCGGATCGGCGACAAGGGGCTGATGCCGCCCGAACCGGGCGTGCCGCTCACCGACATGGGCTATGAGAATTACCCGCACGCGATCGGCGCGACCTTGCGCTACGCCGCCGAGCATATCGGCCGCCCGATCTATCTGACCGAAACCGGCATCGCCGCGACCGACGACGCGATCCGTGTCAAGTTCATCGACGCCACCCTGGCCGAGGTCGGCAAATGCATCGACGAGGGGATCGACGTGAAGGGCTATATCTATTGGTCGCTGCTCGACAATTTCGAGTGGGTATCGGGCTATGCCAGGAAATTCGGCCTGGTCGCGGTCGACCGCAAGACGTTCCGACGCACCCCCAAACCCAGCGCGCGCTATCTCGGCATGCGCGCCAGGGCCGGCTTGCTGTGAGCGCCGGCGACCCGGGCATCGACTTGCCCTGGTCGGCACCGCCGGGCTTCATCGGCAAATTGAGTTGGCGATGGGCGCTCAGCAAACCTCAAAGAACGGCGTCAGTCTTTTGCGGATCCGCTCCAATACCGTTCCACCGCTGAGATCGGGCTCGAACGAACGGCCGGTGATCGTTTCGAACGCTTCGGCATAGACGGCGGCAGTGCCCGCGATCAGCTTTGGCGGTATTTCGGGTATCGGTTCCTGGTAGGGATCGCACTGCGTCGTCACCCACGAACGCACGAAGTCCTTGTCGAAACTGTCGGGCCGCTCCCCGGCCTCGAAACGCGACTGGTAGCTGGCCTGCCGCCAATAACGACTGCTGTCGGGCGTGTGTATCTCGTCCGCCAGGACAATCGCGCCGTCGGGCGCAACGCCAAATTCGTATTTGGTGTCGGCAAGGATCAGTCCCCGCTCCTCCGCAATCTTCTGCCCACGCGCGAACAAGGCCAACGCGGTCGCGCTCAGCTCGTCCCATTGCGCCGTCGTCAGCAGCTTGCGCGCCAGGATTTCCGCGGGCGTCAGCGGTTCGTCATGCCCGCCGTCGAACTCCTTGCTGGTCGGTGTAATGATGGGCTCGGCGAGCTTGGCATTATCGCGCAGTCCGTCGGGCAGGGTCATGCCATACATCGAGCGCTGACCCTTTTTGTAGAGAGTCAGGATCGAGGTACCGGTCGTTCCCGCCAAATAGCCGCGCACCACGATTTCGACCGGCAGGATATCGAGCCGGCGGCCGATCAGGACATTGGGATCGGGATAGTCGAGAACATGATTGGCGCAGATATCGGCTGTCTGCTCGAACCAGAAACGCGCCGTCTGGGTCAGCACCTCACCCTTGAACGGAATCGCGCAGAGAATGCGATCGAACGCGCTCAGCCGATCGCTGGCGATGATGATCCGGCGCCCGTCGGCCAAATCGTAATTGTCACGCACCTTGCCGCGATAATGGTTCGGCAGTTCAGGGATCGTGGCATCGACCAGGGCACGCGACGAAAAGGCGGCGAAATCAATAGACGGCATGCACTGATCCTGGAGGCCCGGCGGGATATTTTCCCTAGCGCCGCCCGTTGCGAATGTCAGCCGGCGACGGCCCTTCGCCGCACACGAAAAGGGCGGCCGCCGGATGGCGACCGCCCTTTCAATGTCTCACCCGAAGGTGAAGGTGCGCTTACGCGGCGACCTTGATCTTCTCGGCGGCGATCGCGACGCGGTTCGAGATCGGCTTGGCGACATCGCCGGCCAGCTTGATCATCGCTTCGGTGTTCTTCGAGCTCTCGGCGACGAACGAGTCGAACTGGCCACGGACGAAGTCCGCCTGCAGCTTGAAGAACTCGGTCGGCGACTTGACGGCGGCGAAGCCCTTCAGCGCGGCGGTGGTGCCTTCGAACTGCTTGCGAGCGTAATCGGCATAATCCTGGCCGAGCGTCTCGAAGCCCTTGGCAGCGATCTTGCCCGATTCGACGAGCGCTTCGACGTTACCCTTGCCGAACTCGTTGATGTCCTCGAACGCCTTGGCGCTCTTTTCGGCCGCGGCCTTCGCCTTGGCGCTGAATTCCGCGAAATAGGCTTGGCCCTTGTCGGCGGCTTCCTTGATGGTGTCGTTCATCTTGATAACTTCCTTCTCGATGGTGGCCGGCGCCTCTTGGGCGGCTGCGGCGACGGTTTCGGTCACTTGTTCGGCGTTTTTTTCGACTATTGGGGTCTCGACTGCGGGGGTCTCGACGGGCGCGGTCTGAAGGACGGGCGCCGCCGGCTGCTCTATGGCAGGGGTGTCGGCAACGATTGGCGCGGGGGCCGGTACGGGCTTCGCTTCGACGGGAACCGAAGCCGGCTTCGTGGATTTGACCGGCGTGCGCTTCACCGGCGCCTTGGCCGCGGGTTTCGCTGCCTTGGTCTCGGGGGTCTTGCTCGCCATCACATCCTCCGCCGCATCATTGCTGCAGTGCACAAAATAGTGCCTGGCGGACAAAGGTCAAGTGATTTTTGTGCAGCGCAACATAAGCGTAACAACGGTCTTGAAACGGTAACTTAGCGCTCGCGGACATAGTCGCCCGGGGCATCGGTTATCGCCGTGCGTTTCTTGCCCTTGCCAGGCATGCGCGCGCCGTTGACCGCCACTTCCTTGGCGTCGCGATTGCGGATCCATTCAATCCAGTCGGGCCACCAGCTGCCCTTGGTTTCGGTCGCCCCGGCGACGAAGTCCGCCAGAGTCGCGGCGGGTTTGGCGTTGGTCCAATATTGATATTTACCCGCGGCCGGCGGGTTGACCACGCCGGCGATGTGGCCCGATCCGGCCAGCACGAACTTGAGCGGGCCGGCGAACAGATGCGTGATCTTCCACACGCTCTCGGCCGGCGCGATATGATCCTCGCGCCCCGCCTGGATGTAGCTCGGCGTCTTGACCTTCGCCAGATCGATCGGCGTGCCCGCGATCGCCAGCGCGCCTGGCCGCACCAGCAGATTGTCGCGATAGAGATCGGTCAGATACGACAGATGCCATTTGGCCGGCAGGTTGGTGGTGTCACCGTTCCAGTGGAGCAGGTCGAACGGCGCATAATCCTGGCCCATCAAATAATTGTTGGCGACGTAATTCCAGATCAGATCGCGCCCGCGCAGCAGGTTGAACGTCAGCGCCATGTAGCGCCCGTCGAGATAGCCGTCGGGCGACAATTGCTTGATCATGTCGAGCTGGCCGTCATCGACGAAATTGAGCAGGTCGCCGGCATCGGCGAAATCGACCTGCGCGGTGAAGAAGGTCGCGGTCCTGACCTTGTCCGCCTCTTTCCTCGCAGTCAGATAGGCGAGCGTCGCGGCGAGCGTGGTGCCGGCGACGCAATAGCCGATCGCGTGCACCGCCTCGACATCGAGCTGGTCGCGGATCGCGTCGATCGCCTCGATCTGGGCCAGCACGTAATCGTCCCAGGTAACGTCGATCAGGCTGGCGTCGGCCGACTTCCACGACACCATGAACACCGACAGCCCCTGGTCGACCGCCCAGCGGATGAAGCTCTTCTCGGGCGTGAGATCGAGAATGTAGAAGCGGTTGATCCAGGGCGGAAAGATCACCAGCGGCGTCGCCAGCACATTCTCGGTGGTCGGCGTATAATGGATCAACTCGAACAACGGGCTGCGATAGATCACCTTGCCCGGCGTGGTAGCGAGATTGCGCCCGACCTCGAACGCGTCGGTGTCAGTATGCGTCAACTGCCCCTTGGTCAGGTCGTTGAGCATGTTGGAGAGGCCCTTGAGCAAATTCTCGCCGCGCGTCTCGATCGTCTTCTGGATCACGTCGGGGTTGGTGAAGGCGAAATTGCTCGGGCTCATCGCGTCGATGAACCCCTGTGTCGCGAAGCGGAACTGCTCGCGCTGCTTCGGGTCGAGACCCTCGAGCGCGTCGACCTGCTTCAGCATCTGGTCGGCGATCATCAGATAGGATTGGCGAATCCAGTCGAACACCGGATTCTGCCAAGCTTCGGACTTGAAGCGCTTGTCCTTCGTGGCCACCGCCGCCTCACCAGCCGCGGCCGCGGGATCGAGGAAGCGTTGCCACAATTTCAGGCTGTCCGACCAGAAGTCGCCGACCCGCGCCAGGGTCGCCGGGTCGTTGAACCCCGGGATCACCGGCACGCCCGCGCCCAGCCCCGCCTCCAGCATCATCTGCTGCGCGCGGCCCATCACCCAGGTCCAATGCTGCATATCCTGGAGGCTGGGTGCGTCGGTCTGGTTGGCCATCGTCATTGTCCCCCGGCGAAGGTCTGCATGCGCTGGACGCGCCATCCCCCTTTAAGGCAGCGCCAGTCCGCACGGAAGCGCCCCGGGACGGTGAACGCCTCATTCTTTGGGTCGTTGCCGCGCAGCCGGAATTCGCCGGCCGTGCGCCAGCCGGTGGCGCTGCGCTCGCTGGTGTCGACCACCATGATCTGCTCGCCGAGCTTGTAGCCGCCGGCCCCGGCCAGGAACGCCTCGATCTCCCTGGGGCCGGTGACCGGCTCGGCCCCGGGCCCGATCAGCACCCCGTCGGAAGCATAGAGTTGCGCGGTACGCCGTGGATCCATCGCCCGTGCGACCTCGGCATAATGGGTGACCGCCGCGTCCAGCGCGACCCCGCGACAGCGCGGAGCATCGCTGGCGGCCGTTGCGGCTGCGGCGAGCATCAGGGCAATCATGTTGTTTCTCCACCGGTTGCCCCACAGCGAACGCGGCAACCCCGCTTTTGTCTCCGCTTTTCGGCACGGATCGCCGCATCCGGAACAACGCGGTTTCGCCGAGTACCGCTTATGGCCTAAGGAAGGGGCGAAAGGAGTTTTGAATGTCCGACGATTTCTACCGCATCAAACGTCTGCCGCCTTACGTCATCGCCGAGGTCAACGGCATGCGGGCAGCAGCGCGTGCGGCAGGCGAGGACATTATCGACCTCGGCATGGGCAACCCCGATCTGCCCCCGCCCCAGCATGTCATCGACAAGCTCTGCGAAGTGGCGATGAAGCCCGACGCGCACGGCTATTCGCAGTCCAAGGGCATTCCCGGGCTGCGCCGCGCCCAGGCCAATTATTATGGCCGCCGCTTCGGGGTCGATCTCGATCCCGAGACCGAAGTCGTGGTGACGATGGGATCGAAGGAAGGACTCGCCAGCCTGGCGACCGCGATTACCGCGCCGGGCGACGTCGTGCTCGCGCCCAATCCGAGCTACCCGATCCATACGTTCGGCTTCATCATCGCCGGGGCGACGATCCGCGCGGTGCCGACCACACCCGACGAGCATTATTTCGAGAGCCTGGAACGCGCGATCGCGTTCACCGTGCCGCGCCCGTCGATCCTGGTGGTCAATTACCCGTCCAACCCGACCGCCGAGACGGTCGACCTGGCGTTCTACGAGCGCCTCGTCGCCTGGGCGAAGGAGAATCAAGTCTGGATCGTGTCCGACCTGGCTTATTCGGAGCTCTATTTCGACGGCAAGCCGACCGTGTCGATCCTGCAGGTCAAGGGCGCCAAGGACATCGCGATCGAGTTCACCAGCCTCAGCAAGACCTATTCGATGGCCGGCTGGCGAATGGGCTTCGCGGTCGGCAACAGGAAACTGATCGCGGCGATGACGCGGGTGAAGTCGTATCTCGATTATGGCGCCTTCACCCCGATCCAGGCGGCCGCCTGCGCCGCGCTCAACGGGCCGCAGGACATCGTCGAGAAGAACCGCCAGCTCTATCACAAGCGCCGCGATGTGCTGGTCGAAAGTTTCGGTCGTGCCGGCTGGGATATTCCCAGCCCGGCGGCGAGCATGTTCGCCTGGGCGCCGCTGCCGCCGGCGCTGATGCACTTAGGTAGCCTTGAGTTCTCCAAACAATTGCTGACTCACGCCAAGGTCGCGGTCGCGCCAGGGGTGGGATATGGCGAAAATGGGGAAGGGTTCGTGCGCATTGCGATGGTCGAGAACGAGCAGAGGCTCCGCCAGGCGGCGCGCAACGTACGACGGTACCTGCAGTCGATGGGGGTCAACACCCCGGCGAGCAATAGTGGCTGAACGGGCGCAACCCGTTCTTCCATCCTCGCTCTGCCCGGTAGCCGCGGCGGCGCACGCCGGCCAAATCTCGTGACGCCGCGTACCGGGCAATGACGATCAACCTGCTCTATTCGCTCGCCGGCGTGCTGGTCGGGCTGGTCGTCGGGCTGACCGGGGTCGGCGGCGGATCGCTGATGACGCCGTTGCTGGTGCTGGTGTTCGGGTTCCATCCGACCACCGCGGTCGGCACCGACCTGCTCTACGCCTCGGCGACCAAGACGGTCGGGACCACCGTTCATGGCTGGCGCGGCACGGTCGACTGGAAAGTCGTGCTGCGGCTCGCCGCGGGCAGCGTGCCGGCAACCATCCTGACGCTGTTGATACTGAGCCAGGCCGGGCCGGCATCGACCAATACCGGCCACGTGATGTCGGTGATCCTGGGCGTGACGTTGGTGCTGTCGGCCGCCGCGACGATCCTGCGCGCGCGCATCGTCGCGTTCCTCGCACCGCGACTGGGTAGCATGACCGAGCCGCGGCTGACCGGCATCACCATCCTGCTCGGCGCCGTGCTGGGCGTCCTGGTCTCGCTCACCTCGGTCGGAGCGGGCGCGCTGGGGATGACCGCGTTGCTGATCCTCTACCCCAAATTGCCGGTCAACCGGCTGGTCGGGTCGGACATCGCGCATGCCGTGCCGCTCACCTTGCTCGGCGGCATCGGCCATTGGATGCTGGGATCAGTCGACGGCGCACTGTTGGTGTCGCTGCTGATCGGGTCGATCCCGGGGATCATCGTCGGCAGCCTGATCGCCAGCCGCGTGTCGGACCGCGTGCTGGGCCCGATCCTAGCGGTGGTGCTGGCGATCGTCGGGGTGCGGCTGCTGTTCTGACGACCTGTGGGTCGGCTACGCGCGCCAATTGTGAAGGTTCGCTGCCCTGATCGAAGCCCTTTGCCACCGGCGAAGGTCGGAGCGAACGGAAAGCAGCTTGCGAGAGTGAGGCGCGGGGCGGCGACGTTTCGTCGCCAGCACGCTTTTTCCTCCGCAAGCTGCCCTCCTACCTTATCGCACCCAGCGGAAGCGGCGAACCACGGGCTTGCCGTCCTCACCGACGACGGTCGCGCTCTCGATCATTTCGCTACCGTTCGCCGACATTGTATAGGTCCGCACCGACCCGAGATTACCGCCTTTGGTCAATCCCATCACCAATACGCCGGGCTGCGGGCTGGTCATCGCAACGCTGTCGGCGACGGTCTGATCGCCGGCGACCGGGACGGCCTTGCCGTCGAGCCGTTCGCGCGAGGTCATGCGCCGTACGCTGCCGTCTTTCGCGGTGATCACATAGGTCGTGTTCCAGGTGCCCGCGCCGACATCGGCAAATTCGGCCGTTACGCTGGCGGGGCCCGCATCGTCCGCAACCGTCATCGATTGCGTATCGAGTCTCCATTGGCCGAGAAATGGTGACGCCGCCGGTTGCGGCGCCGGGGCCGACATGGCCGGGGCCGATGCCAGGACGAGCATCGTCATCGCGAGAGGCATTTTCATCTTCCGTCTCCTTTCACACTGCGTCGAAGAAAAGGCGCGCGTATCCATTGCCGGGCGACTGGCGGCCCGAACTCGATCCCACGCTGCAAAACAATTTACGAAGATTAGGTGCCGGACATCCCCGGCGGCGCGCCGACGAAAAGATCCGTCTGCCATCGGTAAAGTTGCCAGACTGCCAGGAGTTCGACGGCAAGCGCGGCCAGCGGCAGCACCATGAAGGCCATGTCGAGAAACAGGACGGTGGTGAACAGGAGGAGCGTGACCGTGGCCGCGCCGTTGACGCGGGCCAAGGTGCCGACGCGGGTCCAGTTCCGCTCCACGATGAACCAGGGCATCAGCAGATGCCCGGCGACGAGCCCCCAGATCAGCACCGCCAACGCCGGGGCAAAATTGCGGTTCCAGGGCGTCAGCAACGACGCGGGTTCGCCACTGCCGGCGAGCCAGCCGGATAGCCCGGCATGCCCCGACGGCAAAAAGGGAAAGCCCGAAGCCGTACCCACAATCAACAGCGCGGCGATCGGGAAGAGGCCCAGCGCAACGGCATGGCTGGTCAGCGTAAACCGACCCTCGGCATGCTTCGGCATGTCGCGCACCGCGCCCATCAGGCAACCAAGCGCAAAGCCGAGCGGCCTGCCATCGTCGATGGCGACGGCGAATTCGCTCCGCATCGCCAGTGCCCAGTCGCGGCGATGATCGCCAAGGCACGCTTCCGCCAGCCTCATCACGGCACAAGCAAGTTTCGCCGTCATACCGGCATCTCCTTGAATCCGGACAAGCCCCGCTCCCCGGCTGTTGCCCGCGCGAGCGCGAGGCCCTGCGCCGTCAGCCGATAGGCGTGGCGCGCGGGCCTGCCGGGTTGCGCCGGCTCACGCCATTCCGCCTCGACCAGCCCCTGGTCCGTCATGCGCATCAGCAATGGGTAGAGCGTGCCGGACAAGAGTCCGGTTTCCTTCATGATATCGTAGCCATGGCGCCACTCGCCAGGCGTCACCGACAGCGCATCGAGGAGCCTGAGCATCTGTTTGGAAGGGCGACGATTGTTAGCCATGTCATCAATACAACATATGTAGAGTTATGAGTCAAGGGAACGATCGAGCCCTGTCGCGCTCGCCGTGCGCGGCCCTTGCCGGCAAGGGTGAATAGCAGGCGACGACGCCTGCTTCGTCCGACATTGCAGCTATCTGTTGCGAGCAATTGCGCTACGTCATCGTAGTTGGGAAAGCGGCCAAGGCGAACGGGCGCGACCGTACGGAGGTGGCGGTCGCGTGAAGCAGGCGATAAGGCCGAGGCATGACACGCCCCGGCTTCGCTTTCTTCACCCCGATCAAGGTCCGTTATGCGGAGATCGACGGGCAAAAGGTCGTCTTCAACTCGCGCTACCTCGAATATGCCGATGTCGCGGGGACCGAATTCTGGGAATGGACGGGCATCGCCGCGGCGCTCGGCACGACCTGGACCGAAACCGAATTCCACGTTCGCCATGCCGAGGTCGAGTTCCTCAAGCCGTTTTTCTACGGCGACGTGATCCACGCTTTTGCCCGGATCGAGCGGCTGGGATCGACCAGCATGACACAGATGTTCGAATTATGTCATGCCGCGACCGGCGAACTGCATTCGATCGTGCGGCTGGTGACGGTCAACGTCCATCTGCCGACCGGACAGCCGGTGCCGATTCCGGGTGTCGTTCGGAACTTCATCGAAAAGTTGGGATAGCGGCAGAGCCGGCAGAATTGAAAACGCCTCCCCGGCGAAGGCTGGGGCCCAGCTGCGACGCATTCACATCAGCGGGACGCCACCTCCACGTCATCGAAACTGGGCCCCGGCCTTCGCCGGGGAGGGACTCAAATCGGCTCGATTAGGCCTGAACCCGTTACTCCGCCGCCTGCTGCAGTGGTTCTTCCGCGGCGATCACGTCTTCCGGCAGCGCCCAATGCAGGTCGCTCTTGGTGAGCACGCGGCCGTCATGCGACAGGACCTCGACCGACCGGATCGGCCGCATGTCGCGCGCATCGACCAGCACCGGGGTCGCCGCCACGCCGGTTTCCCAGCGCTCGCCCCATTGCCGGAGCGCGACCATCGTCGGCAGCAGCGCCATGCCCTTGTCGGTCAGCCGGTACTGGATCTTGCGGCGATCCTCGGGCAACGCGTCGCGCGTCAATATCTCGTGCTCGACCAGCCGCGCCAGGCGGTTGGCCAGGATGTTGCGCGCGATGCCGAGCTCCGACTGGAACTCCTCGAAATGGTGCAGGCCGTTGAACGCGGCGCGCAGGATCATGAAGCTCCAGCGCTCGCCCATCGCCTCGAGTGCCGCCGGCAGGCTGCATTCGACGAGATCGCGCAGCGGCTCCCTCAGATGTCCGCCCATCATAGTTCCTCTCTTTGCATGTGAGCGTATCCCATTTCCCGCGTCATGAAAATGCCATGTAGATTTTTAGTTGCAACTGAAAACCTAATACACTAGGTAGTGATTCGCAACCTATTGTGCGTTGCAATGGACGTTGGAGGAAAACATGTCCCGCATTGCCCCCAGGATTCTCGCCGCCGCCGCCGTCACCCTGTTCGGCAGCACCGTCGCGTTCGCGCAGCCCCAGGGCCCCGGTTATTACACCGCCACCCCTGTCGAGGCGCCGACCAAGACCAGCCTGATCACCCGCGACACCGTGTGGAAGTTCCATGACGGCGCGTTCGCCGCCGCCAAGGCTCCCGAGCGCGATATCGTGCTGTGTCAGCTGGTTGCGCAGCGCGTTGGCAAGCTCACCTCGTTCACCGTCGGTGGCCAGGCGCTCGACGCCGACACGCTGTCGAAGTGCAATTCCAAGGCCCAGTAACGGGTCTTCAGACGGAACATCCCCTCGCGGGCCGCGCCGAGCTTGCTCGGCATGGCCCGCATTTTTGTTGCAAAGCAGCGCTTTCCGGCCCCATCTGGAGGCGCAATGCTGCGTCAGTACGAACTGGTTGATCGGGTCCTGTCTTACGACCCCGAGGCTGATGAGGCCCTGCTCAACCGCGCGTACGTCTTTTCGCTCCAGGCGCATGGCTCGCAGAAGCGGGCATCGGGCGATCCCTATTTCAGCCATCCGATCGAAGTCGCGGGCATCCTGACCGATCTCCACCTCGACGATGAGACGATCGCCACCGCGATCCTCCATGACACGATCGAGGATACGGTCGCCACGCCCGAACAGATCCGCAAATTATTCGGCGACAATGTCGCGCGAATGGTCGACGGCGTCACCAAGCTCAGCAAGATCGAGGCGCAGACCGAAAGCGAGCGCGCCGCCGAGAACCTCCGCAAGTTCCTGCTCGCGATGTCCGACGACATCCGCGTGCTGCTGGTCAAGCTCGCCGACCGGCTGCACAACATGCGCACGCTCCACCACATCCCCAATCCGGACAAGCGCAAGCGCATCGCGCGCGAGACGATGGACATCTATGCCCCGCTCGCCGAGCGGATCGGCATGTACGAGTTCATGAAGGAGATGCAGACGCTCGCCTTCGCGCAACTGGAGCCCGAGGCGTATCAATCGATCCAGAAGCGGCTCGACCAATTGCAGGAAGGCGGCGACCGCATCGCCAAGATCGGGTCGGGGATGAAACTGCTGCTGTCGCGCCACGGCGTCGACGCCGACATATCGGGCCGCGAGAAGCACCCCTACAGCATCTGGAAGAAGATGCAGGAGCGGCACATCAGCTTCGAGCAATTGTCCGACGTCATGGCGTTCCGCGCGATCGTGCCGACCGAGGAGGATTGCTATCGCGCAATGGGCGTCATCCATCGCCGCTGGCCGTTCGTGCCGGGGCGGTTCAAGGATTACATCTCCACCCCCAAGCGCAACGGCTATCGCTCGCTCCACACCTCGATCATGCACGCCGGCGACACGCGCGTCGAAATCCAGATCCGCACCGAGGAAATGCACGCCGAGGCCGAATATGGGCTCGCCGCGCATTGGGCGTACAAGACCGGCAAGGTCCGCGGCGAGGGCCAGCATAGCTGGATCACCGATCTGGTCGAAATCCTCGAAACCGCCGAGACGCCCGAGGAACTGCTCGAGCATACGCGGATGGCGATGTACCAGGATCGCATCTTCGCCTTCACCCCCAAGGGCGAGCTGCATCAGCTGCCCAAGGGCGCGACGCCGATCGACTTCGCTTATGCCGTCCACACCGATCTCGGCGACCAGGCGGTCGGCGCCAAGATCAACGGTCGGCATGTGCCGCTGCGTACGGTGATCGAAAATGGCGACCAGGTGCAGATCCTGCGCTCCAAGGCGCAGTCGCCTCAGCCCAATTGGCTCAACTTCGCGATCACCGGCAAGGCGCGCGCGGCGATCCGGCGCCATCTGCGCGCGATCGAGCGCAGGGACACGCTGACGCTCGGGCGCAAACTCTATGACGAGATCGTCGACCGCCTGCCCGCGCCATTGTCGGTCGACGCGGTCAAGACCGCGCTCAAGAAGCTCCAGCTCACCGACGAGGACGCGCTGATCGAGGCGGTGGCACGGCGGCGGATCACCGATGCCGAATTGATGGAAGCGCTTATGCCGGGGTCGGCGAGCACCGATGCCGGGCGCGCGCTGCCACAGCAATCCGCGGCGATCTCGATCACCGGGCTGACCCCCGGCGTCGCCTACAAGCTCGACACATGCTGCCATCCGGTGCCGGGTGACCGCATCGTCGGCCTGCGGCGGCCGGACCAGGAGATCGAGGTCCACCGCATCGACTGCCCGGTGCTCGCCACCTCGGACGATGTCGATTGGGTCGACCTCGCCTGGGGCGACAAGGCCGAAGGCGGGCTCGCGCGGATCGAGGTGACGCTGAAGAACGAGCCCGGCGCGCTGGGAACCGTGTCGACGATCATCGGCCAGCACCGCGCCAACATCATCAACATCCGGTTCGACACCAGCGACAC
>DASVNU010000384.1:0-1859 GCA_036383655.1 Sphingomonas sp. | reverse complement strand
CCCGAGCAATGGCGTTCGTAGATGTCCGCCTGGCGCTTGTCCTTGCCGTCCTTGAGGAAGCCGAGATAGCCGACCTTCTCGACCTTGGGATGATCGCGCAGGAATTCGCAGACCTTGACCGCATTCTCGCCCGCGCGGCTCATGCGCAGTTCGAGCGTCTCCAGGCTCCTGAGCAGCATCCAGGCGGTGTTGGGGTCGCAGATCGTGCCGATCGTGTTGCGCATCAATCGGATCGTGTTGATGTGCTCCTTCGATCCCAGCACGCCGCCCGCGACCAGGTCCGAATGGCCGCCGGCATATTTGGTCAGCGAATAGACGACGATGTCGGCGCCGTGCTCGAGCGGCTTGTGCCACAGCGGTCCCAGGAAGGTGTTGTCGATCGCGATCGGCGGCTTGTTGGCGCCGGTGAAGATCGCGTCGCGGCTGGCGGCCACCGCCTGCACGTCGACCAAAGCGTTGGTCGGGTTGGCCGGGCTTTCGAGATAGATCAGGGCGACGTTGCCCGACGCGGCCTTCGACAGCACCGCGTCGATCTCGGCGCGCGTCGCGCCCGCCGGGAAATCGAGCCAATGCACGCCGAACCGGCCGAGGATGCGCGCGATCAGCGTCTCGGTCGCGGCGTAGAGCGGGCCCGAATGGACGATCGTGTCGCCCGGCTTGACCATCGCCAGGAAGAGCGTGGCGATCGCCGACATGCCCGACGAGAAAGCGAGCGCGTCCTCGGCGCCTTCCCAGATGCCCAGCCGATCCTCGAGGATTTCCTGATTGGGGCCGTTGAAGCGCGAATAGACCAGGCCCTCGGCACCACCCGGGCGCTTGCCGGTGACGCCTTCGAAATGGCGCTTGCCGGCGGCGGCGTTGGGGAAGACGAAGGTCGAGGTCAGGAAGATCGGCGGCTTGAGCGATCCTTCGGACAGCATCGGGTCATAGCCATGGCCCATCATCAGCGTCGATGGCTTGAGCTTGCGCCCGCCGATCGACGCCGGCTCGGTCTTCTTGGGCACCACGGCCTCGACCCCGGTCAGGTCGGCTTCGGTCTCGGTCGGCTTCTTGGACATCATCTACTCCTTTGGCCGACGCTGTAGCGCCGTGTGGTTTCAGAAGAAACTAGTTCATCCTGCTGACTGCAGCCCGATGATCGAAATCTGCCTGCCATAATCAGCCTCGCCGCGATGCGTGGCGCGGCGAAAGCTGTAGAAACGATCCATGTCGGCATAAGTGTCGAGCCCCATCATTTCGACCGTCCGCACGCCCGCGGCGGCGAGGCGATGCGCGACATAGCCTTCCAGGTCGAACTGGGCGTGACCCGCGCGGCCCGATGTGAAGAAGCGTTCGTTGGCGGGATCCTCGGCTTCGAAGCGACGCTGGAATGCCTCGTCGACTTCGTAGCTGGCGCGCGCGATGCACGGGCCGACCGCGGCGACGATGCGGTCGCGATCGGCGCCGAGTTTCTCCATCGCGGCGACCGTCGCGTCGGTGACGCCGCCGATCGCGCCTTTCCACCCGGCATGCGCCGCTCCGACCACGCCGGCGTCGCGATCGGCGAGCAGGACAGGCGCGCAATCCGCGGTCAGCACGCCGAGCGCGAAACCCGGGCGGTTGGTCACCATGGCGTCGGCATGCGGCCGCTCGATATCGTCCCATGGTGTCGACAAGGTCACGCAGTCCGCCGAATGGACCTGATAGAGCGTGACGAGTTCGGCGCCCGGCAGCACGGCGGCGACCGCACGGCGGCGATTCTCGGCAAGGTCCGGGCCGATCTCGACTTGCCCGCGCCGGCCGAGATCGAGCCCCGCCGTGATCCCGGTAGAGACGCCGCCGCGCCGTCCGAGAAATCCATGCGCGACGCCGTCGAGCGC
>DASVNU010000383.1:0-10466 GCA_036383655.1 Sphingomonas sp. | reverse complement strand
ACCGCATCGAGCACCGGCGAATGGGCATGGATCACGTCGGGCTGAAATTGGCGGGCGACCTCGGTCACGCGATCGGCGAGCGCGGCGATCTCGCGCCATTCGCGGATCGGGCTCTTCGCCGGCGCGGGCGGATCGGTGCGGTAGAAATCGAGCCCGTCGACCATCTCCGCGTTGACCCTGGCCTCGCCATGGCGCGGCCCGGTCACCGCCGCGACCTTCCAGCCGCGCGCGATCTGCGCCTTCAGGATGGCGCGGGTGCGAAAGGTATAGCCGCTCTGCAGCGGCAGACCGTGGTCGAGGATATGGAGGATGTTCATCGCCTATTTCCATGCCACGCGAGTATTTAACGGCACGTCAACCCGGCGGCGGTAGGACCGATCCGACACCCGTTCGCCCTGAGCTTGTCGAAGGGCGTGCGCATCGGATGGGCTGGAAGACGTAGCATGATCGACAATTTCGCGATCGCGATCACGCATGGCCTGATGATGCTTGCCATCTTCCTCCTGTTGCGCCGCCGCGACCTCGACGACGAGCGGCCAGAGCCGCCGGGCAAGATCAAGCGGCGATGATCCACGATCTCGCCTTTGTCGGATTCCTGGGGATGTTCTTCGCGCTGGCGTTTCGCCGGCCGTTTCTGTTCATCCTGAGCTATGTCTATATCGACATCGTCTCGCCGCAGCGGCTGACCTATCTGCTGCTCAATTCGGTGCCGATCTCGCTGATCGCGGTGGCGCTGGCGGTCGGATCCTGGGCACTGATCGACGACAAGAAGGACAGCCGCGTCGCCCCGCGCCAAATCGTCATCGTGCTGCTGCTTGTCTGGTGCGCGATGACCACGATGAAGGCCGACTTTCCGGTCGAAGCACTCGATAAATGGGATTGGGTCTGGAAGTGCCTGGCCTTTGCCGCCTTCCTGCCGCTGACCCTGCGCACGCGCCTCCGGCTCGAGGCGCTGCTGACCTTCATGATCCTGTCGGCCGCGTCGATCATCATCGTCGGCGGGATCAAGACGCTGGCGGGCGGCGGCGGCTATGGCGCGCTGAACCTGATGGTCGAGAACAATTCGGGGCTGTACGAGGGATCGACCATCTCGACCGTGGCGATCGCGATCGTCCCGGCGATCCTGTGGCTCGAGAAATACGGCACGATCTTCCCCAACGACTGGAAGCGCAAGCTGTTCTGCTATGCGCTGGTGTTCGCGTGCCTGCTGATGCCGATCGGCACCTCGACGCGCACCGGGCTGCTGTGCATCGGCCTGCTCGGCGTGCTGATGTTGCGCGATTCGAAGCGCAAGTTCCTCTATCTCGGCGTGGTCGCCACGCTCGGGCTGATCGCCGTGCCGTTCCTGCCCAAGGCGTTCACCGACCGCATGAGCACGATCCAGTCCTACCAGCAGGACGAGTCCGCCGCGACGCGCGTCGCGGTGTGGAAATGGACATGGGACTATGTCAAGCAGCACCCAATGGGCGGCGGCTTCGAAATGTACCGCCAGAACCAGATCCGCTACGACATCGTGAAATCGGACGGTACCGCCGGCAATGCCAAGCTCGATACCACGCTGACCGTCGACCGCGCGCGCGCCTATCACTCGGCCTATTTCGAGATGCTCGGCGAACAGGGCTGGCCCGGGCTGATCATGTGGATGTTCATCAGCCTGGGCGGGCTGATCCGGATGGAAGTGATCCGCCAGCGCTACAAGAAAGCGGGCGGGGATTATGCCTGGGTCGCGCCGCTCGCGGGCGCGCTGCAATCGGGCCAATTGCTCTACATGCTCGGCGCCTGCTTCGTCGCGATCGCGTTCCAGCCGTTCATCTTCATGCTGATCGGCGCGCAGATCGGGCTCGACACCTATCTCAAGCGCAAGCGCGCCGAGGAAAGCTTCCGCCCGATGAAGCGCGCCAGGCCGGCGGCCGACGCGCCGCCCAACCCCGCACTGGCATGACCCGGCCCGAGCTTCGCGCGTTGACCAGCGTGCGCGGCCTGGCCGCGTGGATGGTGGTGCTTTATCATATCCGACTGACGATCGACGGGCTGCCTCAGGCCTGGCTGCACATCTTCGCCAAGGGCTATCTGGCGGTCGATTTCTTTTTCCTGCTGTCCGGCTTCGTGATCTGGCTGAGCTGGGGTGACCGCCTCCGCGCCGAGGGCTGGCGCGGCGTGCCGGCATTCCTGCACAAGCGCGTCGCGCGGATCTGGCCGCTGCATCTCGTCGTGCTCGGCGGCGCGGTGCTGCTCGCGCTGGCGCTGGCCGTCACCGGACGCCACGACCCGGCCGAATTCCCTTTCCGCGAATTGCCGCTGCATATCTTCCTGCTGCAGAATTGGGGATTCACCGACGCGCTGACCTGGAACGATCCGGCCTGGTCGATCAGCTGCGAGCTCGCGGCCTATCTGCTGTTTCCACTGCTGGTCTGGGCGATCGACTGGCGCGCGCTGCCGAGTTGGTTGGTAGCGACAGCGGCGGCGTCGTTCCTCGTCATTCTCGCGGCGGCGACCGCGCATCTGCCGACGTTGGGCCATGACATCGCGCATTATGGCGTGATCCGCTGCCTGACCGAATTCGCGGCGGGCAGCGCGCTCTGCGCACTCTGGTTGCGCTGGCGGGCGGTTCCTGCCCTGCCCGCGACTCTCGCTTTCGCTGTTGCCGAGACGATGTTGGCCGGCTGGGCTGCGGGCGTGCCCGAACAGCTCGCCGTCCCGTTCGCGTTCGCCGCATTGCTGCTCGGCCTCGCGCTGACCTCGGGGATGCGCGGCAACCCGCTCGACTGGGCACCGCTCCACTATCTGGGGGAGATCAGCTACGCGACCTATCTGTCGCACTTCATGCTGTTCGTCGTGTTCAAGCTCGCCTTCGTCAGCGACGCGCATGCGGTGCCCCCGGTACTGATCGCGCTCTATCTGGCGATGGTGCTGGCCAGTTCGGTCGCGCTCTACCACCTAGTCGAGCGGCCAGCGCAGAAATGGGCGAATAATCTGAAATTCCTCCCCGGCATGGGGAGGGCGACCAAGACGCGCAGCGGCTTGGTGGAGGGGCCCCTCCCATCGGATGTGCCGTCATAGAGGAGCCCCTCCACCACCGCCTTCGGCGGCGCCCCCCCGTACCGGGGAGGAATTTTGATCTCGCCTTCGCCAGTTCATGCTCCAACGCCCGGACATCATCCCGCGTCGATCGAGCTGACGGACTGCCGCAAGCATCTCGATCTGCCGCGCGCGACCCGCTATCTCGACCCATATGAGCGTGATCCGGTCGCCTTCCTGGAAGGCGCGACCGGTCCCGCCCGCAAGGCAGCCTGAGGGATGACGGCATGAGTAACAGCACCGCGCCCAAGACGGCGGCGCCCCCGATCGGCGAGCTGCCGTCGCATGTCGGCAAGCTTTATCATCAGACGTTCGACTGGCTGATCGGCAATTGGGTCGAGGCGCTGATCGCGGTCGGCATCGGCATCCTGATCTTCCTGGTGCTGCATTTCGCCAAATCGCTCGGCGGCCGACTGAGCCGGCGCGATCCGACCGGCAAGGGCTGGTATACGGTGTTCAGCCGCGCCGCCTCCAGGACCGGCAATTTCTTCATGGCGATGCTGGCTGCCCGGCTCGTCGTCGCCGGCGCGGCGGCATCGCACCCGCCCGAGACATTGGTCGCCGCGATCAGATTCCTGTTCACCGTCGGCGCGGTGTTCCAGGCCGCGATCTGGGCGCGCGAGATCATCCTGGGCGCGATCGAGCACCGCACCGCGGCGAGCGAAGACCATGGCGAGACACTGGCCAACGCGATGGGCCTGATCCGCCTGTTCGTCACCTTCGCCTTGTTCGCGATCGCGCTGATCATGGTGCTCGGCAACCTGGGCGTGAACGTCAGCGGCCTGATCGCCGGCCTGGGCGTCGGCGGCATCGCGATCGGCCTTGCCGCGCAGAGCATCTTTGCCGATCTGTTCGCGGCGATCGCGATCATCTTCGACCGCCCGTTCCGGCGCGGCGACGCGATCACCTATGACAAGTCGGCCGGCACGGTCGAATATATCGGCATGCGATCGACGCGGATCCGCGGCGCCAACGGCGAAGAGCGAATCATCGGCAACAAGAAACTGCTCGATTTCGAGATCATCAACAATTCACGCCGCGACTATCGCCGCGTGATCTTCACGCTCGGGATCGTCAAAACAACGCCGATCGAAATGCTCGAGCAATTGCCGCACCTGCTCAAGGACATCGTCGAGGATCATGGCCAGAAGTTCGTCCGCGCCGGGTTCACCACCTTTGGCACGCAGAGCTACGATTTCGACCTGGAGTTCGATTCGACCAGCGCGGTGTTCCAGGACATGTACGATGCGCGCCATTCGATCGGGCTGTCGATCATCAAGCGGTTCGACGAGGAAGGCATCGCGCTCGCTTATCCGACCCAGACCGCACTGACCGCCGAAGAGGCGGGGATGATCCAGCTCAAGAAGCGGCGGCCGAAGAAGGACGACGACACGATCGCGCCGCCGCCCTCGTCAGGCGACCGCTCGGTGGCCGACCAGGGCGGCAATAGCTGAGTTTACCGTGCTCCTGCGGAAGCAGGAGTCGAGGTTGAAGGCCCATATTCCTGTCGTCATCCCCGCGAAAGCGGGAACCCATCTCCTGCTCGCGCCAGCCTGCCAAACAGCCGTGGTGCGCGCGACTTCTCTCCGAGATGGGTCCCCGCTTTCGCGGGGATGACGAGCTTGGAAATGGGTCGCTTCAAGAAATCATATTCGGCCCAGGCTCCCGCTTTCGCAGGAGCACGTCTAGCTAGATTCCCCCCTCGTCCAGGCTGAGCAGGGTGGCATTGCCGCCAGCCGAGGTGGTGTCGGTTGAAACGGCGCGCTCGGCGGTGAAGCGGTAGAGGTAGTGCGGCCCACCGGCCTTGGGTCCGGTGCCCGACAGGCCTTCGCCGCCGAACGGTTGCGAGCCGACCACCGCGCCGATCATGCTGCGGTTGACGTAGAGATTGCCGACCCGCGCTTCGGCTTCCATCACTTCGCCGGCGCGCGCGATGCGGCTGTGCAGGCCCATGGTGAGGCCATAACCCTTGGCGTTGACCCGCTGGACCGTCTCGGCAAGCTTGCCCGCCTGCCAGGTCGCGACGTGGAGGATCGGGCCGAACCATTCGGCGGTCAGGTCCTCGACCCGATCGAGGCGGATCAGCGTCGGCGGCACGAACAGGCCATGCGCGGGCGGATCGAGCGTCTTGACGATGCGCGCCTTCATGGTCTCACGATAGGCCATCAATTTGTCGTAGGCGGCCTGGTCGATCACCGGACCGACATCGGTCCTGGGATCGGCGGGATCGCCGAGCACGAGCAGGTCCATCGCGCCGTCGAGCATCTTGATGATCGTGTCGGCAACGTCTTCCTGCACCAGCAGCAGCCGCAGCGCCGAGCAACGCTGCCCCGCCGAGCGGAACGACGAGGTGACCACGTCGATCACCACTTGTTCGGGCAAAGCGGTCGAATCGACGATCATCGCGTTGATCCCGCCGGTCTCGGCGATCAGCGGGACGATCGGGCGGGCATCGTCGTCGAGCAGGCTGCGCGCGATCTTCTTGGCGGTCGCGGTCGAGCCGGTGAACGCCACGCCCATCACGCGAGGGTCGGCCGTCAGCGCCGCGCCAACCTCGGGCCCGCCGGGGGCGAGGATCAGCACGTCCTCGGGCACGCCGGCCTGGTGCGCGAGCCTGACCGCGGCCGCCGCGATCTTCGGCGTCTGCGGCGCGGGTTTGGCGACCACGGCATTGCCCGCGACCAAAGCCGCCGCGGTTTGCCCGAGGAAGATCGCCAGCGGGAAGTTCCACGGCGCGATCGTCGCCCAGACGCCGCGCCCGTCGAGGTGGAGCGTGTTGCGCTCGCCGGTCGGTCCGGGGAGCTCGATCGACTTGAGGCCCGATCGTGCTTGCTGGGCATAATAGCGACAGAAATCGGCCGCCTCGCGCACTTCGCCGATCGCGTCAGGGATCGTCTTGAACGCTTCCTGGACGCAGATCGCCATCAGCTCGTCGCGATTGGCTTCGAGCAGATCGGCGAGGCGGTCGAGGATCGCGGCGCGCTCGTCCACTGGAGTCGCTGACCAAGCCGGGAACGCGGCATGGGCGCGGCCGACCAAGTCCCCCTCCCGCTTGCGGGAGGGGTTAGGGGAGGGCGTGTTGGAGGCGGCAGCGGACGTGACACGCCCTCCCCCAGCCCCTCCCGCGAGCGGGAGGGGAGAAGAGACGGCCTTCGCGGTCTTCGCCAACACCTCGCGATCGCTGAGATCGATCCCGCTAGAATTCTTGCGATCACCGAACAAATCCACCGGCAGCGGGATGCTCGGGTGCCGCGCGCCGCCGACCGCCGCGATCTTCTCGACCGGATCGGCCAGGATCTCGGCTTCGCTCAGCCGTTCGTCGGCAAGCTGATGGACGAAGCTCGAATTGGCTCCATTCTCAAGCAACCGGCGCACCAGATAGGCGAGCAAGTCGCGATGCCCGCCGACCGGCGCGTAGATGCGGCAATGATAACCCTCGTCGCGGACCAGCCGTTCGTACAACCCCTCGCCCATGCCGTGGAGCCGCTGGAACTCGAAATCGCGGGTGCTACCGGCCCATTCCAGCAAGGTCGCGACGGTGAGTGCATTGTGGCTGGCGAACGCCGGGCGGATATTCTTGGCATCGAGCATGTCGCGCGCGACCGCGAGGTAGGAGACGTCGGTCGCCGCCTTGCGCGTGAACAGCGGATAGTCGGACAGGCCCTCGACCTGGGTGCGCTTGATCTCGCTATCCCAATAGGCGCCCTTGACCAGCCGCACGTTCATCAGCCGGCCGAGATTGTTCGCCCAGTCGACTACCGGGCGGGCGCGCTTGCCATAGCCCTGTACCGCCATCCCGAACCCGTCCCAGCCCTTGAGGCTGGGGAGCGCCGCGACCGCGCCGATGATGTCGAGGCTCATGTCGAGCCGCTCGCTCTCCTCGGCGTCGACGGTCAGCGCGATGCCCTTGCCCGCCGCCTGCATCGCCAGCGCCTCGAGCATCGCGGTCAGTTCGGGGACGCAGCGCTGATATTGCGCGACCTCGTAGCGCGGGTGGAGCGCCGACAGCTTGACCGAGATCGAATGGCCGGCGGCGGGATCGCGCCCGACCGCGTCGATCGCGTCGGTATAAGCGTTGAAATAGCGCGCCGCGTCCTCGACCGTCCGCGCCGCCTCGCCCAGCATGTCGAAGCTCGCGGTGAAGCCCCGGCTCTCGGGCTTCTTCATCCGGTCGGTCGCTTCGGCGATGGTGCGGCCCATCACGAAGATCTCGCCCATCATCCGCATCGCCGCGCCGACCGCCTGACGCACGAACGGTTCGCCGGCACGGCTGATCAGCCGCCGAAGCGGGCCGCCCTCGCCTTCGCCGACCAGCACGCGGCCCACCACCAGCCCCCAGGTGGCGATATTGACCAGCGACGAATTCGACTCGCCGGTATGCGACCGCCAATCGGCATCGCCGAGCTTGTCCGCGATCAGCAGGTCGGCGGTCTCCGGATCGGGCACGCGCAGGAACGCCTCGGCCAGCGAGAGCAAGGCCACGCCCTCGGACGAGTTGAGCCGATATTCCTGCAGGAACTGATTGACCCACCCTCGCGTCTGCGCGGCGCGCAGGTCCGCCAGCAGGCCGCTGGCATGACCCAACACCTTGCCGCGCGAGTCGGGAGTCAGCGCGGCACGCACCAGAAGCGGTTTTAGAACTTCGGGTTCGGGCGCGCGATACAGCTTTGCCATGGAGGTGCGGGCGGAGGACGTAGCGTCAGCGGTCATTTTCCAGTTTCCGGTCGGGTCGGACTTGCCTCGCGGGTCGAGGCGAGCCTAGAGGATGCGCGGACGGCCTTAGCGCCAAAACACGCTCAAAGGGAATGTTCTGGCGATGAGCAATGATACAATTTCTATCAACGAACTGGCAAAGCAGATCGGCACGGAGCGCGTCTCCGACTGGGTCGAGGTCAGCCAGGAAATGATCGACAAGTTCGCCGACGCCACCGGCGATCACCAGTTCATCCACGTCAACCCGCAAATGGCGGCGATGACCCCGTTCGGCGGCACCATCGCCCACGGCTTCCTGACCTTGTCGCTGATGCCGCTGCTGTCATCCAAGGTCGCCGACCAGCCCAAGATCGAGGGCGTGAAGATGGGCGTCAATTACGGCGGCAACAAAGTCCGCTTCATCACCCCGGTCCGCTCGGGCAAGCGCGTGCGCGGCCGGTTCAAGCTGATCGAGCTGATCGAGAAGCGCCCCGGCCAGTGGCAGCAGACCAACGAATTCACCGTCGAGATCGAAGGCGAGGACAAGCCCGCCCTGATCGCCGAGTGGATCAGCCAGATTTTCGTTTGACCCCAGGAAAGCCCCTCCCGCTTGCGGGAGGGGTTTGGGGAGGGCGCGTCGCCCACCCCATAGGCTCCAGTGCGGAGGGACATGCCCTCCCCCAGCCCCTCCCGTGAACGGGAGGGGAGCAAGAAGAAGGAACACACTATGCGCTCCGCCGTCATCGTCTCCACCGCCCGCACTCCGATCGGCCGCGCCTATCGCGGCGGGTTCAACAATCTGCCCTCGCCGACGCTCGCCAGCCATTCGATCAAGGCCGCGGTCGAGCGCGCCAGGATCGACCCCGCCGAAGTGCAGGACGTGGTGTTCGGCGCCGCGCTGCAACAGGGCGTCCAGGCCGGCAATATCGCCCGTCTCGCGTTGCTCCGCGCCGGTCTGCCGGTGACCGTTGCCGGCATGTCGCTCGATCGCCAGTGTGCCTCGGGGCTGATGGCGATCGCCACCGCCGCCAAGGAGATCATCGTCGACAATATGGACATCGCCATCGGCGGTGGCGTCGAGTCGATCTCGATGGTGCAGACCCCGCAGATGCGCGTCGGCCGCGACGACGAACTGATCGCGATGCACAAGGACGTCTACATGCCGATGCTGCAGACCGCCGAGGTCGTGGCCAAGCGCTACAATATCAGCCGCGAGGCGATGGACGAATATTCGCTCCAGTCGCAGCAGCGCACCGCCGCCGCGCAGCAGGCCGGCTATTTCGACGCCGAGATCGTCCCGGTCACCGCGACGATGGCGATGACCAACAAGGAGACCAAGGAAGTCACCCACCACGAGGTCACCGTCACCAAGGACGAGGGCAATCGCCCCGAGACCTCGATCGAGGGCCTGCGCGGCCTGCAGCCGGTGCTCGGCCCCGACTTCACCATCACCGCGGGCAACGCCTCGCAGCTGTCGGACGGGTCGTCGGCCAGCGTGCTGATGGAAGAGAAGCTCGCGGAAAAGCGCGGCCTGACCCCGCTCGGCCGCTATGTCGGCATGGCGGTCGCCGGCACCGAGCCCGACGAGATGGGCATCGGCCCGGTGTTCGCCATCCCCAAGCTGCTCGAGCGCAACGGGCTCAAGATGGACGATATCGGCCTGTGGGAGCTCAATGAGGCGTTCGCAGTGCAGGTGCTGTACTGCCGCGACAAGCTCGGCATTCCCAACGAACTGCTCAACGTCAACGGCGGCTCGATCTCGATCGGCCATCCCTACGGCATGACCGGCGCGCGCTGCACCGGCCACGCGCTGATCGAAGGCAAGCGCCGCGGCGCCAAGTACGTCGTCGTGACAATGTGCATCGGCGGTGGCCATGGCGCGGCGGGATTGTTCGAGGTCCTGTAGGATCGATGGGCAGGCGTTATCGGCGGCCTGCCCTTCACCTTGCCGACGGCGGCGTGGACAGGGACTTAGTGGGATCAGACCGACCAAGTCGCCTGCACGCCCATACGCCACGAATAGAAGGCGACCGGCGCAACCTACACTCCGTCACCCCGGCCTTGTGCCGGGGTCTGCCGTGCCGAACAGGATGAGCTGGCGATGTGAATCCAGCCTCGCCGCCGCCATGACTCGCGGCCCGGCGGATCCCGGCACAAGGCCGGGATGACAGAATAGGCCGAAGATTGTTTGGTGGACCTCGTCCGACAAACTGCGGGGCGCCATCTGTCCGCCCCGGGGGCTCCTGCCTCACTTATCGTGCGACGAAATCCACTCTTCCAGCACCGGCGCGATCTGGGTGCGCCATTTGCTGCCGTTGAAGATGCCGTAATGCCCCGCATCGGCGACCAGATGCTTCTTTTCCGACGCCGGCAGATTGGTCGCGATGGTCAGCGCCGCCTTGGTCTGGCCGAGCCCCGAAATATCGTCGCGCTTGCCCTCGATCGCCAGCAAGGCGACGTCGGTGATCGCGCCCGGATCGACCTTGCGCCCGCGATGCATCATCTCGCCCTTGGGCAAGGCATGCTGCTGGAACACGACCTCGATCGTCTGAAGATAGAATTCGGCGGTCATGTCGCAGACCGAGCGATATTCCTCGTAGAAATCCTTGGTCGCGTCGGCGCCTTCGTCGTCGCCCTGGACGAGATGCTTGAACATCTCCCAATGCGAAATCATGTGGTTGCCGAGGTTCATCGTC
>DASVNU010000382.1:0-2776 GCA_036383655.1 Sphingomonas sp. | reverse complement strand
GTCGCGTTGAGCGCGAGCAGATTGGTCTGGCTGGCGATCCCGCTGATCACTTGCGTCACATGGCTGACCGAGGCGAGCGCCTCGTTGAACGCGCCCAGGCTGGCATGGATACGGCTGACCTGGTCGATCAGGTCGACGACGTTGGTGGAGGCGTCGGACAGCTGGCGAGACGAATCTTCGATCACCAGCCGCGCTGCCGCGGTGCTGCGTCGCGCCTCCTCCGCTGCGTGTGCGACATCGGTGCCGTCGTCGGCCAGCCGCACGGCTTCGCCGCCAATCGTGTCGATCGTTCCGGCCTGCGCGGTCACGCGTTCGGCCAGTTCGGTAATGTCTGCTTGCAGGTCGAGCGTGCGGATGCCGAGCTCGCCCGACATCTTGGCCGCTGTCCGTACCGTCGCTGCGATGTCCAACCGCGATGCCCCCTGAATTCCCCCGCTTTCAACGCCTAAACGGCCAGGGTTAAGGAAGCTTTAGGGTTGTTTCGCCGCGGCCGAGAACCAGCCGGCCACGCCCGCGATCACCGCCGCCGCCGCGGCCAGTGCCATCGCGACATGGAAAGCGTGGATCGACACGCCGCGTCCACCGCCGGTCAGCACCAGTCCGATCAACGCGACCGCGACCATGCCGCCGATCCTGGCGGTCGCGTTATTCACCCCCGATGCCGCGCCGGCATGGTGGCGATCGACCGATGCCATCACACTATTGGTCAGCGGTGCGACCGCGGTGGTCATGCCGATCCCGATCAGCAGCATCGACGGCAGAAGATGCGGCACGAACTCGATCGTCGTGCCGGGAATGATCCGCATCGCGGCGAAGCCGGCCGCGACCAGCAACGGGCCAGCCGCCAGCATCCAGCGCGCGCCGATCCGTTCGGCCAGCGCTCCAGCGGCACGCGATCCCGCACCCATGATCAGCGGCAGCGGCAGGATCGCCGCACCCGCCGCGGTCGCCGGCCAGCCGGTCGAGATCAACAGATAGGGAAGCAGCAGGAGCACGCCGCTCAACGCCGCGTAGAGCAGAAAGGTCAGCAAGGTGATCGCGCTGAAGCTCCGCGTGCCGAACAGCCCGAGCGGCACCATCGCTCGGTTGCCGCATCGGCTTTCCCACCACAGGAACGCCGCCGACGCGGCTACCCCGCCCGCGATGTAGAAGACCGCCCCGTGTCCGCCCGAGGTCGCGATCGTCAGCCCCCAGACCAGCAAGCCGAGCCCGATCGTCGCCAACGCGCCGCCCGGCCAGTCGGGCTTCGCCGCTTCCGGATCATGCCCGCCCTTGACCGCGACGATCGCCAGAACCGCGGCGGCAACCGCGATCGGCACGATCAGTCCGAACACCCAGCGCCAGCCGACCGCATCGACCAGCCAACCGCCGACGACCGGCCCGATCGCCGCCCCGATCGCACCCGCCGCCGCCCAGGTGCCGATTGCCTTGGCACGCGCCTCGCCGTCGAAATCAGCGCCGAGGATCGCCAGGCTCGCCGGCGTCAGCAACGCCGCGCCGACGCCTTGTGCGACGCGCGCGGCGATCAGCCAGCCCAGCGTCGGCGCCGCCATGCAGCCGATCGACGCGAGCGCGAACAGCAACAACCCCGCCAGGAACACGCGCTTTCGCCCCAGTGAATCGGCCAGCGCGCCGCCGATCAGGACCAGCGCCGACAGTGGCAGCATGTAGCCGTTGACGATCCACTGGATGCCCGCCGCGTCCGCATCGAGCGCCTTCGCCATCGCCGGTAGAGCGACATTGACCACCGAGCCGTCGATCATCGCGACGCTCGATCCCAGCACCGTCGCCCACAACGCGCCTGCGCCGGCGCTGCGGGTGGAGGCGTCAGTCATGCCTGCCAATATCCCGCCATCAATTCGCTCGCCCAATCGGGCTGGCCGATTTCCGCGCGCGGCAGGAATTCGCGCAACACCGGTTTGATGTCGATCACCGGCGTGCCATGGATCGCGTCGAGCCCGCGAACAAGCGCGATCGCTGCGATATCGAACGCCATCCTGCTCTCCTACAAGGCCCCGGCGAGCGCGAGCACTACGCCGATCGCGACCAGCAGCAACCCCGCGACTTCGCTTTTGGCGGTCTTCTCGCCCAGATAGAAATGCGCGAACGCCATGGTGAAGGCGACCTCTATCTGGCCGACGATGCGCACCAGCGCGACCGGCGCCGAGGCGAAGCCGGTGAACCAGCAGGCCGATGCGACCGACGACATCAGCCCGACTTGCGCCGCAGTGCGCCACTCGGCGAACACCTTGGCCACCTGATCGCGCTCGCGCAGCATCAGATAGGTGCCTTGCATCGCGAGTTGCAGCGCCACGGTCGTCGCCAGCACCACGAGCGCGGCGCGGACGTGATCAGGCGTGGCGACTTCCATCGTCGCACGCCGGATGGCGATCGAGGTGAGCGCGAAGATGAAGCCCGAGGCGATGCCATAACGTGCCGCCGGCTGACCGAGCCCGCGGATCAGTTCGATCGGCCCCATCTTTTTGCCGCCGGTCGACAGGATCATCACGCCAGCGACGCCGAATCCGATCCCCAGCCAGGTCGCCAGGCTCAAATGATCGCCGAGCAGCACCACCGACAGGATCGCGCTCTGCACCGCCTCGGTCTTCGAATAGGCCGTGCCGACGACGAAATTGCGCTCGCCGAACGCCATCAGCAACAGGTTCGTCGCGACGATTTGCGCGAGGCCGCCGGCCGCGCAGAACAACAGGAACCCGCGGCCGAGCCCGGGAAACGCGGTGGGCGCGATGACATATTGATAGACGAGCATCATGCC
>DASVNU010000381.1:0-8420 GCA_036383655.1 Sphingomonas sp. | reverse complement strand
ATCGCGCTGCATGTCGGACCCGGCGCCTGCGAGCACGCTGGCCCAGACGGAATGGGTGGTGCCCGCATAGGCCCCGGCGAAACCGTGGCTGGTGGCGAGCGCCCAGGCGACCCGCGCGGCAGAAGCGCCGCCGCCCTCGCTATTGGTGACGCCGGGTACGGCGCGCGCCGCATCCTCCGCGGCGAGCGCGGTTTGCTTGAGCGTGGCCGGCGCGGGATCGTCGGCGTCCTTGAGGTCGAGATCGGGGATCGGCCCCGTCATCAGCCGATCCTCGGGCGCGAGGCCCGCCCATTTGTCCTCGGGCGCCTCGCGCGCCATCGCCACGGCGCGCTCGACCAGCGCGTCCATCGCTTCCGACGACAGATCGGACGTCGAGACCGATGCCGAGCGCTGCCCGATGAACACGCGCAGGCCGAGCTGTTCCTCTTCGGAGCGCCCGACATCCTCGAGCGCGCCGAGCCGCACCGACACCTCGACGCTGGCCGAGGCGCCGAGCACCGCGTCGGCGGCATCGGCGCCGGCCTTTTGCGCGCGAGTAACGATATCGAGAGCGCGGTCGCGCGCGGCGTCGGAGGTCAACATGACCGGCACTTAGGAAGCGCAGGCGCGCCGGTCAAAGGGCGCGGCCAAAACTGGCCAAGATCTGTCGGCTGTACCCGATCAAAAGCTGGTCTGCCCAACCACGAAGCAAGCGAGGAACACCAACAGCCCGGCGAATCGGTTCGAGCGGAAGCGGCGAAGCGCGTTGGCGCCGTCGGCGGGGTCGAGCGTCGCGACCTGCCAGGCGAAATGGAGTGCAGCCGGGGCAAGCGCCACCAGGACCAGCGGATCGGGACGCAATTCCCACAGCGCCAGCGCCCATGAGGCTATCGCCAGCGCATAGAAGGTCCCGACTCCCGATTTGACCCGGCTGCCCAGCGCGCGTGCCGACGAGCGGACGCCGACCAAGGTGTCATCCTCGATATCCTGGAGCGCGTAGATCGTGTCGTAGCCGATCACCCAGAAGAGAGCGCCGAGGTACAGGATCGGCCCCGGCATCATCAGCGATCCGGCGACCTCGCTCCACCCGACCAGGCACGCCCAGGAAAAGACGATGCCCAGCCATGCCTGCGGCCACCAGGTGATCCGCTTCATGAAAGGATAGACCGCGACCGGGGCCAGGCTGACCAGCGCCACGATCGCGGCATAGCGATGGAGCTGGAGCAGCACGACCAGGCCGATCAGGCACAGGAAGACCAGCCAGATCCATGCCGCCCTCAACGACACCGCGCCCGATGCCAGCGGTCGATTGCGCGTGCGTTCGACCTGGCGGTCGAGGTCGCGGTCGACAATGTCGTTATAGACGCAGCCCGCGCCGCGCATCGCGATCGCGCCGAGCGCGAACCACAGGATCAAATCCCAGCGGTCGATCGCGCCGTGCGCCAGCGCAATTGCCCAGGCGGCGGGCCAGAACAGCAATTGCCAGCCGATCGGCCGATCGAATCGCGCCAGCATGGCCAAGGCGCGCGGATATGGAGGCAATCGCCCGACCAACCCGCGATATTGCGTGTCGGGGACGATTTGGGACTCGGGTTCGGCAGTCATCAGCCATTCACTAGCCGCGTGCGAATTGCCGCACCAGCGCCACGCCTTGCCCCATGACGGACAATTTCTATTTCTACCGGCAGATGGGCGGGGACGCGTATTTGGAGTTTGTAATGTCGACGATCATGCCCCGACTTCTGGCCTGCGCCGCGCTGACGCTGACCGTCGCCGCGGCGTCCGCGCAGGCTGGCCCCGAAGGCGATCCTGCGCGTAGCGGCGCCGCCTGGACGGGTACCTGGACCAACATGAACAATACGATGCATGTCCGCGCCGGGCGCTGTGGCGATGCGATGTGCGGCACCGTGATCTGGGCCGACGACAAGACCAAGGCCGATATCGCATCGCGCGGCCGGACATTGGTCGGCACGCAAGTGTTTCGCGAATTCCGCCAGATCGGCCCCAACGAATGGAAGGGCAAGGTGTACGTGCCGGCGCTCGACCAGATGATTTCGGGGCGAATCGAGCTGACCGATCCCGACAGCATCACCGCCAGCGGCTGTGCCTTGTTCGGCTTCGGCTGCCAGACGCGACACTGGAAACGGATACGCTAGGCCGGTTCGCCCGTTAGGGGGCGATCCATGGTCCATCTGTCCGTCGCCATCGCCCGGTTCGCAGAGACGCTGTTCTGGGGCATTGCCCAAGCGGCGGGGCTGGCGCTGGTCGGCGGCGCATTCGCGATCGCGGCACTGCTGCTCGGCTGGCGGATGATGCGGCGGAAACCGAAGCCGTGATCAGGGTTCCCCTCTCGCTTGCGGGAGGGGTTAGGGGAGGGCGTGTTCCGAGCGCGCTCTCTAACAATAACAGGCCCTCCCCCAGCCCCTCCCGCAAGCGGGAGGGGAGAAGAAAGCCACGCTGGCTCGTTTGAACCGAACTCGCTAAGCGACGCGAATGGCAGCAACTCCCGCCTGGCCGCCGCGATCGACGCCGCGCCTGTTCATCGACACCCCGCTGGCCGAAGGCGCCGATGTCCGCGTCGAGGGAGGGCAGGCACATTATCTGCTGTCGGTGTTGCGGCTGAAGGCGGGCGATCCGGTAAAATTGTTCGACGATGCGACCGGCGAATGGCTCGGCATCGCCAGCGCGGTCGGCAAACGCGACCTGATCCTGACCGTCTCGGCGCATCTGCGCGACCGCGAGCCGGTCCCGGATCTGTGGCTGTGCGCGGCGCCGATCAAGAAGGGGCGGATCGATTGGATCGCCGAGAAAGCGTGCGAGCTGGGCGTCGCGCGGCTGCTGCCGGTACTGACGCGCCGCACGGTGATCGACCGGCTCAACCTCGATCGCTTGCGTACGCACATGATCGAGGCGGCCGAGCAATGCGACCGCACCGCGCTGCCCGAGTTGGCCGGGGCGGTGAAGCTCGGCGCGTTACTGCGCGACTGGCCCAACGACCGCGCCTTGTTCTTCGCCGATGAGACGGGCGGCGCACCCGCGGCCGAAGCGATGGCTGCGCACCTAGGGCCGGCGGCGATCCTGATCGGTCCCGAGGGCGGGTTCGACGACGCCGAGCGCGAGGCGATCCGCGCGCTGCCGCAGGCCGTGGGAATCGGACTCGGGCCGCGCATCCTTCGCGCCGAGACCGCGGCGGCCGCGGCGGTGGCGATCTGGATGTCTGCGGCGGGTGACTGGCGGAACGGCTAGCGCAACCGTTTCGTCGTCGCTACATGCGCGCCATGACGACGAAGACCGTTACGGACACGAACGCAGCGGTCATCGAAGACCGTCAGCAGCTGATCGATTTTTTCGCCGGTGGGGAAAAGCCCATCGAGCGCTGGCGGATCGGCACCGAGCATGAGAAATTCGTCTATCGCACCGCCGATCACCGCGCGCCGTCGTGGGACGAGCCCGGCGGTATCCGCGACCTGCTCAATGGCCTGACCGAGTTCGGCTGGCGCCCGGTCGAGGAGAATGGCAAGATCATCGCGCTGACCGGCGCCGACGGATCGGTCAGCCTCGAGCCTGCCGGCCAGTTCGAGCTGTCGGGCGCCCCGCTCGATAATCTGCACGAGACATGCGCCGAAACCGGTCGGCATCTGCAGCAGGTCAAGACGGTCGGCGACCGGCTCGGCCTTGGTTTCCTCGGCATGGGGATGTGGCCCGACAAGACGCGGCAGGATTTGCCGATCATGCCCAAGGGCCGCTACGCGATCATGCTGCGGCACATGCCGCGCGTCGGCAGCCTGGGGCTCGACATGATGCTTCGGACCTGCACGATCCAGGTCAATCTGGACTATGCGTCCGAAGCCGACATGGTGAAGAAATTCCGCGTCGGCCTCGCGCTGCAGCCGCTGGCGACCGCTTTGTTCGCCAATTCGCCTTTCACCGAAGGCAAGCCCAACGGCATGCTGAGTTTCCGCAGCCATATCTGGTCGGACACCGATCCCGCGCGCACCGGCATGCTGCCCTTCGTGTTCGAGGAGGGGTTCGGCTATGAGCGCTACGCCGACTATGCGCTCGATGTGCCGATGTACTTCGTTTACCGCGACGGCCAGTATATCGACGCCGCTGGGTTGAGCTTCCGCGACTTCCTCGACGGCAAGCTCGAGGTGCTGCCGGGCGAAAAGCCGACGATCGAGGATTGGTCGGATCACCTCTCGACCGCTTTCCCCGAAGTGCGGCTCAAGACCTTCCTGGAAATGCGCGGCGCCGATGGCGGGCCGTGGGGGCGGATCTGCGCGCTGCCGGCATTCTGGGTCGGTCTGCTCTACGATCAGGGCGCGCTCGACGCGGCCTGGGACCTGGTCAAGCATTGGGACATGGCCGAGCGTGAGGATCTGCGGAGTTCGGTGCCGGCATTCGCGCTCGACGCGCCGCTCCCGGGGGGCGGCAAGCTTCGCGACATCGCGGGTGAGGTGCTGGATATCGCGCATGCCGGGCTCACCGCGCGGGCGAGGACCGATGCCGGGGGGACCAATGAGACGGGGTTCCTCGATCCGCTGCGCGAAGTAGTGCGCTCGGGCAAGGTGCCCGCGCAAGTGCTGCTCGATCGCTACGAAGGCGCGTGGGGCCGGGATATCTCCAAAATCTACGATGAGATGAGCTTCTGATGGCCGGACCGCGGTCGGTTGCCGCGGTCGTCTGTCTTGTCGCTGTTATCACCGGGATTGTGATTGCGACCCTCGAAAACGGGCGGATGGCGATTGCCGTTCGCGCGGTCGAGCGGCGCCCGCGTTCCTTCTGGCGCCCCGTGATCCTCGTCTGGCGCGATTATGCCCGGCTCTGCCCGGATGGCCCCCATCTGCACCGCACGCTGGCCGCGAGCGCGGTGGCGATGGCCGGGGCGATCGGCCTCATGCTGTGTCTGGCGTGACCGCTTTTGATTTGCCGCTCAGCCATTGGAAGAACCGCGGCACCAGGCCGTTGCGCTCCATCCATTGATAATATTCCTCATACGCCGGGTCGGCGCGCAGATGGCGCTCCTCGGTCCGCGCGCGCCAATAATAGATGCCGGCAACGATCCCCATGATCGCGGTCGATCGTACCGCGTCTAGCCAGCTCCCCGTGGTCAGCAGCGGCACGGTGGCGATCAGCCAGAACAGATTCTTGGAGAGATAGGCGGGGTGGCGCGAAAAGGCATAAGGCCCGTTGGTCAGGATGCCGCGATTGGTCAGGTTGGAAAAGCGGATGCCGAAGGTGACCGTCGCCCAGGCGTAGATCGCGGTCAGCAGGACCAGGATGGTGCCGATGCCGACCAGCAGTGCCGGGTAATCGGCGAACCAGGTCGACCAACCATCTTCGCCGTAGGTGCCCGGGTGGTAATCGAGCGGGCCGTTGTCGCCCATCAGCACGAACGGCGGGTAACAGATCAGCGCCGCCATCCATCCAGCGGCATAGGGATTGGCGGTTCGGATGTGCGAATCGAGCGGGCGCAAGGCGAGCAGATAGCCGGCGGTCGCGAACGCGACATCGACCAGGAACATGAACGTGATCAGCCAATTGGCCAGCGCGACAGGGCTGGCGAAGACCCGGCTGAAATCGCCGCGGACGAAATCGCCGAATCCCGGCGGGACGATCGCCAGCATGAAGGCGGTGAAGAACATCTTCACCCCCCAGCTTTTGAGGTGGTTCCACACCGCTTCCTTGTCGATCGGCTCTTTCAATCCCATCATCCAGGCGCCCAATGCCCAGCAACCATCCCTGGGATCGACCATGCGGCGGTCGAGCCACAGAGTGTAGGGGATCGACGCAACGAACAGGATCGGCGCCGCCCACATCAGGCACCACATCGAGAATTGGAAATTGCCCTGCCAATAGAAGCGGCCGACCGCGTAGATGCACGCGATTCCGGCCCAGGTCAGCCATAGTCCGGCGAGCTTGGTGATCGAAATATCGAGCGTTTCGCGCCACGATTTGGGATTGGCCCAGTCGATCCCGGTCGAGGGATTGCGATGAACCTTGTCGATGAACACCGACCACAGCACCATCGGCAGGGCGGTCGCGGCGACATTGGCCAGCGCCGCATAGGGGCCGTCCATCCCGAACCAGCGCGCGATCGCGATCCAGCTGAACAGCCCGGCCAGCCCGGCAATGCCGGTGCCGGTCGACACGGCGGACTTGGGGCGCGGATCGACCTTGGCGGCCGTGCCCAATGCTGGGTCGTGGTACATGCGCGCGGGGATACGCGCGGAATGGTAAGCAAGCCGTGAAGGATGTCCGGGTTGCGCGCGGCGAAGTGACTCGCTACCTCGCGGTTCGCTCCGGCGACGGGCGGGTATAGCACAATGGTAGTGCAGCAGCCTTCCAAGCTGAATACGCGGGTTCGATTCCCGCTACCCGCTCCACTTTCCGTTCGTCAGTTTCGCTTCTCCGCCGCCGCCCTCAGCCCATCCAGCGTCGCGGTCGGGGTGATCGCCTGGCTGTCGAGATGGCAGTGCAGGATCGCCGGCTTGCCGCTGGCGAGCGCGCGTTCGAAGGCGGGGGCGAATTCGGCGGTCGTGGTGACCGTCTCGCCATGCCCGCCATAGGCCCGCGCCAATGCCGCGAAATCGGGATTGGTGAGGTCGGTTGCCGAGATGCGCCCGGGAAAGGTCTTTTCCTGGTGCATGCGGATCGTGCCGTAGATGCCATTGTCGATCAGCACGACGATCAGCGGGATGCGGTGATGGACGGCGGTGGCGAATTCCTGGCCGTTCATCAGGAAGTCGCCATCGCCAGCGATCGTCAGCGCGATGCTGTCGGGCTTCTGGCGCTTGGCCATCACGCCGGCGGGCAGGCCGTAGCCCATCGATCCGCTGGTCGGTGCGAGCTGGGTGCCGAAGTCGCGGAAGCGGTAATAACGATGGATCCAGCTCGCGAAATTGCCCGCGCCGTTGCAGATCGTCGCATCGGGCGGCAGGCGGTCGCGCAGCCAGGCCATCACCTCGCCGTACTGGAAATCGCCCGGCACCGGCGGTGGCGTGTCCGACCAGGCGAGATAGTCGGTACGCGCCGCTTCGCGATTGGCGGACCAGGTCGGGTTGGCCTCGATCCCGTCGAGCGCCGCGAGGAAGGCAGGCGGGGTGGCGTTGATCGCCAGCGTCGGCTGATAAACGCGGCCGAGCTCGAGCGGGTCGGGATGAACGTGGACGAGTTGCTGTCCCGAGGCGGGAATCGCGAGCAACGTATAGGATTGCGAGGCGATTTCGGACATCCGCCCGCCGATCAGCAGGACCAGATCGGCTGCTTTGACACGCTCGATCAGCTTGGGATTCGGCGCGAGACCAAGGTCGCCGATGAAATGATCGTCGGTCGCGGGGAACAGTGGCGCGCGGCGGAATTGCGCGGCGACGGGCAGGTCGAAGCGATGCGCGAAGGCTACCATCGTGTCGCGCGCTTCGGGCGTCCAGCGCGAGCCGCCGACGATGGCGATGGGGTTTTTCGCGACCGCGAGCAGCTCGCCAAGCCGATCGATATCGGCTGGCGACGGCGCAGTCTCGACCGGATCGACGCGCGGTGCGTCCGCTACGTCAGCGGTGTCGTCGAGCATGTCCTCGGGCAGCGCGATCACTACCGGGCCCGGCCGTCCTTGCATCGCGACGCGGAAAGCGCGCGCGATGATCTCCGGGATGCGCCTGGCATCGTCGATCTCGACCACCCATTTCGCCAGCGCGCCGAACGTGGCGCGATAGTCCAGCTCCTGGAACGCCTCTCTGTCGCGCATGCCGCGCTCGATCTGGCCGACGAACAGGATCATCGGGGTCGAATCCTGCATCGCGATGTGCAGTCCCGGCGACGCATTGGTCGCGCCCGGTCCGCGCGTCACGAAGCAGATGCCGGGGCGGCCGGTCAGCTTGCCATAGGCCTCGGCCATCATCGCCGCCCCGCCTTCGGCGCGGCAGGTCAGCAGGTCGATCCCGCTGCCGAGCAATGCGTCGAGCACCGACAGATAGCTCTCGCCCGGCACGCAGGCGGCGCGGTCGACGCCCTGCGCGATCAGCTGGTCGACGAGGATGCGGGCGGCGGTACGCGATCCGGTGCCATTGATTGCAGTCATCATACTCCCCGGATCGTCATTCTTGCGGCCACGCCTAGCAGTTTATCCTACCCCGGCGAAGGCCGGGGCCCAGTCGCGACCAGGTCGGCGACGGTGCGACTCGCTTCCCAACGATCGCCTCGAAACTGGGCCCCGGCCTTCGCCGGGGTGGGAAGGAAACATCGTTGAAGGGTTATGCGATGTGCACCGCCTTGGTGGTGAGGTGCGCCATGATCCCCTCGGGTCCGTCCTCCGAGCCAAAGCCCGATTCCTTCATCCCGCCGAACGGTGCGTCGGGCCAGGTCATGCGCACCTGATTGATCGCGACCATGCCCGCCTCGACCGTCTCGGCGAGCAGATTCTGGCGGCGGCCGCTTTCGGTGAA
>DASVNU010000380.1:0-4470 GCA_036383655.1 Sphingomonas sp. | reverse complement strand
CGCGTGCCGCATCGCCGCGGTGGTCGCCGAACGGCCCGAGAGCGAGGAGCAAGCGCTCGATGCGTTCGGCCGCAACCTGGGCGTCGCGTTCCAGCTGGTCGACGATGCTATCGATTACGTGTCCGACGCCGGGACGATGGGCAAGGAAACCGGCGACGATTTCCGCGAGGGCAAGGTCACCCTGCCGGTGATCCTGGCTTATGCGCGCGGCAACGAGGAAGACCGCAAGTTCTGGAAGGACGCGATCCTGGGGCATCGCGCCTCGGATGAGGATTTCGCGCATGCGGTCGATCTGGTCCGGACGACGCGCGCGATCGACGACACGCTGGCGCGCGCGCGCCATTATGGCCAGCGCGCGATCGATGCGATCGCCGGCTTCTCCTCGGGTCAGGCGCGTGACGCGATGACCGAAGCGGTCGAATTCGCGGTGGCCAGAGCCTATTGACGCTGGAGGCGCGCGCGCCTCAGCTAGCTTGCGTCAGGATCGGTTGCGGGCTTGGCCGCCTTGCACAAGGCGAGCAAGGCGCGCCGGATCGACGGTCCCGCCAGATGCGCCTGAACCGACGGATATCGCTCCGCGGTCAGCACTCGCCGGATATCGTCGACCGTGCTGCAATCGCCCGACCGCGCCAGTTCATAGGCGCGCTCGACCGTCGATAATTCCCGCGATTGACTGCTCACGCGTCGGCGCGGCCGCGATCGGGGGCTTCGCTCGGGTCGAGGTCATTGACCGGAGCGAGGCTGAATTTGCGATGCGGGAAGGTCCCGGCGGCGAGCAGGGCACCATAAGCGCGTGCCAGGCCGGCATGCGCGTGGCGCGAAGAAGAACAATTGGCGGTTCGTGCCATCATCAGCGAGATCTGCTCGCGTTTCAAAAGATAATTGGTGTCCAAAAGGCACGCCTCGTCAGCAGGCGGAAGTGGAAGCACTCCCGGTCACAAGATGCCCGCGAAATCGATCAGGTGATAAATGTCACTAGCACACTTCGGTCGAAGCTTGGCATCAATTCGGAGATTTACCCAGGGACACCCTGCTCGTCGGGCGAAATACATGGCTTTTCTGCGCTATATGGCCTAGGGATATCGCATCGCGCTTCCCGCCATCAGCATCGGCGCGACTGAGAGAGTTGTTCGTGCTCCCGCTAGTTCAAGGAGAGCACGCTTATGATGCCAACCATCCCGGCAACCAACGGCCACGACAGTTGGAGCAATCCCGGGCCTGGACGCGCGATCAACGTCTCGCTCGAACGCGCCGCGGTCGAAGCGCTGTGCGCGAAGCATCAGACCAAGATCAGCGCGATCGAATCGCTGCCCAAGGGCGGGACGCGCGTCGTGATGATGAATGGCGACGATGCCGAGGCGATGCGCCGGGTGTTCGGAAACAAGATCCTGACCGGTACCGTGACGCGTCAGCATTGGGCGCGCGTGGTACGCTGAGGCAAGTGGCAGGCTCGCCGGCGGGATCGACTTCGATCGTTCGTCCGGGCCGCCAGCCAGTGCCGCGCCGGCATCGCACCCTGCAGCCATTCGAGGAGACATGACGTGGCAAAAGGCCAACGCAAGAGCAACAAGGAAGTCCGCAAGCCCAAGAAGCCGGAGCCGCCCAAGCTCAACGCTTCCAACCCCTCGGCGAAAGGCACGCCGGTCAAGACGCCCGCCAGCTGATCCGTCGTCGACCTTTCGGCGGGTATCGCCGGCGGGCAATGCGGTGTTGCCGCACCCGCTTCCAGATCAGCAATCGGTCCCGCAATCGGCGCCACGCTCGATCTGGATCGTGGTGTGCGCGATCCCGAACCGGTCCTGGAGCATTTTCGCGGCGTCGCCGAGGAAGTCGGCGCCGTGGTCCGCGCCCAGCACCAGGTGCGCGGTCAGCACGGTCTCGGTGGTCGACATCGGCCAGATGTGGAGGTCGTGCATCGCGGTCACGTCGGGCATCGCCGCCAGCGCTGCCTTGACCTCGTCATAGTCGATCCCGCGCGGCACCGCGTTCAACGACATCTCGATCGTCTCGCGGAGCAGGCCCCAAGTCTGCCAGAAGATGATCGCCGACACGACGATCGATACGACCGGGTCGATCCACTCAACCCCGGTGAACCAGATCACGACGCCCGCCAGCATCACTCCCGCCGACACCGTCGCATCGGCCGCCATGTGGAGATAGGCACCACGCAAATTGATGTCCGATTTCTGCCCGCGCGCGAACAGCCAGGCCGATGCCGCATTGACCAGGATGCCCGCGGCGGCGACCACCACGACCACCGCGCCCCTGACCGGCGCGGGATCGCCGATCCGCATCACCGCCTCGAACACGATCGCGCCCATCGCCATCAGCAGCAGCAGCGCGTTGATCAGCGCGGCCAGGATGGTCGATGCCTTGAGCCCGTAGGTGAAGCGCTTCGATGGCCCGCGCCGCGCCAGCGTCGCGCCTGCCCAGGCGACGCATAGCCCGAACACGTCGGACAAATTGTGCCCGGCATCCGCCATCAGCGCGACCGAATGGGCGACGAATCCCAGCCCGAATTCGACGACGACGAACAGGATATTGAGCGTGATGCCGATCGCAAACGCCCGGTCGAAGGTCAGCGGTCCGTGGTTGTGGCCGCCATGGCCGTGGCCATGTCCGTGCTTATGGCCATGCCCATGGCCGTGTTTATGGCCATGACCGTGCTTGTGGTCATGTCCATGATCGTGCGCAGAATCGTGGCTATGATCGTGCGGGCCGTGCATCCTGGGCCCTGCCTAGCATTGTAAATGGAGGAGATACTAGGACACCGGGCTGTCATCGCCCGAAAGTTTCTGCCACAGCGTGTCGCGATTGCCGATGCAACCGACCGCCCTTCCTGTCGAAACCGTCCTGCCGCAGCTGCTCGCCGCGCTCGCGGCTGCTCCCAACGCGGTGCTGGTGGCGCCGCCTGGCGCGGGCAAGACCACAGCGGTCGCGCCGGCACTGCTCGGCCAGGAATGGTGTAGCGGCGAAATTCTGCTGCTCAGCCCCCGACGCATCGCGGCACGCGCGGCCGCCGAGCGGATGGCGATGCTGGCGGGCGAGCCGGTCGGGCGAACCTTCGGCTATGCTACGCGGATGGACAGCAAGCGCTCGGCGGCGACGCGCGTGACCGTGGTGACCGAGGGCATCTTCGTCGCGCGGATTCAGGCCGATCCCGAACTCGCCGGCGTGTCGGCGGTGCTGTTCGACGAGGTTCATGAACGCAATCTCGACAGCGATTTCGGGCTGGCGCTGGCGCTCGACGCACAAGGATCGTTGCGCCCCGATTTGCGCCTCATCGCGATGTCGGCAACGCTCGACGGCGCGCGTTTCGCCAAGTTGCTCGGCGACGCGCCGTTGGTCGAGAGCGAGGGCCGCAGCCATCCGCTCGAGCTTCATTATCTCGGCCGCCGCGGTGAGGCGCGGATCGAGGATGAGGTTGCCGCCGCAATCCGGCTGGCGCTGCGCGAGGAGCAGGGCGGGGTGCTCGCTTTCCTGCCCGGCGTCGCCGAGATCGAGCGGGTTGCCGAGCGGCTGGGCGATCTGCCCGGTGTTCGCCTCCACCGTCTCCACGGGACGATCGCGCCGCCGGACCAGCGCGCGGCGATCGCCGCCGAACCCGACGCGATGCGCAAGCTCGTGCTCGCGACCAGCATCGCCGAGACCAGCCTGACGCTCGACGGTATCCGCGTGGTGGTCGATTCGGGGCTCGCGCGCCGTCCGCGCTACGACCGTGCGGCGGGGATGACGCGGCTCGTCACCGAACGTGCCAGCCAGGCCGCCGCGACACAGCGTGCGGGCCGCGCCGCGCGCCAGGGACCGGGGGTCGCCTATCGTTTGTGGGAAGAGGCCGCGACCGCGGGCCTGCCGCGCTTCGACCCGCCCGAAATTCTCGAGGCGGATCTGTCGGGGCTGGTGCTCGATTGCGCGATCTGGGGAGTCGCCGAACCGCGTTCGCTCGCCTGGCTCGACCCGCCACCCGAGGCGGCGGTGGCGGAGGGCCGCGCGCGGCTCACCACGCTCGACGCGCTCGATGCCGACGGCCGGCCGACCGCGCATGGTCGCGCGATCGCGAAACTGCCGATGCCGCCACGGCTCGCGCATATGCTGGTGCGCGCGGGGGAGATGGGGCTGGCGAAGGAGGCGGCGGAGGTCGCGGTGCTGCTCGGCGAGCGCGGGCTGGGTGGGCCGGGGACTGATCTCGAAACTCGCGCCCGGAGGTTCCGCACCGAACGCGGGCGACGAGCGGAAAGCGCGCGGCGGCTGGCCGAGCGGTGGGCCAATATTCCCCTCCCGCTTGCGGGAGGGGCTAGGGGAGGGCCTGGCAAAGATCACGTTGCCCAAGGCACACGCCCTCCCCCAGCCCCTCCCGCAAACGGGAGGGGAGAAGAGACTGCCATCGCCATTGCCCTGGCTTTTCCCGATCGCCTTTCCCGCCGCCGCGACGCCAGCGGCGAACGCTGGGCCTCGGTCGGCGGGCGCGGG
>DASVNU010000379.1:0-2379 GCA_036383655.1 Sphingomonas sp. | reverse complement strand
GAATCCGCCTTGCGCTGCAGCCTGTCCCGCAATGCTTCCAGATTGACCGCGGCAATCGCGGCCGGCCGGTCCGCCGCCTTCAGGATGGCGGACAACTGGTTCAGGATCTGGCAGGCATTGTCGAAACGCTGCAGTGCTTCGCCATGGCGCTGTACCAGCGCGGCATCGTCGATCAGATCCCCGGCCACGCCATCGAGCATCCGCTGGACATGATCGAGCTCCTCCGCGATGCGCGCTTCGACATCGGTGATCAATTCCGGCGGGGTGGCGACCGCCATGTCTTCATCGGCGATATCGCGGCCGCTGCGGATCGCCGCCTGGATCTGATCGACCCGTGATTGGCCATGGCCGAATATCGCGGCCGGCGACCGGCGACCGGCAACCCATTCATCGACAGACGCCGCGGCCTCGAAATGGATTCCGCAGCGTCCCTCGACGCGCCAGACCACGACGCCGCGCATTTCGATCTCGAGACGCTGCAGGACAAGCGACGCCCCAGGTTCGGGTAGCGCCTTGCCGTCGACCATTGCGCCCTTTTCCGACAGATTGCGGATTCTGACCGGCGCCGTCACCCCTTCGGAGCGGATGGTCGCGGTCAGCAACAAATTCTTTCGCGGCGCGCGGACGCGGGTCGCAAGCGACGGATCCGCTGCCTCACCGCCCGAACTGCCGTCGCTCAATTCACTCATCCCGATCAATTCCATCGTAACCGCGCGGACGGCCCGTGATTCTCAAAGGGTTCCTCGACGTCCACCACCCCTAACAGGTTATTGATTCTACAGCACGGCACGCCGCGCGACGATAGCCCGCGCTCACCCGAACAGAGAAGGCGACGCGAGCGGCGAACAGGCTCCCTCTCCCACAAGGGGAGAGGGAATTTACTTCGCTTCGGCCAACAATGCCCGCGCGGCCGGGCTGGTCCAGTCCATCCCGCCGATCATCCGCCACACTTCCTTACCCGACGAATCGTAGAGGATCGTCGTCGGCAGGCTGGGATTGCCGAACGCCGCCGACATGTGCAGTTCCTTGTCGGTATAGCCTTTGACCGCCTTGAGCCCCGCCTTGGCGAGATAGGGGTCGACCGCGGCCTTGCCGTCGAGGTCCTGGCTGACCGTCACCACTTGCACCTTGCCCTCGCCCGCGACCTTGTCGAGCGTCGGCATCTCGGCCTTGCACGGCCCGCACCAGGTCGCCCACAGATTGAGCAGCACCGGCTTGCCGGCGAAGCTCGCCAAGGTCAGCGGCTTGCCGTCGGGCCCGGTGAAGCCGGCGGCGGGTGCCGCCTCACCCTTGTGATCGCGGACCAGCTTGCCGATCACGTCGACGCCCTTATCGGGCGCGGACGGCGCGGGCGTCATGTTCGACGCTTCGTCGAGCGTCGGCAGCGCGGCGGTTTCGTTCGCTTGCCCCTTGGGGGCGGACGGCCTATCGCAGCCGCCGATCAGCGCGGTAGCCGCCAGGAGAAGTACGATAGAGCGCAAGCAAACCTCGAACGCGATGTGGGGCGGTCGGTTCGCTGAGGGACCGGCGGCGGTGATGCGCGAGATAAATGCCTCGATACCATTCGACAAGCGTTTGTGGCGGCAGGACATCGCCGGGTCGAAAGCGCATGTCGCGATGCTGGGCGCGCAAGGCATCCTCAAGGCCGACGACGTCGCCGTGATCGCCAAGGGGCTCGACGCGGTCGCCGAGGATTATGCGCGCGATGGCGTGCCCGACGATCTCAGCCTCGAGGATATCCACATGCTGACCGAGGCGCGGCTGGCCGAGAAGGTCGGGCCGGTCGCCGGGCGCCTCCACACCGCGCGCTCGCGCAACGACCAGGTCGCGACCGATTTCCGCCTCTGGGTGCGCGACGCGATCGACCAGGTCGCGGCAGCGCTGGGCGAGCTCCAGGACGCGCTGATCGCGCGCGCGAAAGAGCATGCCGAGGCGGTGATGCCCGGCTTCACCCATCTCCAGTCGGCGCAGCCGGTGACCCTGGGCCATCATCTGATGGCCTATCACGACATGATCGCGCGCGATCGCAGCCGCTTCGCCGACAATCGCGCGCGGATGAACCGCTGTCCGCTCGGCGCCGCCGCGCTGGCCGGGACCAGCTTCCCGCTCGACCGGAACGCCACGGCAAAGGCGCTGGGTTTCGACGGTCCCACCACCAATTCGCTCGATTCGGTCAGCGACCGCGACTTCGCGCTCGATTATCTGATGGCGGCGACGCAATGCTCGCTGCACCTCAGCCGCCTCGCCGAGGAATTCGTGATCTGGGCGTCGCAGCCATTCGGTTTCGTCGCCATGTCCGACCAATGGTCGACCGGCAGCTCGATCATGCCGCAGAAGCGCAACCCCGATGCCGCCGAACTGGTGCGCGGCCATGCCGGG
>DASVNU010000378.1:0-5357 GCA_036383655.1 Sphingomonas sp. | reverse complement strand
TTCGAGATGATCGGCGCGCAGGATCCCAAATTGCCCAGGGGCGCGCTGATGATGACCGGCTCCGAACGCTCCAATTTGTTCGACATGATGAAGGGCCAGGGCGCGCTGATCGCCGCCGATCCTTATCCCGAACAGAGCTTTTTCGAGCGATCGGACAATTACTCGCTCGCGCTCAAGGGGATCGTGGCGCACACCTTTTCGGGCTGGGCGGTGGTGCCGACCTATCACCAGCCGACCGACACGGTCGAGAATCTCGATATCGACTATATGACCAAGGCGATCCAGTCGCTGGTCGCGCCGATCCGGCTGCTCGCCTCGGGCGGGTTCAAGCCGGAATGGAGACCCAACGGCCGCCCCAAACCATGAGGGCTTGAACCGATCCCTCCCCGGGCTACATACCGAACAATCGAAAAAACACCGGGAGGATCGAATGACCGCATCGACCAAGGGCCTCGAACTGCGTTCGCTGGTAACCGACGGCAAGCTCGAACTGTCGCTGATCGATGTCGAATTGTCGCCGCCAGGGCCCGGAGAGGTGATCGTCCGGATCGAGGCGGCGCCGCTCAATCCTTCCGACCTCGGGCTGCTGACCGGCCCCGCCGACCTCGCCTCGCTCGAGCAGAGCGGGACCGCGGATCGGCCCGTGCTCACGGCCGACATCCCCGGCCAACGCATGCCGATAGTGCATGCGCGGCTCAACCAATCGATGCCGGTCGGCAATGAAGGCGCCGGCACGGTGATCGCCGCCGGCGACGGCGCCGAGGAACTGATCGGCAAGACCGTCGCGGTGATCGGCGGCGGCATGTACACGCAATATCGCAAGGCGCGGCTGACCGACCTGCTCCCCTTCCCCGACGGCGTCACCGCGCGCGAAGGCGCCTCGGCCTTCGTCAATCCGCTGACCGCGCTGGCGATGGTCGAGACGATGCGTGCGGAAGGGCATACCGCCCTGGTCCATACCGCCGCCGCGTCCAACCTCGGCCAGATGCTCAATCGCATCTGCATCGCCGATGGCGTGAAGCTGGTGAACATCGTGCGCTCTGCGGAGCAGGCCAAGATTCTGCACGATATCGGCGCGACCTATGTGGTCGATTCGACCTCGGCGACTTTCCGCGACGACTTGGTCAACGCGCTCGCCGCAACCGGCGCCACGATCGCATTCGACGCGACCGGCGGCGGCCCGCTGGCGGGCCAGATCATCGCCGCGATGGAAGTGGCGGCCAACCGCAACGCCACGACCTACAGCCGTTATGGATCGAACACCCACAAGCAGGTCTATATCTACGGCATGCTCGATCTTGGGCCGACGGTGATCGGCCGCGATACCGGCTTCGCCTGGAGCGTCAGCGGCTTCCTGTTGACGCCCTTCCTGATGAAGGCGGGCGCCGAGGTGGTCGGGCGCATGCGCGCGCGCGTCGCCGCAGAGATTCGCACGACCTTCGCCAGCCATTACACCGCCGAGGTCTCGCTTGCCGAGGCGCTCGATAAGGACACGCTGCTTGCCTACAGCGCGAAGAAGACCGGCGAGAAATATCTGATCGTGCCGTCCAGCGGCACCTGAGCATCGCGCGGAAAAACGGGTATCGGTCTGCCCCAACAACGATGTGACCACGAATAGATGGAGCGGCGTGTGCGATTCGGAAATCGCACGCGCCGCTCCCAAGCGCCGATCAATCGCCTTGCCGCCCCCGGCCCCCGCGACTATCCCCCGGCACCATGCTCAAGCTCATCATCGGCAACAAAGCCTATTCGAGTTGGTCGCTGCGCGGCTGGCTGGCGTGCAAGCAATCGGGACTGCCGTTCGAGGAAGTCGTCGTGCCGCTGTACGACCAGGACTGGGACAAGCGCCGCCAGGGTGACGAATTCGCGCCGTCATCGGGCAAGGTGCCGATCCTGTGGGATGGCGACATCGTCGTGTGGGACAGTTTGGCAATCGTCGAGTTCCTCAACGACAAGACCGGCGACAGCAAATTCTGGCCCAGGGACGATGCCGCGCGCGCGATGGCGCGGTCGATGGCGGCGGAGATGCATTCGGGCTTCGCGGCGCTGCGCAACAAGCACGGCATGAACATCCGCCAGGTCTATCCGCCCAAACGCCCCGATGACGATGTCGTCGCCGAACTGACCCGGCTGATGGAAATCTGGGCGCAGGCACGCGCCCGGTTCGGCGGAACGGGCCCGTTCCTGTTCGGCGAGTTCGGCGCCGCGGACATCATGTACGCGCCGGTCTGCACGCGCATCGTGACCTATCAATTGCCGGTCGCGCGCTTCGCCGCCGCCTATGTCGAGGCAGTGCTGACGCACCCCTTCATGCAGGACTGGATCGCCGGCGCGCAGGAAGAGGAGTGGGTGATCGAGAAGTTCGAACACCTTGCGGAAAATACGTAACGGGGCCGCTTACAGCTTTTTTTTACCCGCAGCCGCGATGGTCGGGTGATCATGAACCCGAATCACGTCGATCTGATCCGCGATAGCTTCGTCCAGATGCTGGTCGAGCCCGAACGTACCGCGCGGCTCTTTTACGATCGTCTGTTCGAACTGGCCCCCGAAACGCGTCCGCTGTTCAGGAAAGACATGGCCGAACAGGGCCGCCTGCTGGTCGATGCGCTGGCCAGGATCGTCACCGGGTTGAGCCGGCTGGAGGCGATGTTGCCGGGGCTGCGCAAGCTCGCCGAGGGGCATGTCCGCTATGGCGTGGAAGAGCGCCATTATGCGATTGCCGGGGATGCGCTGCTGCACGTCGTCGCGATATATGGCGGCCCCGATATCGACCCCGCCACGCTCGAAGCATGGTCCGTCGCCTATGATCTGGTCGCCGGCACCATGATCGAGGCCAGCGCCCACCTTTGGGCAATGCGCGACGTCGCCTGAGCGACCACCGATCAGAACAAGGTCGTCAGCAGGTAGAACAGCGCGCCGACCGCCGCCGACGCGGGGATCGTCACGATCCAGGCGATCACGACATTGCCGGCAACCCCCCAGCGCACCGCGCTCGCGCGCTTGGCGACTCCCGCGCCGATGATACAGCCGGTGATCGTGTGCGTGGTCGACACCGGAATGCCGAGCAGCGACGCGGTGAACACCGTAATCGTCCCGGCCGCCGAGGCGCTGAACCCCTGATGCTGCGACAGCTTGGTGATCCGGCTGCCCATCGTCTCGATGATCTTCCATCCGCCCATCAGCGTGCCCAGGCCCATCGCGATATAGCAGCTGATCGCGACCCAATGCGGCACCTCGAACTTGCCGTGCAGATAGCCGGTCGAGAACAGCAAAACGGTGATGATGCCCATCGTCTTCTGCGCATCGTTGAGGCCGTGGCTCAGCGAATAGGTGCCCGATGAGATCAGATGGAGGACGCGAAAGCTGCGTTCGGCGCCGCGATTGCTCGAGCGCGCGAACATCCAGCTCGTCAAGAGCATGATCAGCATCGAGATGATCATGCCAAGGACCGGCGACAGGACGATGAAGATCAGCGTCTTGTTGAGTCCGGTCCACTGGATTCCGCTGACGCCGGCATGAGCGACGCCCGCGCCGACGATTCCGCCGACCAGCGCATGGCTAGATGAGGAAGGAATGCCCTTCATCCAGGTCACCACGTTCCAGAACATCGCACCGATCAGCGCACCGAACACGACTCCCGGCGTCACCAGATTCTTGTCGATCAGCCCCTGCCCGATGGTCGATGCGACCTTGTGCAGACTGGGGAAAGTGATGGTCAGGAAATAGGCGGCGAAGTTGAACACGCCGGCAAAGAGCACCGCATGCACCGGCTTCAACAGCCGGGTCGATACCACCGTCGCGATCGAATTGGCCGCGTCGTGCAGGCCGTTCAGAAAATCGAACGCCAGCGCGACGAGGATCAGACCGACTAACAGCGGAAAGGCAAGGTCATGCATCGACTGGGCTCAGGCGTGATCGATGACGATGCCATCGATCTCGTTGGCGACATCCTCGAACGCGTCGACGATCCGTTCGAGATGCTTGTAGACTTCGCGCGCGACGATGAAGCGCAGCGTATCCTCGCGGCCAAATTCGACGAAACCGCGCTTCACCCCGGCGCGGTGGATGTCGTCGGCGTGGCCCTCCATCCGGACCAGCCGCTCGGTCAGTTCGTGGAGGCGGCCGGCATTGCGGCCGACATCGCGCAGCAACGGCATCGCCTCGGCGGTCAGCCGCGCGGCGTCGACGATGATCGCCGCCATGTCCTTCATTTCCTGTTCGAACTCGCGAACCTCGTACAGGTCGATCGCCTGCACCGCGGCCTGCATCTCGTCGATCGCATCGTCCATCGACCCGATCAGGCTGGTGATCGTGCCGCGATCGAACGGCGTCAGGAAGGTTTCGCGCACCGTCTTGAGCACCGCGCGGGTGATCTCGTCGGCGTCGTTCTCACGCTCGATCACTTCGCGGATATTGTCCGGTGCCGCGCCCGTGCCGTCCTGGAGCAGCCGCGACAGCGCGTCGGCGGCCGCGGTGACCGTCAGCGAGTGCGCCTCGAACATCTCGAAGAAGTTGCCGGTCTTGGGCAACAGGCGCTGAAACCAGGCGAACATGGGACTGATCCTCGATTTGGTAGCGGCGGCAAAGCCGGTGCGGCGCGCGGCCGCCTTGAATTCGGACGGGCCGAAAGAACGGATGAGATCGCTGAGATCGGGTTCGTCGACCATCGACGCTGCCTCGGGCAGGCTAACCCAGCGCCGCTCGCGTTCGCCCTGTTCCTTCCAGGCCGTCAGCTCGCGATTGACCGCCAGCGGAAAGACCTCGACGTTGATCATCAGCGACGCGCCGTTCTTCTGCCGTTTGCGATAGCGATAGGTGCCGAGCGGTGTCGGACAGACGAGCCCCTGCACCCCCGCTTCCTCCTCGGCCTCGATCGCGGCGGCGGCGTGAGCAACCATCCCCGAGGACGGATTGCCCTTGGGAATGACCCAACGCCGGTTCTCGCGCGAGGTGACGAGCAGGATGCGGATCGGGGCGTCGCTGGCGGCGCCTTCGGTCCGGTACGGCAAAGCCGCGATCTGGCGAATTGTCAGAACTCCCTCATTGGCGGCCACGCAAGCGATAGCCGACCGATCGTTCCGCTAGCATCCGGTGCGGCGGCGCGCCATCACAAAACCGTAAGGACGAGCCAACGATCAGAACCGGCTCCCGTCCTTTCGCCGCGGCTCGCCGATCGCGGCGGGTAGATGCATGTCGATATCGGGATAATGGCAATCGGTCGTCTCTTCGCGTCCCACCGCGATGAAGACGCAGTCGCTGTCGGAGCGGTTCTGCAGCACATGGCCGTTGCCGTCCCCTTTCGGAAACACGGCGACATCTCCCGCGCGCATCGGATGTTCGCCGTCATCGTCGACCAA
>DASVNU010000377.1:0-9096 GCA_036383655.1 Sphingomonas sp. | reverse complement strand
CGAGGTCGTCGCGGTCGGCGATCGCGATGGCGCGGCGCTGATCGCCGCCGCCGCGGCAAGCGGCGTAGAGCGTGCCTTGCTGCTCGGTGGGCGCGATCGCGCGGTGGACGGGCATCCGATCATCGCGGAAACGGTCGCGGTCTATGCGAGCGAGCCCGTTGCCGTGGCGGTCGAGGAATGCGGCCAGCTAGCGGGGTCGGTGGTGTTGGTCCACTCGCCACGTGCCGCGCGCCGCGTCGCCGATTTGATCGACCGCGCCGGGATCGATCGCCGAACGGTGCGGCTGGCGGCGATCAGCGCGGCGGCCGCCGATGCCGCCGGCGGCGACTGGGAGCGTATCGCCACCGCTCCCGTTCCCGACGATGCCGCGCTGATCGCGCTGGCACGCGCCTTGGCCGATTGACCGCCCTCGCGGCGCGGCGGATAAGGACATGATGAGCGACATCGCGCCGAGCCCCCCGCAGCCCGCCCGGCAACTGACCCTGACCGCGACCGCCGGGATCGCGCTGGTGACCTTCGTCATCGGACTGCTGATCGCCGGCGCGATCTTCTGGCGCATGACTCCCGCGCAACCCGCGCCACAGCCCGAGGCGGCGCCCGCCGCGACCAAGGTGATCGTCGCGCCACCGGTAGCGACCGACCCCGCCTCGCTGTCGGCGCGTCAGCAGATGCTCGCCGCCGAACTCGCCGCGCTCGAACAGCGCACCGCGGCGGTGACCGGGGAGGCCGCCAATTCCTATGGCAATGCGACCCGCGCCGAGGGGATGATGATCGCCTTCGCCGCGCGCCGCGCGATCGATCGCGGGTCGTCGCTTGGCTATATCGAGCAGCAATTGCGCGATCGGTTCGGCGCGACGCGCCCCAATGAGGTCGCCGCGATCATCGATGCCGGACGCCACCCGATCACCGTCGAGGATCTGCGGCTCGGGCTCGACCAGATCGGATCGCAGCTGGCACTGGGGCCGGCGGGCGACGGCTGGGGCGGATCGTTCGTGCGCATGCTCGGCAGCCTGGTGGTGATCCACCCGCGCAACGCGCCGTCGCCGGTGCCGGGCGAGCGGCTGGCGCGGATTCGGCGGTTCCTCGCGCTGGGCCAGGTCGAAGCGGCGGTCGAGGAAGTGAAGCGCCTGCCGGGTGCGGCGCAATCCAAAGCCTGGCTCGACGGCGCGCAACGCTACATCGCGACGCGCCAGGCGCTCGACACGCTCGAAGCCGCGGCGCTGCAGGGCAATGCCGCGGCGCCGGCGCCGGCTAGAAGGTAGGGATCCACCCCTCGTCATCCCCGCTCCCGTGGGATGACGGCTTGGGGAAGCGGATATTGGCCCATAGCTTCATAGACGCGGTCGGGCTGGAAGCGACGAATTGCAGATAGGCGAAATCGCGACGAGAATACCTAGATGCGACGAAATGAGACCGTCGATGGTGTTGAGGCCATCCGAAAAATGGCGTCCATGTCGCCCGAAACGCAGCAGCGCTTTGACATGGTCGTCTCGGCCGGCTCGAACGAGCCGCTACAGATACACGTGGGCTGCGCGGCCATCGGTGCTGCAATAGGTTCAAAGCGTGCGCCAATAAGTGACGCAAACAAGAAACGAATCTTTGATTATGCAGAGTACCTGTTGAGGTTCGGCTCCGATCAAGTCAGCAACGCCGTTGCAACTTCTATGCTTGAAGCGATCTGGAACGCAGCACTCGAAAGCAGCTTCGATTTCGAATCGGTGGACTCCTTTTTAGGGCCGGAGGCACGGCGCTATCTCGTAGCGTGGGATGATTTCAATGATAGGCGCACACCCGGGCTTAGGCGATCGTAGTTGCGTGCCTCGAGGTCGACAAAGCGGCAGGGCGTGGGCCACTGAAATAAGGTAATAACCGCTAATCACCCGACCTCTGACGTGTTCCCGTTTATGAGCGCACAACCTAAATCCGCGCGATCAATGCCTGCGCTGCTGCCGGCGCCCGGACCTTGGCGCCGTTGATCATGAAGATGAAGGTATCGCGCGGCTTCTTCGGCGCCGGCTCGGCCACATAGGGCAATCCGGCGGGCGATCCACCCGCCGCCCAGTCCCTCGCCACTGTCGCCCAATGGTCCAGCGCTTCGGACGAATAGCCCTGCGGTTCAGCTTCAACCGCATTTTCCAGCCGGGCATAGACGAAGTCGCCGGTCACATCGGCGATCGCCGGATAATCGGCCGATTCGGCATAGACGATCGCGACCCCAGCCTTGCGGCAAAGATCGACGAATTCGGGGACATGGAAACTGTCGTGCCGGACCTGCACCGCGTGGCGCAGCGCGACGCCGTCATGGCTCGCGGGCAGCAGCTTCAGGAACGCGCCGAAATCGTCGGCGTCGAATTTCTTGGTCGCCATGAATTGCCACAGGATCGGGCCGAGCTTCGGGCCAAGCTCGACGATCCCCTGGCCGACGAACCGCGCGACCGATTCGCCGCCCTCGGCGAGCACCTTGCGGTTGGTGCAGAAACGCGATGCCTTCACCGCGAAGACGAAGTCGTCTGGCACGACTTCCGCCCAGCCGGCGAAGGTCGCCGGCTTGAACCCCGAATAATAAGTGCCGTTGATCTCGATCGCGCTGAGCTGGCGCGATGCATATTCGAGCTCGCGCTTTTGCGGCCATTTGTCGGGGAAGAAGGTCCCGCGCCACGGTTCGTAAGTCCAGCCGCCGATGCCGATTCGTATGTTCGCCATGCCGCGACGATACCCTCAACCCCGCACGAAGCGATAGCGGTCGCGGATGCGGCGGTTGAAGTATCCACCCTTGGAACCCGCGCGGCGCATCGCCGCGACGGCGCCTTCGGGGACGTCGAGATACGAATAGAGCCGCCCGCTGACGAAGCGGATGTCGAGCCGGCGTGCGGCTTGATCATGGTCGAACGATCGTATCACGCGGGAGGGCATGGCTTTTCAACGCATTGGGGGGCGAATCGCGTTTCATGATGCGAAGGGGCGCGCCGCTTGAAACGCGATGCGGGCTGGTGCACACCCGCGACTCGGGTGCGGGGGGCGCCTGTTGCCGCAAAATCCGCGGCTGCACGCGCCGTCAAACCCGTCAGGTGAGGGGTAAGGCGTGTTGCGTTTGATGAAGTCCCGGATTGCACAATTGCTGGTCGCCCTTGGCGCCACGATCAATGCCAGCGTCGCTTATGCGCAGGACACGGTGGGCGACCCCGCCGGCTCGGGCGTATTGGTGTCCGCGGTGCGCTGGCTGCAGGGCACGTTGCTCGGCACCGTCGCCACCGTCGTCGCGATCATCGCGGTCGCCGCGGTCGGATTCATGATGCTGACCGGGCGGATCAACTGGCGGTACGGCGCGACCGTCATCGTCGGTTGCTTCATCCTGTTCGGCGCCGCCTCGATCGTCGCGGGAATCCAGTCCACCGCCACCCTGGGCAATTGAGCCATGGCCGAGGGGCTCGATCGCGATCCCTTGTTCGTCGCGTTGACGCGACCGCAGATGTTCGCGGGCGTGACCTATAGCTATTTCGTCGTCAACGGCGTGGTCGCGACCGAATTGTTCCTGATCTTCCATTCGATCTGGGTGCTGGCAGCCGCCGCGCTCATCCACGTCGTCGGCATGATCCTGTGCGTGCGCGAGCCGCGCTTCTTCGACTTGTGGCTGGCCAAGGTCAGCCGCTGTCCGCGCGTGCGCAATTATTCGATCTGGCGATGCAACTCCTACCGCCCCTGACCAACGACCGGCGGGCAGTCGCGCGCGAGAAAGCGGCCGGGGCGCATCTTCCCTATGCGCGGCACGTCGACGATCACACGATCGAGACGCGCGACGGCTTGCTGATGCAAGTGATCCAGCTGCGCGGCCTGTTGTTCGAGACCGCCGACAGCGACGAGATCAATTATCGCAAGTCGCTGCGCGACGCGATGCTCCAGGCGATCGGCTCGTCGCGCTTCGCCATCTATCACCACGTCATCCGGCGCGAGGCCGATGCCGAGATGTCGGATAAATTCCCCGACGATTTCTCGACCCGGCTCGACGCGGCGTGGCGCGCGCGGCTGTCGGCGCGGCGGCTCTACGTCAACGACATCTTCCTGACGCTGGTGCGGCGCCCGATGCAGGGCCGAGTCGGGATCGCCGACCGCATCCGCGGCTGGTTCGGCAGCACCGGGGTCGATCCCGACATCACCCGCAGCCATGAGGTGCACCAGCTCGACACCGCGCGCGACGCGCTGCTCGCGCAGCTCGGCAGCTACGATCCGCGGCTGCTGTCGGTCTATGAGACCAAGGCGGGCTTCTGTTCCGAGCCGCTCGAATTCCTGTCGGCGCTGTACAATGCCGAGATGCGCCCGGTGCTGATGCCGATGCAGGATGTGGGCGCCTATCTGCCCTATCGCCGGATCAGCTTCGGCGAAGAGACGATCGAACTGGGCCCGGCGGGCAATACCGAGCGCAGCTTCGTCGGCATGGTGTCGATCAAGGATTATCCCGCGCAGACCGCGCCGGGCATGCTCGACGAATTGCTGCGCTTGCCGTTCGAGATCACCGTGTCGCAATCGTTCGGCTTCGTCGATCGCCAGGCCGCGCTCGGCAAGATGAACCTGGCGCTCAGGCGGATGCGCTCGGCCGAGGACGAGGCGGTGAGTCTCCGCGGCGAACTGTCCAACGCCAAGGACGATGTCGCCGCCGGCCGCGCCGGGTTCGGCGAGCATCACATGACGGTCGCGGTGCATGGCGAGACGATCGAGGAGGTCAATGCCGGGGTTGCCGAGGTACAGGCGTCGATGTCCGATCTGGGCATCATCGCGGTGCGCGAGGAGATCGCGCTCGAGCCGGCATTCTGGGCGCAGTTCCCGGGCAATTTCAAATATATCGCCCGCAGGGGGCTGATCTCGACGGGCAATTTCGCCGGCTTTGCGTCGAGCCATAATTTCGCGCTCGGCAAGCCCGAGGCCAATCATTGGGGCCAGGCGGTCAGCCTGCTCGAGACGACTGCGGCCGGCCCTTATTATTTCAACTTTCACCAGGGCGATCTGGGCAATTTCACCGTGATCGGCCCATCGGGGTCGGGCAAGACGGTGGTGCTCAATTTCCTGCTGGCGCAGGCGCGCAAATTCCATCCGCGGATCATCTTTTTCGACAAGGATCGCGGTGCCGAATTGTTCATCCGCGCGATCGGCGGACGCTATGACGTGCTGCGCCCCGACATGGCGGCGGGGCTCAACCCGCTCCAGCTCGAGGATAGCCCGGCCAACCGTCAGTTCCTGATCGACTGGGTCGCGCAATTGGCGGGCGGCGCCGATATCGACGAGACCGCGCGGATCAAGGACGCGATCGACGCCAATTTCGCCCAGCCGATCGAGCATCGCCGGCTGCGCCATCTAGCCGAATTGTTTCGCGGCGGGTCGCGGCCGACCGCCGCCGACCTCTATTCGCGGCTGCGGGCATGGTGGGGCGATGGCGAGCGCGCCTGGCTGTTCGACAATGAGCGCGACCTGACCGATCTGTCGGCCACCTCGGTCGGGTTCGACATGACCCAGATCCTCGACGACCCGGCGGTGCGGACGCCGGCGATGATGTATTTGTTCCACCGCGTCGAGGAGCGGCTCGACGGATCGGCCGCGATCATCGTCGTCGATGAGGGATGGAAAGCGCTCGACGACGAAGTGTTCGTCCGCCGCATCAAGGATTGGGAAAAGACGATCCGTAAAAGGAACGGCATCGTCGGCTTCGCGACGCAGAGCGCGCAGGATGCGCTCGAAAGCCGCATCGCCTCGGCGATCATCGAGCAGGCCGCGACGCAGATTTTCATGACCAATCCCAAGGCGCGCGCGGCCGATTATATCGACGGCTTCGGGCTGACCCCGCACGAGTACGAGATCGTCCGGACCTTGCCCGACGACGCGCATTGCTTCCTGATCAAGCATGGCACCGAAAGCGTCGTCGTCCGGCTCAACCTGACCGGCGAGCGCGACATATTGACCATCCTGTCGGGGCGCGAACGCACGGTGCGCCTGCTCGACGAGATCCGTGCGGAAAAGGGCGACGACCCCGCCGACTGGATCCCGCCGTTGCTGGAGCGCGCGTGATGCAGGTGGCGTGCCCGGCGATCAGCGATTCGCAGTTTTTGTCGAGCGTGCTCGGCCATATCGATTGCCAGGCACAGACCCTGGGCGCCGCCGGATACCAGGCGATGGCGGCGGGCGGATCGGCCTCGTCGCTGGTGCTGGGCGGGGTGCTGACGGTGTTCATCGCCTTGTTCGGTTATCGCCTGATCCTCGGCGACACGCCCGACGCGCGCAGCGCGATTCTCACCGTGATCAAAGTGGGCGTGGTGCTGTTGCTGGCGACGAGCTGGCCGGCGTTCCGCACGCTCGCCTATGACGTTGCGCTCAAGGGGCCGGCCGAGCTTGCCGGTGCGGTCGGCGGCGCCTCGGGACTGCCGGGTGCCGGCGGCGGGCTGGTCGCGCGGCTGCAGGCGATCGACGACGAGATCGCCGAACTCAACGTGATCGGTACCGGGCGCCCGCCCAATACCGACCTGATCGCGGGGCCGACCACGCAACCGATGACTCCCGAACAACAGGCACAGGAGCGCCGGCGGCTGCAGGGACTCGCGAGCCATGCGCGCTGGGATCCGGCGCGCGACCTGTCGTTGCTGGGGAGCGCGCGGACCTTGTTCCTGGCGGGGACGATCGCCGCCTTCGCCAGCGTCCGGCTGATCGCCGGGTTGTTGCTCGCCTTGGGGCCGCTGTTCGCGATCTTCCTGTTGTTCGACGGGACGCGCGGGCTGTTCGAGGGCTGGGTGCGCGGACTGGCCGGTGCGGCGCTGGGCGCGCTCGGCACCGCGATCGTGCTGGGGGTCGAACTCGCCTTGCTCGAACCCTGGCTCGCCGCGGTGATGGACTTGCGTCACCAGGAGATCGCGACGCCCGCGGTCCCGGTAGAATTGCTCGCTTTGTCGTTGATCTTCGCGGTGACGTTGATCGCGGTACTGGTCGCGGTCGCGCGCGTGGCGCAGGGGTTCCGCATGCCGTCGAGCTGGAAACAGGCGGGCGAGCGGGTCGCCGCCAGTGTTGCCGACCGCGTGCCCGTGCTGGCCGGCGTGCGCGGTAACGAGGGGACGATCACCGACCAACGATCGCGCGCGATCGCGATCGCCGACGCGGTGACCGCGACGCAGCGGCGCGAGAGTCATGCGAGCCAGCCGCCGGGCGCGTCGCTCGGACGGCCCGGGATCAATCCGACCAACACGCGAGAGATCGCCGTTGCGGCCGCGGTGCCGCTCGGCCAGAGTTTCAGGAGGCGGACGCGGGGGCGCGTGTCGGCCGGGGCAACACGGCGGGATAGCAACAGATGAAACAGGCCGCGCGCGAATCGCTCGACGCTTATTATCGCGAGGCGGACAGCTGGGCCGACGACCGCCAGGACATGCTGCGCGCGTCGCGCCGCACGGCGTGGATCGTCGCCGGCGTCGCGGTGGCGATCGCCTTGTTCGAGGCGATCGCGCTGATCGTGCTGATGCCGTTGAAGACGGTCGTCCCCTATACGTTGCTGGTCGACAAGCAGACCGGCTATGTCCAGGAACTGAAGCCGCTCGACGCCGAGAAGATCGCCCCCGACACCGCGCTGACCCAGTCTTTCCTGGTGCAATATGTCATCGCGCGCGAAGGCTATGATTCGGGCACGCTGCAGGCCAATTATCGCAAGGTGCAAATCTGGTCGGCGGAGGTCGCCAAGGCCGATTACGTCAACACCATGCAGGCGGCCAATCCGGCGAGCCCGCTCAGCCGCTATCCGAGATCGGTGGTCGACACCCGGGTCAAGAGCATCACCTCGATGGGCGGCAACCAGGCGCTGGTGCGGTTCGACACGATTCGCCGCGATCCGGGCGGCCAGACCCAGCCGCCCGAATCCTGGGTCGCGGTGATCAAATACCGCTTCTCGACCGGGCCGATGCGGGCGGAGGATCGCTTCGTCAATCCGCTCGGATTCCAAGTGTTCGGCTATAACCGCAGCCAGGAAAATCTCGCGCCCGAACCCGCACCGGTCACCACCGCGCCGCCGCCGGCTTCGAGCCAGCCGCAAGTGCTCGCGCCCGGGGCGACGCCGACGCCCGCGCCGCGCCCGGCCAATACCCCCGAGGTCGTGCTTTGAGGCGTTCCGTCCCCTTGCTGCTGGCCCTGGCGATCGTCGCCGTGCCCGCCCAGGCTCAGGTGCGACCGCAACCCGGCGGTGGTGATCCGCGCATCCAGACGGTGATGTACGACGCCGACCAGGTCGTCCCGCTCCAGGTGCCGGGCGGCTATGAGCTGACGGTCGAATTCGCCCCCGACGAGCGGATCGAGAATGTCGCGGTCGGCGACAGCGGGGCGTGGCAAGTCACTCCCAACAAGCGCGGCGACCGGCTGTTCCTCAAGCCGTTGCAAGGCGTCACCACCAACATGACCGTGGTGACCGATGCGCGCAGCTATGTGTTCGAACTATCGCCCGGGAGCGCCGGGAGCGCGCCGTACGTCGTCCGCTTCCGCTATCCGCCGCCGCCCGCGCCCGCCAATAGCGGCCCCGCGCCAGTCGAGCCCGGGCGCTACAAGCTCGCCGGATCGAACGACGTGCGCCCCGACGCGATTTCCGATGACGGGTCCAAGACCTTCATCATGTGGCGCGACAGCCAGACCTTGCCCGCGGTGTTCGTGATCGACCGCGACGGCAAGGAGACATTGGCCGACGGCGCGATGCGCGACGGGCGCTATGTGCTCGACAGCATCAACAACAAATTGGTGTTCCGGCTCGACAAGAAAATGGCGAGCGCGACGCGCGTGCCGCAGGTCGCGCGCTGATGGCGGTGGCGGGAAGCGATCCGCGCGCCGGCCTGCCGCCGCCAGCCGACGTCGAGCCGAGCGCGCGCCCGGTCGTCGCGCGGCCTGGCGGCGGGCTGCCCAATTGGGTGATCGCGGTGGGGATCGCGGTCGCGGCGTTGATCCTGTTCCTGATTCTCGACGGCCGTCGCAGGCAGCTGTCCGCGCCGGCCACCCGCGTGCGCACCGCCGATCTGCGCAACGGCGCCGAACCGCCGCCGCTGTACGTCCCGCCGGTGCCCGAGCCGACCCCGACGGCAATTCCGGCGCCGC
>DASVNU010000376.1:0-7175 GCA_036383655.1 Sphingomonas sp. | reverse complement strand
GGAACAAGCAACCGTGGTTATGTGGTTTGGAACGCAGGGTGGTCGCGGGCGATAGCGTTGAGGATGGTGATCATCTTACGCATGGTGGCGACGAGGGCGAGTTTGAAGGGTTTGCCCTTTTCTCTGAGCCGTTTGTAGAAGCCGGCGAGGACCGGGTCGCGTGCCTTTATGGCGCTGAGTGTCGCCATGTAGAGGATGTCGCGCAGCGCCTTGCGACCGCCGGCACATCGTCCCGGCCGCGTCGATGCGCCGGATTGTCGGGCATGCGGTGCGACGCCGATCAAGGCGGCAGCGGCTTTGGCGGAGATGTGGCCGAGTTCGGTCATGTCGGCGACGAGCGCGCCGGCAAGCACCGGCCCGACCCCTTTGGCCTGGCACAGCCGGTCGACCTGTCGCTGCAGATGGGGTGTTGCCGCCAGCAGCAGTCGCACTGTCTTGTCGAGACAGACGAGGCCAAGGGCGATCGCGCGCAGCCGCGCCTGGATCATGCGGCGCACGACCGGTTCGGCGATCGTGTCGAGCTGGCTGGCAAGGCCGTTACGCTCGGCGATGAGGCGTCGCCGGTGCATGCCCAGCGCGCTCAACCGCTCGCGCACCGGATCCGGTACATAGCGCACCAGCCGGTCGCGCGACGCCTCGAGGCAGCGCGCGATCATCATCGCGTCGAGGGCGTCGGTCTTGGCGCCCTGACCAATCGCACGGGCAAAGGCTCGCACCCGTGCTGGCGGCAGGATGTGGACGGCGAACCCCGCAGCATGCAGCGCACGCGCCAATGCCTGCTCGTAGCCGCCCGATGCCTCCATGCCGACCGCTGCCGGCAGCAGACCGGCCAGGCGTTTTGCCAGCCCTGCGATGCCCGCGCGCCCGTTCGCACAGCTCCAGTGTTCGCCCGACGGATGGACATGAACATCCAGCCGGGCCTTCGATACGTCGATGCCAACGATCAATCCTGCGTGTATCATAACCTCGCTCCCAGGCTTGTGGTGCGGGCTCGCGCCCGGTCAACCGTTCGGGGTCAAAGGGAGCGGACAGGGCCTGTGCTTGTTCGCGGCTGTCTCAAACCAGTCCGGCATGCGGCCTCCTGCCCGCGCCGATCGAGGTGCGCACCTCGATCGGCGCAATCCTCATACCAGTCCAATGCCACACAAGTCCGGCGTGACGGTTGTGATTCGGTGCCCATCGATTCCCCTTGCGACTCGCTCGAAACCGATATAAATATGATATCATCTTTAACGGGAGAGTCCCATGGCTACTCAGGCCTCGGATGCGAATGTGAATGGTATCGGACTGACCTTGTCGCGCGAGCGGCCGGCGGCGACGTCGAGCGGCTATCTGATGCTGCTCGTGCTGGTGGTTGCGCTGCTCACGGCAATCTATGGCGGGGCGACGGTCGACACCAATGCCCCGCTCGGCGCGGTCCTGATCACCGGCGGGACGATCGTCTTCGCCTTCGTGATCTGCGGCTTCTACATGCTGCAGCCCAACCAGGCGGTGGCGATCACCTTGTTCGGCAGTTATCAGGGCACCGACCGCAAGACCGGTCTGCGCTGGCTGTTGCCATGGCTCGGCCGCAAGAAGATCTCGGTCCGCGCCAACAACATCATTTCGGACAAGATCAAGGTCAACGACCTGCGCGGCAACCCGATCGAGATCGCGGCGCAAGTGGTGTGGCGCGTGACCGATACCGCGCAGGCGCTGTTCGATGTCGACGACTATAAGTCGTTCGTGATGGTCCAGATCGAGGCCGCGGTGCGCACGATCGGGTCGCGTTATCCCTATGACGATTTCGCCCACCAGGAAGTGACCCTGCGCGGCAATCACGATCAGGTCGGGGTAGAGTTGCGCCAGGAACTGATCGCTCGGCTGGTGATGGCCGGGATCACGGTCGACGAATGCGGCTTCACCCACCTCGCTTATGCGCAGGAAATCGCCGGTGCGATGCTGCGCCGCCAGCAGGCGCAGGCGGTGGTCGCCGCGCGCCAGACGCTGGTCGAAGGCGCGGTCGGCATGGTCGAAACCGCGCTCGACCTGTTGAGCAAGAAGGGCGTGGTCGAACTCGACGACGAACGCCGCGCGGCGATGGTGTCGAACCTGATGGTCGTGCTGTGCGGCGAACGCGATACCCAGCCGGTCGTCAATACGGGCTCGCTCTACCAGTAAGGCGGCACGATGGGCGCTCCTCCCAAAAAGGCGTTTCCGCTGCGCCTCGATCCCGCGCTGTACGCGGCGATCGAGCGTGCGGCGGCGAGCGACCTCAGGAGCGTCAACGCCCAGGTCGAATGCCTGCTGCGCGAGGCGCTGGCGCGGCGCGGCGTGAAACTGGCGGATCCGGTGCGGCCCAAGCGTGGCCGCCCGCCCAAGCAAGGAGATCAGGAATGAGCGACGATGATTGGTTCGCGCCCAAGAAGTTCGGTTATGGCACCGGCCTCCCGATCGCGTGGCAAGGTTGGGCGTTGATCAGTGGGTACATTGTCATTCTCGTGGCGAGCGGTTTGTTTCTCGCGCAGCATCACAACAAGCTGTTCATCCTGATCGCCGTGATCGGCGCGCTGGCCGTCAAAGTGATCGCCGCTCGCCACACCCGCGGAGGGTGGAAATGGCGCTGGAGGGGCGAGGCATGATAATCAAACAGCTTCTATTGGCCGGCTCGCTCGTCGCGACGACCGCGGCCGCGCCCGCCGGAGTCGAGGTCACGGCGCCCGGGCCGCAAGGCGCGTTGGCCGGGACGCTGATCGATCCGGGCAAGGACGCGCCGGCGGTGCTGATCATTCCCGGCTCGGGCCCGACCGACCGCGACGGCGACAATCCGCTCGGGGTCAAGGGCGGCGTCTATCGTCAGCTGGCCGAGGCGCTGGCGGCGAGGAACATCGCGACGCTCCGCATCGACAAGCGCGGCATGTTCGGCAGCAAGGCGGCGGTCGCCGATGCCAATGCCGTGACGATCGGCGATTATGCCGCCGATGCGCATGCCTGGGCCGACATGCTGGGCAAGCGTTCCGGACGGCCGTGCGTCTGGCTGCTCGGGCATAGCGAGGGCGCGCTGGTCGCGCTTCAGGCGGCGCAGAATCCGGCCGGGATTTGCGGGCTGATCCTCGTTTCCGGCGCTGGCCGTCCGCTCGGCGAAGTGATCCGCGCGCAATTGCGCGCCAACCCGGCCAATGCGCCGTTGCTGCCGCAGGGCGAAGCAGCGATCGACCAGCTCGAGGCCGGGAAGCGCGTGCCCGCCGCGACGCTGCCCGCGCCGCTCCAGCCGCTCTTCAACGATCGCGTCCAGGGCTATCTGATCGACATGTTCGCGCACGATCCGGCGAAGCTGATCGCCGCGGTCAAGCTGCCGGTGCTGATCGTCCTGGGCGACAAGGACATCCAGATCGCGGTCGCCGATGCCGAGCTGCTCAAGCGCGCCCAGCCGGCCGCGACGCTCAAGCTGATCCCGGGGATCAACCATGTGCTGAAGCCGGTGGCGAGCGACGATCGCGCGGCGAACGTCGCGACTTATGGCGATGCCAGCCTGCCGATCTCGCCGGCCGTGCCGGATACGATCGCGGCGTTCGTCCGGAAGTAGGAGAGGTCAGTTGAGCGCCTGGTCGAGCAGTTTGGCCAGCCGCAGCCCGCCACGCTCGACCTCGAGCCGAACCGCCGGCACCAGGGATTGGATCGTCGCATTGTCGAGCTTCACCTTGGTCGGCGTGGGTCCGCACGGATCGCCGCCGATCGCGGTCTTGTAGGTCACGTCGCGCGCGACTGCCCAGCTTTCGCGGCTCCAGTCGAGGACGTTGCCCGCGGCGATCCGCTTGCGATCGGCGAACGAGTAGCGGCGAACCAGGCTCGGGCCGGTCGAGATCGCGCGTTCGGCGAGATAGCCGTCCCAGATCGAATGGAGGTTGAGCCGGCTGGCGGCATAGGTGCCATATTCGGCCTTCACGTCATTGCCGCCCTTGTCGCCTTTCTCGCCGGCATGGAGCGGCTGATGAAGATCGCCGACGAAATGGATCAGGAACACCAGCGCCTCGACGCGTTGCCTGGTTGGGGTGCGACGATCCTTGAGCAGCTTCACGTCGCGGACGATCTGCGCCGAGACGCAATCGCCGTCCTTGCACACGCTGTCGACCTCGAACGGCGAGCAGATGTTGACGTCCTGATAGTGCCAGGCGTTGGTGTAACCGAACTTCTGCTTGCCGTTCGCGTCCTTGATCCCCTTGATGCAATCGGCCCAGATCGCAGCGTCGTCGAGCGTGCCGGCCTTGCATTGCGGCGTCCCGAGCAGCTTTTGCTGCCGCAGCAGCCGCGTGATCTGCAGCCGCGCCTTGGGCGTGATGTTGGCCCAGGCGATCTGCGCGATCGTCTGGTGACCATATTCCCAATAGGCGTTGGCGGGAGAGGCGAGGACAAACGCGGCAAGCGCGGCGGCGACGGGGAGGAGGCGCTTCATGGGCGCCGCTTTACGCCCCGCTCGCAGGCGCTTCCAATCATTTTGGCGCGAGGTGTTGCTCGCTTATCCAACCGTCACCCCGGCCTTGTGCCGGGGCCCAACCATCCACAGGCGATATCCCTCGCGGCGCTTTGGATGCCGGAACAAGTCCGGCATGACGGTCGATGGAGGGCGTTATCCCTCATCCTCGTACAGCGCCACCTTGCGCGTCCCGTCCGCCGCCGCGCGACCACGATACATGCTCGTGGTGGTGAAGCTCCACGCCATGCCGCCGTCGGTCGCGGTGACGATCACGCCGCCGGTGCCGCCCAGTGCCTTGACCTCGGCCATTACGGTGTCGGCGGCGCGTTGCAGGCTTTCGCCCAGGAAACGGACTCGCGCATTGATCTGGAAGGCGACGCTCTCGCGGATGAAGAACTCGCCCGCGCCAGTGCACGACACCGCGGCGCCGCGATCGTCGGCATAGGTGCCGGCACCGATCAGCGGCGAATCGCCGATCCTTCCCCAGCGCTTGCCGGTGACCCCGCCGGTCGAGGTCGCCGCGGCGATATGCCCGGCCCGATCTACCGCGACCGCGCCGACCGTGCCGTATTTCATGTCGACATCGAACTTGCCGCCGTTCGACAGCAATTCGTCGAGCTGCCGCCGCCGCTCGGGAGTCGCGAACCATTCGGCATCGGCCTGGTCGAGCCCGTGCTCGCGGCTGAACGCATCGGCGCCCTCGCGGCCGAGCAGGACGTGTGCGCTTTGCTCCATCACCGTGCGGGCCAGCGTGACCGGGTTCTTCGTCGCGGTGACGCCGGCGATCGATCCGGCGCGCAGGGTGGAGCCTTCCATGATCGCGGCGTCGAGTTCGTTCTTGCCCTCGAAGGTGAAGGCGGAGCCGCGCCCGGCGTTGAAATGCGGATCGTCCTCGAGCACGCGGACCGCCGCCTCGACCGCGTCGAGCGACGCGCCGTCCGCGGCCAGGATCGCGCTGCCCGCATCGAGCGCGGCGTTCAGCGCGGCGCGGACGCCGCTATCGGTCTCAGGCCGGGTCTGGCTGCGCGTGATCGCGCCGGCCCCGCCATGGATCACCAGCGACCAGGGTTTTGTTGTCGTCATGGCGGCGAGCGGTAGCCTTGGCGGGCCGCCGCCGCAATCCGATCAACGGCCGCAGCCAGCTCACTTCGCGCCCGATCAGGTAGAATGCCCAGCACCCCGCGACCGTCGCCGGCACCAGGATGAGGAATTCGCCGAGCGCGCCGATCCCCAGCGGCCGCAGCCAATATTCGACCACCACGATGATCGTCTGGTGGATCAGATAGAAGGGGAAGACCGCCTCGGTCAGCGTCGGGCGCCAGGCGCCGTCGCTGTTCCAGAAGCGCTCGGCGATCCCGATCAGGGCGGCGACCGCGGTCCAGCATTCGATCTGGTGCGCGATCAGCATCAGGTTGCCCAGCCATTGCGGCGGGAAGAGGTTGCCGGGATAGGCGATCTCCACGCCAGCGCCGAACGCATAGCTCAGCACCGCGATCGCCGCCGCGGGTTTCCACCAGCGGACGAACGCGGCCAGCACCTTGGGCGACCGCGCGAGGCCGAAACCGAACAGGAAGGCGGGGAAATAGGCGAGGTGCGCGACCCCATCGTTGATCAGGTCCTGGGTGTCGGTCCAGCGATGGAAGACGATCACCTGGCTGAGCACCAGATAGACGGCCGGCAGCACCAGCGCGCGCCACCCGCCGAACGCGGCGTCGAACCAGGACTGCAACCGCGCCGGTCGCGGGATCAGGAGCAGCAGCGACAAGGCTGCGGTATAGGTCCACAGATAGGCGACGAACCACAGATGGTTCCAGGTCGGCAGGAACACGCCGTCGATATCGTCGAAGCGGAAATAGTCGCGGGTCAGGAAGGTGCCGAAACCCTGCGCGTAGCCGTGCTGAGTCACCAGCTCGACCCAGCTTTGCGGGGGCACCATCACGGTGATGCCGAATGCGAGCGGGATGAGCAGGCGGATCGACCGGCTCGACATGAACCTGACGACGCCGTCCGACTTCGCCAACAGCGCGCGGCTGGCATAACCCGACACGACGAACAACAGGGTCAGCCGCCACGGATTGGTCAGCAGCATCACCACGGACAGCCACTCGACCGGCTGCGCGGTCTTCACGTGGAAGCCCCAGGGGGTGAACACCATCGCGGTATGATAGAGGATCAGCAGCGCGAACGCGCCAACCCGTAGCCAGTCCATGCCGTAATGCCGAGCCATGCCAGTCCATGTAGCGATTGAGGGCGCGATGGCTACCCATCGCGCCCTCTCCGGTTCTTCCTGGACGGACAGAAGGGGCTCAGGCGACGTCGGGCCGAGCGCGGACGGTCTCGATCCAGCCGGTCGAACCGACCGGTTTGGTGGCCTTGGCGCGCGCCTTGAGGCCGATCAGCGGGCGCAGCATGTTCACCTCGCGCCCAATCAGATAGAAGGCCCAGCATCCCGCGATGGTCGCCGGCACCAGGATCGCAAACTCGCCGCCGGCGCCGATCCCGAGCGGCTTCACCCAGAATTCGACCAGCACGATCACCGTCTGATGGATGATGTAGAAGGGGAAGGTCGCCTCCGCGAGCGTCGTGCGCCAGGCGTGATCGCGGTTGAGGAAATGCTCGGCGATTCCGATCAGCGCGGCGATCGCGATCCATGTGTCGATCTCGCGCGCCAGGCGGAAGACGATCGTCACGTCGTGCGTGGGAAAGCTGAAGTCCGGATAGG
>DASVNU010000375.1:0-2586 GCA_036383655.1 Sphingomonas sp. | reverse complement strand
GTCGCGCGTCTCGATGGCGCCCAGAGCGAGACGCTGCCGGCCGACAGTCCCGTGCAATGGATGCAGGTCCGTCTGGCGATGGCGTTCTAGTCGTTTCAGGCAGGCTGGAACGACTCCGGGCTAGCTCAACAGTTCCACGATCAGCCGACCGATCTCCGCATGAACCATGTTGCGCGCCAGCGCGTCGTCGCCCGGGCCGCCGGTCACGAACGCAGTGACGAACATCGGATGGGCCGGTGATCGTCCGGCGGGCCAGATCAAGGCGATATCGTTGTTGCTGTTATACCCGCCGGCGCCGGTGCGATCGCCGACCGCCCAATCGGACGGCAATCCTTTCCTGATCTTGTCCCGTCCGGTGACGGTATTCGCCATCCAGAACAGGAGCTGCTTGCGCGATGCCGGGGTCAGGATGCGGCCGAACGTCAGCCGCCGCATCGTGTCGAGCATCGCCGCGGGCGTGGTGGTGTCGCGCGGATCGCCTGGCGTCCCCTCGTTGAGCGATTGTTCGTAGCGGTCCAGCCGAGTCACCGCGTCGCCGGTGGAGCGCAGGAAGCGCGTCAGCGCGGCGGGGCCGCCGACGCTGTCGAGCAGCAAATTGGCCGCGCCATTGTCGCTATGCGTCATCGCTGCCTCGCACAGGTCACGCACGGCTAGCCGGCCGCCGGTAAAATTCTGCGTCGTGGGCGAGTTGGGTAGCACCTTGTCGGGGATCGCGATTTGCCGGGCGAGATGGTCGACGCCACGATCGACGCGCTGGAGGACCTGGCCGACCAACAGCAGCTTGAACGTGCTGCACATGGGGAAGCGCTCGGCGGCGCGATAAGCGGCATTGCGGCCGGTTGCTGGGTCGATCAGTTGCAGACCGATCCGCGCGTCGCCGCCAATCCCTCGCTCCAGCTTGCGGATGCCGGTCAGGAAGTGCGCTTTGGGATCGCGGCGCACGGCCGCGGGAAGAGCGAGCGCCGCGGCCCCCGCCAGCACCGCATCGCGCCGGGTGAGCGTCACAGCGCCGCGATCCGCGCCTTCGCCGCTTTATATTCGGCTTCCAGCCGGTCGACGCGCGCCGCCACCGATTCGACCTTGTCGATCACGCCGATGCCCTGGCCGGATCCCCAGATGTCCTTCCAGGCCTTGGCCTCACGATTGCCGCCGAAGTTCATCGTGCTGAGGTCGCCTTCGGGCAATTGGTCGGGATCCATCCCCGCCGCGACGATCGAGCCGCGCAGATAATTGCCGTGCACGCCGGTGAACAGGTTCGAATAAACGATGTCGGCGGCCTTGCTCTCGACGATGCCCTGTTTGTAGGCGTCGACCGCATTGGCTTCGTCGGTCGCGATGAAGGGGGAGCCGATATAGGCGAGGTCGGCGCCCATCGCCTGCGCGGCCAGCACCGCGCCGCCGGTCGCGATCGCGCCCGACAGGATCAGCGGCCCGTCGAACCATTGACGGATTTCCTGGGTGATCGCGAACGGCGATAGCCGGCCGGCATGCCCGCCGGCGCCCGCCGCGACCGCGATCAGTCCGTCCGCGCCTTTTTCGATCGCCTTGCGCGCGAAGCGATCGTCGATGATGTCGTGGAGCGTGATCCCGCCCCAATTGTGCACCGCCTGGTTGAGTTCCTCGCGCGCGCCGAGCGAGGTGATCGTGATCGGCACTTGCCACTTCTCGCAGATGGCGAGGTCGCCCATCAGCCGGTCGTTCGATTTGTGGACGATCTGGTTGACCGCGAAGGGAGCGGCAGGACGGTCGGGATTGTCGCGGTTCCACACCGCGAGTTCCTCGGTGATGCGGTGCAGCCATTCGTCGAGCAATGTCTGTGGTCGTGCGTTCAAGGCCGGGAAGGACCCGACGATCCCTGCCTTGCATTGCGCGATCACCAGATCGGGTCCGGAGATGATGAACAGCGGCGACCCGATCACGGGCAGGCGCAAGCGATCGAATATCGGCGTCCTCATGCTGGTTTCATAGCGCAACCGAAACCACAGTCCAGCAGGGCCGGACAAGTTTTCGAATTGACGGTACGGAAACCTCGGATCGGGCCGGATCGATCCATTTGCCATTCATTGCAAAGCCGTTATGGCGCGGCAATACACCATAACACCAGGGTTCAGGGAATCGCATGAAGATCGCCGTCACCGCCGCGCTGCTGCTCGCCACCGTATCCGCCCCGGCGCTTGCCGCGGCGCGATTGCCGACCGATGTCGTGCCGGTGTCGTACGACATCACGATCGATCCCGATGCGCAGAAGATGAGCTTCACCGGCACCGAGACGATCAACGTCGCGGTCAAGAAAGCGACCCGGACGATCATCCTCAACGCCGCCGACATGACGATCAGCCGCGCGACGATCGACGGCAAGGCGGTGCCGTTCAAGCTCGACAATGACGCGCAGCAACTCACCCTGACGCTGCCCGCCGCAGCCAAGGTCGGCAACCACGTCATCACCTTCGCCTGGACCGGCAAGATCAACGAGTCGGCCGCGGGTTTCTTCGCGATCGACTATACCAATGACGACGGGTCGAAGGCGCGGATGCTGGCGACCCAGTTCGAGGCGCCCGATGCGCGCCGCTTCGCGCCGATGTGGGA
>DASVNU010000374.1:0-22864 GCA_036383655.1 Sphingomonas sp. | reverse complement strand
GCGGTCGAAACGCGAGCGGTAGCCGGATGGGTGCTCGATCAGATATTGGTGATGCTGCACCCGTTCATGCCGTTCATCACCGAAGAATTGTGGCACGCGATGGGCGAGCGCGAGCGCGACCTGATCGTGTCCCATTGGCCGACCGTGGATGCGACCGCTATCGACCAGGACGCTATTGCTGACATCGATTGGCGCATCCGCCTGATCAACAGCGTTCGAGCAGCGAAGAACGAGCTCGGCATTCCCCCCGGCACGATGTTGACCGCCTATGTTCGCGATGCTTCCCAAACGACGTTGAATCGCGTCAACGGGGCCTACACCGCATTGCGCAAGCTCGGCAGGTTGCAGGATGTATTCGATCAGGCTGCGCCGGAAGGCGCCGCGCTTCAACTCGTGATCGACGAAGCGACCTACGTTATCCCGCTCGAAGGCATCATCGACGTCGCGGCCGAACGCTCGCGGCTAACCAAGGCGATCGAGGCGGCATCGAAGGAGCGCGACGGCTTGGCGGGACGGTTGAACAACCCGAGCTTCGTCGAGCGCGCCAAGCCCGAGGCGGTTGAGAAAGCGCGGGCGGATCATGCCGAGAAATCGTCCGAGGCCGAACGGCTGACGGCAGCGCTGGCGCGGCTGGGCTAGCCAGTTCCCCTCCCGCTTGCGGGAGGGGCTAGGGGAGGGCGTGTCTACAGACGGCTTCCGACGTGACAGACCCTCCCCCAACCCCTCCCGCGAGCGGGAGGGGAGAGACTTGCCGCCGCGCGTCGAAAAGCCGGAGCAAGTCCAGCATCGTGGGATTATGTCACGCTTGGGCTAGGCGAAGCCGCGAGCATTCCGTATCGGAACGCACGACAGCGAAACGATCAGACATCCGGCCGTCCGGGCCGCAGAAAGGCAATCCAGACGTGGTGCAGCCGCCGCAACAGCCTCGGCAACGGGGGCCGGGAAGCCGACGCGACCTGACCGTCGGGCCGATCGGTTCGACCTTGCTCGCCTTCGCGCTGCCGACGCTGGCGTCGAACATTCTCCAGTCGCTCAACGGCTCGATCAACTCGATCTGGGTCGGGCGCTTTCTGGGCGAGGGCGCGCTGGCGGCGACGTCCAACGCCAACATCATCATGTTCCTGATGTTCTCCGCGGTGTTCGGATTCGGCATGGCGGCGACGGTGTTGATCGGCCAATCGGTTGGTCGCCACGATATCGAAGGGGCGCGGCGCGCGTTCGGATCTGCTGTCGGGCTGGTGATTGGTGGTGCGGTAGTGATCGCGATCCTCGGCTGGTTGTTCGCGCCGCAGATCCTGCGGCTGCTCGCGACTCCGGGCGAGGCGCAGAACATGGCGCGCGACTATCTGCGCGTGATCTTCCTGGGCCTGCCCTTCTCGATGCTCGGCGTGCTGATCCAGATGAGCCTTCGCGGCACCGGCGATTCGGTGACGCCGCTCTGGTTCATGGCGCTGAGCGTGGCGATCGACAGCAGCTTCAACCCGTTGCTGATCGACGGAATCGGTCCGTTCCCGAAGATGGGCATCGCGGGTTCCGCTACCGCTACTCTCCTGGCGGGGGTGGTGTCCTCGGCTGGCCTGCTGATCTATGTCTATTGGCGCGATCTGCCGATCCGGCTGCGCGGGCACGAGCTTCGCTATCTGATCCCCGAAAGGGCATTGGTGAAGACGATTCTCGCCAAAGGCTTGCCGATGGGCGCGCAGATGCTGGTGATGTCGACCGCCGGCCTGACGATGATCGGACTGGTCAACCGCCTCGGTGTCGAAACCGCGGCGGCTTATGCCGTGTCGCAACAGCTGTGGACCTATATCCAGATGCCGGCGATGGCGATCGGCGTCGCGGTCAGCTCGATGGCGGCGCAGAATATCGGCGCGGGTAAATGGGAGCGCGTCAACGCGATCACGCGGTCGGGCATCATCTACAATACGATCATCACGCTCGTCGTGATCGCCGCGATCATCCTGTTCGATCGCCAGGTGATGGCGTTGTTCGTCGGCAGCAGCAGCCCGGCGATCCCGATCGCGCGGCATATCCAGCTGATCGCGAGTTGGACCTTCGTGATGTTCGGCGCCACGATGGTGTTGTTCTCGACCGTCCGGGCCAACGGGGCGACGATACCGCCGCTGATCATCCTGATCGTCGCTTTCTATCCGGTCCGGCTCGGCTTCGCGGTATTCGGCCAACGGCTGATCGGGTCGGACGCATTATGGTATGCCTTCCCGCTCGGATCGTTGGTGTCGCTGACGCTCGCCGCCTGGTATTTTCGCAATGGCCATTGGCGCGAGCAGGTGCTGATCGTCCCACCCGAACCTGAAGGCGAGGAGCATGCGCACGCCACGGGCGAGCCGGCTGGGCGCCTGCACCCGACTGGTTAGCCGGGCCGCTTCGCCCCCTTGCGCGGAGCGGCCGGGGGGCTCAAATGCGCGGCCATGAGCCACTATCCCGCGATCCGTCTCCGCCGTCCTCGCGCCTCGGCGTGGAGCCGGCGGATGCATGCCGAAACCACGCTGACACCCGCCGACCTGATCTGGCCGCTGTTCATCGCCGAAGGGCAGGGGGTGGAGGAACCGATCGCCAGCTTGCCCGGCGTGTCGCGCTGGTCGGTCGACGGCATCGTCGCGCGGGCCAAGGAAGCGCGCGACCTCGGCATTCCGTGCATCGCCTTGTTTCCCAACACGCAACCCGATCGCCGCAGCGATGACGGCAAGGAAGCGCTCAACCCCGATAATTTGATGTGCCGCGCGATCCGGGCGCTCAAGCAGGCGGTGCCCGATATCGGCGTGCTGACCGACGTCGCGCTCGATCCTTATACCAGCCATGGCCATGACGGGTTGCTCGACGATAGCGGTTACGTCCTCAACGACGCCACGGCGGAAGTGCTGGTCGGGCAGGCGCTCAATCAGGCGGCGGCGGGAGCCGACATCATCGCACCGTCGGACATGATGGACGGCCGCGTCGGCCTGATCCGCGACGCGCTCGAGGCCGAGGGCCATGTCAACGTCCAGATCATGTCCTACGCCGCCAAATATGCCAGCGGCTTCTATGGCCCGTTCCGCGACGCTGTCGGCTCGCGAGGGCTGCTCAAGGGCGACAAGAAGACCTATCAGATGGACCCGGCCAATGCCGAGGAAGCGCTGCGCGAAGTCGCGCTCGACCTCGCCGAGGGTGCCGACAGCGTGATGGTCAAGCCAGGGCTGCCCTATCTCGATATCATTCTTCGTGTGAAAGACCGATTCGAAGTACCTGTATTCGCGTACCAAGTGTCCGGCGAATATGCGATGCTGGAGGCGGCGGTCGCGGCCGGCGCCGCCGAGCGCGACGCCGTCGTGCTGGAGACGCTGATGGCGTTCAAGCGCGCGGGCTGTTCGGGCGTGCTGACCTATCACGCGCTGCATGCGGCGAAGCTGCTGGCGAAATGATCGAGACGGACAGGTTGATACTGCGCCCGTGGCGGGAAGAGGATCGGCCTGCGTTCGTGCGGATCATCAATACGCCGGCGATGATGGCCGACTTTGGCGGCGTGCGGACGCCGGCACAGATCGATCGCCTTTTCGACAAGCGAGTGGCCGATCAGGCGGCTTATGGTCATAGCTTCTGGGCGGTTGAACTGCGCGAGAGTGGGGCATTGATCGGCAGCTGCGGGGTGCGTGTGGCGCACGATTATCCGGACACGCCGGTTCATCGGATGCGCGAACTCGGTTGGCGCATCGCCGAGACCCATTTGCGACAAGGTTATGCTCGCGAAGCAGCGCGGGCTGCGATCGTGTGGAGCTGGGCCAATACCGACGAGCTGCATTTGGCGGCTTGGACAACGCCTGACAATTATCGTTCGTGGGGGCTGATGGAGCGACTTGGCATGACACGCCGTCGCGACCTCGGTTTCATCGATCCCGATGGCAGCAATCCCGGTGTCGAACTGTTTGTCTACATGTTGGAGCGCCCATGATCGAAACTCGACGCCTGATCCTCCGACCGTGGCGCGAGGACGACAAACCCGCGTTCAACGCGGTCATCAACACGCCCGCGATGATGAAGCATTTCGGCGGAGTCGTGCCGCGCGGGGAGATCGATCCGCTGCTCGATGCGCAGATGGCGAAGCAAGACGCCCACGGCCACTGCATGTGGGCGGTCGAGACCAAGGCGGATCACGAGCTGGCGGGGATTTGCGGGCTCAGGCTGGGCGGGCATCCCGATACGCCGGTCGACGGCATGTATGAGCTCGGCTGGCGGATTGCCGAGAAGCATTGGGGGCAGGGGATTGCGCGGGAAGCGGCCGAGGCGAGCCGCGACTGGGGTTGGGCGAACACGCCGGCCGAGACGATCGCGGCCTGGACCAATCCCGACAATGCGCCGTCCTGGGGGCTGATGATCCGGATCGGCATGACGCGCCGCCCAGAGCTCGATTTCCGGCACCCGCGCTATCTCGATAATGACGACCCGATTGGCGACATGATCGTCTATGCGATCGATCGGCCGCGTTGAGTGCGACCGTGATCGAGACCGATCGCCTGATCCTGCGCGGCTGGCGCGAGAGCGACGTCGCGCCGTTTCATGCCATGTGCACCGATCCGGAGGTCATGCGCTATCTCGGGCCGCCGCTGAGCCGCGAGGACGCTGAGGCCGCTGCAACGCGGCAGAACGGCTTCATCGCCAGCCACGGTTACTGTTTCTGGGCGGTCGAACGACAGGCTGACGGCGCGTTCCTCGGTTTCTGCGGCCTCAAGCCCGGCCCGGAAGGTACGCCGCTCGCCAATCAGGTCGAGATAGGCTGGCGGCTGGCGCGCGATGCCTGGGGTCAAGGCTATGCGCGCGAAGCGGCGGCAGCGTCGATCGCCTGGGGCTGGTGCAATACGGACGCACCCGACATCGCGGCGATGACCAATATCGGGAACGTGCGTAGCTGGGGCCTGATGGAGCGGCTCGGCATGGCGCGCGATCATGACAGCGATTTCGATCATCCCGCGGTGGCGATCGGCGACCCGCTGCGCCCGCACATCGTCTATCGGATCAGGCGGCCCTAGACCTTTCCGTTTGTCCTAGCCCGCTTGGCCGAGCCCTCTCCCGCTTGCGGGAGAGGGTTGGGTGAGGGTCTTCTTCCTTCTTCCAAGCGGATCTTGCCAAAGAAGAAGAAAGAAGACCCTCACCCTCCCGCTTGCGGGAGAGGGGAATGCGGTCGGCGGCTTTCCATGGCGCACTTGATCCCCTCGCTTGCAGGAAAGGAAAGCGGCGCGATCACTTCTCGCCGAGGATCGCCTTGATCGCGCTGATCCTGGCCTGTTGGGTTTCCATTTGCGCCTGCGCCTTGGTCCGCATGTCGTCCAACGCGGGATAGGGGGGATCGCCCGCCACGCCGCGCTCGGCTGTCAGCTGATCGAGTTCGGTGATCGCGTCGAGCGTGTCGACGCGCAGCGAATCGAGGTCGGCGAGTGCCGATTCGGCGCGCACCCATTCGTTGCTGCCTACCGACTGAGCGGCCGGGCTGCGCGCGGCGCTCTCCGCGGTCGCGGCGCTCGCGGCAAACGCCGCCTCCGACGCGCCCAGCTTGGCGCCGATCGCCGCGATCTTCTTGTCGAGGTCGGGATCGGGGGCGGCGACGGGCGTCACTACCTCCGGTTCTGCGTCGGAGCGCGATTCAATCGGCCGCAGCGCGAGCGACGGATAGACGCCCGGCGCTTCGGTACAGCCGACGAGCCCGAGGGTAAGGAGTATCGCGATGCGCTTTGACATGGCGCTGCTCTAGGCGGCGAAAAACTATGGCGCAACGCACTTGCGCTTCCCGAAACACCCCTCTATGTGCCGCGTCTCCCAGGCGCCCGTAGCTCAGCTGGATAGAGCATCAGACTACGAATCTGAGGGTCGGACGTTCGAATCGTTCCGGGCGCGCCATTTTCCCGACAGTATAGAGATTCCCCGCCAGGGGTCCCCGTGCGCGCGGCTAATGCCCTCTCGCCGTCGCCGCCGATCTCAGTCCTGATGGTGATGATGAAGGTGCCGCAACCGCCAATTGGCGATATGCGCCGAGGCGAGGCACAAACTGCCCATGATCGTGACCGGTGTCTCCCATCGCCCGCCGAGCAACAGCAGCGCACCGATCGCGAGCAAGGTCAGCCCGGCTGCTCCAACCAACAGCGGATAGGCATGGCGATGGTGGCGCCAACCGGCGGCCAGCGCCAATGCGGAGGTCGGCACGGCGAACGCCAATACCCACAGATGGAAGCGCTCCGGTATGGCGATCAACGACGATAAGGCGGGGAGCAGGGCCAGCAGCAGCGGCAAGCCGATGCAATGGATCAGGCAGAGTGCCGAGGCCCCGACCGCGGCGCGTTCGACCCAGTCGATTCCCGGCGCACTGGCCGCAGGATGTCCTCGGGACATGTGATTCCCCAATTTCGATAGGCCCGTCGGCGGTGCCGGAAGGCGCTGGAAAGGGAGCCGCCGCGGATGAACCGCGACGGCTGGCCAATCTCGGCGGGGGCGCCTCCGGCACTCTCCGGGGCGTTCGCTCAGAACTTCTTGCTGATGCCCGCGAAGAACCCGCGCCGCGCGCCATATTGCGGCGCGCCGACACCGACCCCCGACCCGTCGCGGATCAGATAGCTCTTGTCGAACAGGTTCACGACATCGACGCGGATCGACAGCCCCTTGAGCACGCCCGGGCCGTCGAGATTCTGCGCGATCCCGATATTGGCGGTGACATAGGAGGGCAGCTTGCCGCCATTGGGGACGATGCCCGCGGGGTCGTCGGCGCGCAGTCCGTCGCCATAGAGGAAATCGACCGCCGGAACGAGCGTGCCGATCCCGTCATGGATCGTGACGCTGGCCCCGCCCGACGCGGTCCAATTCTGCGAATGGTCGGTGAAGATGTAGTGATTGGAGATGTAGTCGAGTTCGTCGGGCGCGAAGAAATACTGGCTCGAGATGATGTTGCGGCCCTTCTCCTCGCCGCGCGCGACGTTGGCGTAGAGGTCGACCGGACCCTTGGTGTAATTGGCGCTGAGCTCGACGCCCCAGGCATAGCCCTTGGCGTAATTGAACGGCGACAGCACCAGCGAGGTGCCGAACTGGCCTTCGTCGAGCAGGTTGCGCTTGATCTTGTAATAAGCATCGACCCCGATCTTGAGGCCCGGGATGACCTTCTGTTCGAGACCGACGTCGAAATAATGCTCGCGCTCGGCGCGCACCGGATCGGCGGTGGTGTTTTCAGGCTCCTTGGTCGTCCCGGCGAAGAGCGCCAGCGTCGGCGCCGCGATAAGCTCCTGCGGTGGCGGGGTGAAGTTGCGCGCATAGCCCATGTGGAAAGTTGTGCCGTCGCCCGCTTTCCAAACGAGGTTGACGCGCGGGCTGACCTGTTGCTCGCGCGTATAGGCCCTGACCGCGTCGAAGCGGACGCCGTAATTCAGCGTCAGCCTCGGCGTCAGCGACCATTCGTCCTGCAGGTAGACGCCATAAAGCTGGCCGTTGCGACCGCCCTTGTCGGTGATCGTGATTGGAATGTCCGAGGTCTGCTTGTCGTCGGTTGGCAGGCTGTCATCGACCGGGAACACGCGCGATGTCACCAGCGATCGCGTCCGCTCGTTCTGGACGAACAGCCCGAACCGCAACATGTGCGTGTCCGACAATTTGTAGCTGCCGTCCGCCTGGACGCCCAGGGCAAGGCTGGACAGGCGCGACCGGTCGGCCACGCCGCCGAGGATGAGATCGCCGCCTTGCGGATCGGGCGTGTAGCGCGTCTGTGAATAGCGCGCGAACGGCGCGACCTGGAAATTGAGCGCGCCGCCGGCATATTGATAGGCGAGCACGCCATAATGCGTGATCTCGCGCTGGTTCTGGTCGAGCTTGGCCGAATCGAACGTCGAATTGCCGTTGAGCTGGAAGTTCGTCGCTGGGTCGCCTTGGCCCGGATTGTTCGGGATCTGGAAATAGCCGATCGACGTACCGCCGAACGCGGTGATCCGGCTGGTCGACGAGACGATGTCAGAGATGTACGCGAACGCGCGGTACTGGCGCGTGCGATCATGGATCGCGTCGCGCGACGCGGTCGGGTTTTCGACGCCCAGATCGTTCTGCAGATAGCTGCCCGAGGCGAAATAGCTCAGCGATCCGTCCGTTCCATGGATCGACGCGCTGGGATTGATGGTGTTCCGGCTACCGCCATAGAAGCCGACATCGCCGCCATTGTCGAACCCCCCCGAGCTGGTCTTCAGACTGACCACACCCGACGTACGATAGCCATATTGCGCCGGCAGCGTGCCGGTGATCAGCTCGACCGAATCGGCGATCCGGGGATCGAACGTCTGGCCGAATCCCGAAATGCTCTCGGGCACGATCACGCCGTTCAACCGATATTGCAGGTTCCCGTGCTCGTTGCGGACGTGCACCGCGCCATAACTGTCGAGCGTCACGCCGGGAGCCTGCGACAGAATCTGCACCAGGCTGACGTTGACGCCGCCGGGCTGCTTGGACAGCATCGCCTTGTCGACCGTGTAAGCGCTGGCGCCGAGCGAGGGGAGGATGGCGTCGCGCGCCGCGTCCAGCCGCTGTGCCGTGATCACGATGTCGTCCGGCTGCGCTGATGGCGTCGGGGTGGGGGCAGACGCAGGAGTGGCTGGGGGCAGGCTCGCCGGCGCGCTCTGGGCGTGGGAAACCGCCGGAAACAGCGCGACGGATGCCGCGCCCAGCAGGAATAGATGTCGCATTCGAATAAACTCCGGGAACCTCGATCACGGATTCACGCAGGGAATCCGGGGGGCGCGACGCGGCACGGACTCGTGCCTTGGCGTCGCGGCGATAGTGTCAGGCCTGGAGTTGAAGTGGGGGTGCGCGGCTATGCCAGCCGAGCGAACGCCGTTCGAGGATCAGCGCGAACGCCAGCCCGGCGACGAGCCAGACGAGCATCGCCTGAGGGGCAGGGAGAGTGATCGGCGCCGGCGGCAGGTACGCGCCGCTCTGCGCGATCTCACGACAGATCGGACAATTTGCCGGCGAATCGAAGGGTGAGTTCCGGTCGGACGACGACGCGGTGACCGCATTTGTCGTGCTGGTGGCAGCGGAGATCCGCGCGCGATCGAAATGGTTGTGGGTCTGAGCGACGAAGCTCTGCCAAGAGAACACCACCAGCATGGCCAGCAGGACAGCGACCCAGCCAGCACCAAGCCTCCGCCCCGTGTGGGGCGGGCGCGACGTGCTGCCGATGCGCCTTGCTGTCTTCGCCATAGTCTCCGGCCGATCGTTCGACGAGCGGGTTGCGGTCGCTGTTCTGCTATGTTGCATTGTTACATGAATCAAGCCGTTTTCGTTGCGGCGCACCATTCCGCTGAGTTATAGCCGGGGCTTACCGGCGTTGAACCGGCCGTTTGCGTCCGGTCGGTTTCGCGCTACGCCGTGTCCATGACCGACGACGACAAGAGGATTGCCGCCGACGCCGCGGTCACTGAAATCCGTGACGGCATGCTGGTCGGCATCGGCACCGGATCGACCGTGGCGTTCGCGATCCGCGCGATCGCCGCGCGCCTGCCCGATCTGCGCAAGACGATATTCTTCGCAACCTCGATCGCGACCGAGCAAGCGGCGCGCGACGTCGGCATCCCGATCGGCCGCTTTGCGCTGGCGTCGCGACTCGACCTGACGGTCGACGGCGCCGACGAGATCGATCCCAGGCTGCGCGTCATCAAGGGCGCTGGCGGCGCCTTGTTGCGCGAAAAAATCGTCGCCGAGGCGTCGGAGCGGATGGTCGTGATCGCCGATGCGTCCAAACGGGTCGAGCGGCTGGGAGCCGCGCCGCTTCCGGTCGAGGTATTGCCCTTCGCGCGCAGTTTCGTCGCCGCTCGCATCGCGGCTTTGGGTGCGGAACCGGTGTTGCGCATGGCGGACGACGGCCTGCGGCGCAGCGACCAGGGCAATGTCATCTTCGACTGCCATTTCGCGTCGTTTCCGGATTCGGACGCGCTCGCGGTCGCTTTACAGGCGATTCCCGGCGTCATGGGACACGGCCTGTTCCTGCGCGAAGTCGATGCCGCCTACCTGGCGGACAATGGAACCGTTACGAAAATGGAACGCAATACCACCTGACGGGTGGCAAGCGCGCGATGCTCCCCATATAGGGCATGGAAATAGCGCAACCGCGACGCGGCCTGTGCGTTTGCCCACCCGAAGCGGGAGCCTGAATAAAAATGTCCGATACCCAGACCGCCGACGTCGATCAGCTCAAGGAAGACGGTTCGATCGATCGCCTGACCATCGACACGATCCGCACGCTGTCGATGGACGCGGTGCAAAAGGCGAATTCGGGGCATCCTGGCACGCCGATGGCGCTGGCGCCGGTCGGCTATACGCTTTGGTCGCAATTCCTGCGCTACGATCCCTCGACGCCGACCTGGCCCAATCGCGACCGGTTCGTGCTGTCGGTCGGCCACGCTTCGATGCTGCTCTATTCGCTGATCCACCTCGCCGGGATCGAGGAAGTCGACGGCTCGGGCAAGAAGACCGGCAGGGAAGCGGTCAGCCTCAACGATATCGAGAATTTCCGTCAGCTCGGCTCGAAGACGCCGGGCCACCCCGAATATCGCCATACCACCGGGGTCGAGACGACGACCGGTCCGCTCGGCCAGGGCTGCGGTAATTCGGTCGGCATGGCGATCGCCGAGCGCTGGCTCGCCGCGCGCTACAATCGGGACGGCTTCACCCTGTTCGACCATGATGTCTATGCGCTGTGCGGCGATGGCGACATGATGGAAGGCGTGTCGGCCGAGGCGGCGTCGATCGCCGGGCACCTCAAGCTGTCCAATCTCTGCTGGATCTACGATTCGAACCATATCTCGATCGAGGGCGACACCGCGCTCGCGTTCGACGAGGATGTCGGCAAGCGGTTCGAGGCCTATGGCTGGAACGTCATCCATGTGAACGACGCCAATGATTGCGCAGCGATGGCGCAGGCGTTGGCGTCGTTCCGCAAGACCGACGACCGGCCGACCTTCATCGTCGTCCATTCGGTGATCGGCTGGGGCAGCCCACGCGCCGGCAGCGAAAAGGCGCATGGCGAGCCGCTTGGCGTCGACAATATCAAGGCAACCAAGGAGGCCTATGGCTGGCCGCAAAAGGACTTCTATGTCCCCGACGGCGTCGAGAAGCATTTCAACGAGGCGATCGCCAGCCGCGGCCGCCCGTTGTGCGAGGAATGGGATGCGACCTTCGCCAAATACAAGTCGGCCTATCCCGATCTCGGCAAGGAACTCGATCTGATCCTGTCGGACAAGCTGCCCGACGGATGGGATGCCGATATCCCGACCTTCGATGCCGACGAAAAGGGGATCGCCAGCCGCGATGCTGGCGGCAAGGTGCTCAACGCGATCGTGGCCAAGGTGCCATGGCTGCTCGGCGGTTCGGCCGATCTCGCGCCGTCGACCAAAACCGACATCAAGAACGCGCCGTCGTTCGAACCGGACAATTATGGCGGCACCAACTTCCACTTCGGCGTGCGCGAGCATGGCATGGGCGCGGTGGTCAACGGCATGACGCTGTCGCACCTGCGCGGCTATGGCTCCACCTTCTTCGTGTTCCTCGATTACATGCGCCCTCCTGTCCGGCTGTCGGCGTTGATGGAGATCGGATCGGTGTGGGTGTTCACCCACGATTCGATCGGTGTCGGCGAAGACGGCCCGACGCATCAGCCGATCGAGCAACTCGCCATGCTGCGCGCGACGCCGGGGATCGACACGATCCGCCCCGGTGACGCCAATGAGGTTGCCGCGGCATGGCGCGCGACCCTGACCGATGGTGGCCACCCGACCGCGCTGATCCTGTCGCGCCAGGCGCTGCCGACGCTCGATCGCGGCAAATATGCCAGCGCGGATGGCGTCGCGAAGGGCGCTTATGTGCTGGCCGACAGCGACGATCCGCAGATCATCCTGATCGCGACCGGTTCGGAATTGAGCCTTGTGACCAAGGCCTATGAGCAATTGAAGGCGGAGGGGGTCGCGGCACGCGTCGTGTCGATGCCGAGCTGGTTCCGCTTCGAAAAACAGGACCACGCCTATCGCGAAAGCGTGTTGCCGACCGGTGTGACCGCGCGCCTCGCCGTCGAAATGGGCGGCGAGATGGGCTGGGACCGCTATGTCGGGGCCAAGGGTCGCACGATCACCATGTCGACTTTCGGTGCCTCGGCGCCGCTTGCCGGCCTGCAGGACAAGTTCGGGTTCACCGTCGCCAATGTCGTCGCGACTGCCAAGAAGATGCTGGAGAGCAAGTGATGGGACGGATCAACGATCTCGAAAAACTCGGCCAGGCGATCTGGCTGGACTTCATCGACCGCAAGCTGCTCGCCGAAGGCGGCCTCAAGAAGCTGGTCGAGGAGGATGGCGTCAGTGGCGTTACGTCGAACCCATCAATCTTCGAGAAGGCGATGGGTCATGGCGACGCCTATGACGCCGAACTGGCCGAGTTCGACAAGGCCAGTCCCGACGCTTCGACGATGGCGCGCTACGAGCATCTCGCGATCCAGGACATCCAGGCCGCCGCCGACACGCTGCGTCCGGTTTATGATCGGCTGAATGCCAAGGACGGCTATGTCAGCCTCGAAGTGTCGCCCTATCTCGCCAACGATACCGACGAGACGGCTGCCGAAGCCGAGCGGCTGTGGAAAGCGGTCGACCGGCCCAATTTGATGGTCAAGATTCCCGGCACCCCCGCCGGCGTTCCCGCGATCGCGACGTCGATCGACAAGGGCATCAACATCAATGTGACGTTGTTGTTCTCGATCGAGGCATACAAGGCGGTCGCGCTGGCGTTCGTCGAGGGTCTGGAAAAGCGCGCCGCGCGCGGTGAGGCGATCGACCGGATCGCCAGCGTCGCGAGCTTCTTCGTCAGCCGGATCGACACCAAGATCGACGACGCGATCGACGCCGGCACCGGTGGCGAGGAAGCCAAGGCGCTCAAGGGCAAGGTGGCGATCGCCAACGCCAAGGCGGCCTATGCCTGGTACCAGAATTTCGTAAAATCCGACCGCTGGCAGGCGCTGGCCGCCAAGGGCGCGATGCCGCAGCGATTGCTGTGGGCCTCGACCGGGACCAAGAATCCCGATTATTCCGACGTCCTTTATCTCGACACGCTGATCGGTCGCGATACCGTCAACACCGTGCCGCCCAAGACGCTCGACGCGTTCCGCGACCATGGCACGGCGGCCGAGACGCTGACCCTGGATGTCGAGGGTGCGAACCACGTGCTGGCCGAAGCCGAGCGGCTCGGGCTGGACCTGCAGGGCGTAACCGAAACCCTGGTCGAGGAAGGTGTCACGTCCTTCTCCAAGGCGTTCGACGATCTGCTCGGCGCGATCGCGGCCAAGCATCCCGCCGAGGCGACCTGACCATCGTCGTCATGCCGGGCTTGTCCCGGCATCCGCCGCGCCGCGGGCGACGATCTCGCTTGTTGAGGTGCAGACCCCGGCACAAGGCCGGGGTGACGCAGTAACGGTTCAGCGCTTCGGGAGATTCACATGAAAATCGGAATCATCGGCCTCGGCCGCATGGGCGGCAACATCGCGCGGCGGCTGATGCGCGGCAAGCACGAGACGGTGGTCTATGATCGCGCGCCCGAAGCGGTGAAGGAGATCGTTGCCGATGGCGGCATCGGTGCCGGATCGCTGGAGGACATGGCAGGCAAGCTCGACAGCCCGCGCATTTTCTGGGTGATGTTGCCCGCCGGCGATCCGACCGAAAGCACGATCGAGACGCTAACCGGGCTCTGCTCGCCGGGCGACATCATCATCGATGGCGGCAATACCTTCTACAAGGACGATATCCGCCGTGCGAAAGAGCTGGCGGCCAAGGGCCTGAAATATGTCGATGTCGGCACGTCGGGCGGTGTCTGGGGTCTCGAGCGCGGCTATTGCATGATGATCGGCGGCGATGACGACGTCATGCGCCACCTTGATCCGATCTTCGACACGCTCGCGCCGGGCCTCGGCACGATCCCGCGCACCCCCAACCGGATGGAGCAGGAAGGTGAGGATCCCCGTGCGGAGAAGGGCTATATCCATGCCGGCCCTCCCGGCGCGGGGCATTTCGTCAAGATGGTCCATAACGGCATCGAATACGGACTGATGCAGGCCTATGCCGAAGGCTTCGACATCCTGAAGAGCAAGAATCTGGAGAGTTTGCCCGCCGAAGAGCGGTTCGACCTCAACCTCACCGACATCGCCGAAGTGTGGCGCCGCGGGTCGGTGATCTCGTCCTGGCTGCTCGATCTCTGCTCGCAGGCGCTCGCCAAGGACCAGGCGCTCGATCAATTCTCCGGCCGTGTCGCCGATTCGGGTGAAGGGCATTGGACGATCGAAGCGGCAATGGAGGAAGCGGTTCCCGCGCACGTGCTGACCGCGGCGTTGTTCGCCCGCTATCGCAGCCGTGTCGAGCATACTTATGGCGACAAATTGCTGTCGGCGATGCGCTTCGGGTTTGGCGGGCATGTGGAGATGCCACAGTGACGCAGCCGGGTCCGGCGATCCGGGTGGTGATTTCGGACGTCGATGGCACCTTGGTGCGCAAGGACAAGTCGCTCAGCCCCCAGGTCATTGCCGCGGTGCACCGCTTGCGTGAGGCGGGAATCGCTTTCACCCTGATCAGCGCACGGCCGGTATCGGGGGTGCTGCCGCTGATCGCGCCGCTGGGCATCGATATTCCCTTGGCGGCGATCAACGGCGGGATCATCTTCCGCCCCGACGGCAGCGTCATCGCCGAACATCGCATCGACCCCGATGTGGTGCGCGGCATGTTCGCGCTGGCGGAAGGCGTCGCGGTCGATCGCTGGGTATTCGCCGACAATCGCTGGTACGCCTCCAGCCTGGAAGGGGTGCATGTCGAGCATGAGCGCGTAGCCTCGAATCAGGAACCGGTCCTGCGCGACGATTTCAGCGACCTCTACGACCGCGCCGACAAGGTAACGTTCGTGAGCGACGACGCGCCCGTGCTCAAGGATCTCGCCGGCCGCGGCATCGCGCAATTCGGCGCGCGCGCGACGATCGGGCAAAGCCAGACCTATTATCTCGACGTCACCGATACCCGCGCCAACAAGGGTGACGGCGTGGCGGAGCTGGCCGGCATCCTGGGCGTCGATCTCGCAGACGTGGCGGTGTTCGGCGACATGGACAATGACGTCGCGATGTTCCGTCGCGCCGGCCTGTCGGTGGCGATGGGGCAGGCGCCCGATGCGGTGAAGGCCGCCGCCGACTTGGTCTCGACGAGCAACGCGGAGGACGGCGTGGCGCATGCGATCGACGCGTTCGTGCTGGCGAGGGCGACGGCATGAAGAAACTGATCGCCTTCGATCTCGACGGCACGCTCGCGCTCAGCAAGCAGCCGCTCGACGAGGACATGGCGGAGCGGATCGCGGATTTGCTCGACGTCTGTCTGATCGACATCATTTCGGGCGGCGACTGGCCGCAATTCGAGAAGCAGGTCGTCTCGCGACTGCCCGCGCGCGCCAGGCTCGTCAATCTGTTCATCCAGCCGACCACGGGGACCAAGCTCTATCGTTGGTCGGGCGAGTGGAAACCGGTTTATGCCGAGCTGTTCTCCGATGCCGAACGACAGCAGATCGAGACCGCGCTCGACGATGCGGTCAAGGCCGAAGGGCTCGACCAGGGCCAGACCTGGGGCGATCGGATCGAGGATCGCGGCAGTCAGATTACCTTTTCCGGCCTGGGCCAGGATGCCCCGCTGATCGCGAAGAATGCGTGGGATGCTGATCGATCAAAGCGCGAAGCGTTGCAGAAGCGGTTGCGCGCCGCTCTCCCCGATCTGTCGATCAATATCGGCGGGTCGACCTCGATCGACATCACGCGCCAGGGTGTCGACAAGCAATATGGGCTGAAGAAGCTGTTGCCGGCGGCGGGGGTGAGCGCGGCCGAAGTGCTGTTCATCGGCGACGCGATCTACCCGGGCGGGAATGACTATCCGGCGAAGGAAATGGGGCTGGATACGATCAAGGTCGGCGAGATCGAGCAGACCCGGCTGGTGATTTCGACCGTGGCGACGGTGTTGAAGGCGTAAGGTCGCGGTCGCCTGACAGGAAGATGATGGCAGCCTCAAATACCATCCGTCATCCCGGCCTTGTGCCGGGATCCGCCGGGCGGCAGGCGGCACGGCAGCGTTCGAGCGAGATCGTGTCCCCCGGACACGATCTTGGCTTGCCGGGGGCAAGCCAAAGCTCGAACGGGCACAAGGCCGGGGTGACGATAGTAGGTGGGGGCAGTCAGCCCGCCAGCGCCTTCTCCACCGCGTCATGGAACAGGCGGATTCCGCCCTCCATACTGCCCAGCGTCAGCCGGTCGATCGCGCCGGACATCAGGCCTTCCTGGCAAAGCGCCGCGGCGCGGAAATCTTCCGAGCCGAAGACCCCGCCGTCGAGCAGGTTCCAGCTCTTTTCCCAATGGGCGAGCGCCTTTTCCGTTGCGGGTGGTTCGGGGATCAGCATGAAATCCTCGACCAGCACGCGGTCGACGCCGCGCGGCATCAGCGTCATCAAATTCATGTAATCGGGGCTGACCACGAGCACCGTCGCCGGGAACATCTGATAGGTATAAGTGATCGCGCGGCGCAGCGTCGGCCAGTCCTCCGCCGCGCAGTCATCGGCCGATACGTCACGACCGACCGCCGAGCGCTGATGCGCGCCGATCATGTCGCCCGACGCAACGCCATCCTTGAAGAACGGACCGATCGTCGCGGCATGGAGGCGCTGGACATGATAGCTTTCCAGGAACGCATCCATGATCTGTTTCCAGTTCGCGGCCACGTCGTGCGTGCGGCGGCGAAACAAATGTTGTCCGGCAAGATTGAAGGCATCGAAATCGTGGCCGAGCGTTTCGGGCTCGGCAAAGTCGGCGCCCTCGTCGAACGCGAACCAGATCAATCCGCCAGCTTCGCAGGTCGGTAGGCGGCGCAGGCCAAACTCGCTCTTGTCGAGGTCGGGAAAGGCATCGGTGCGCGGCAGCGCGAGCAGCTGGCCGTCGAGCGCGTAGGTCCAGGCATGATAGGGGCAGACCAGCCGCGCGGCGCAGACCGGCTCCTGGCCTTCGACCAGCCGCGTGCCGCGATGGCGGCAGACATTCATGAAGACATGCGCCTCGCCTTCGCGGTCGCGCGTGATCAGCAGCGGCTTGCCATAGCCGTCATGCGGAATCGCCATGCCGGCCGCGGGCAACAGGGAGGAGGGGGCAATCACCAACGGGCGTTTGCCGAAGATCCTGGTTCGCTCGGCCTCGTACCGTGCCGGATCGGTATAGGCCGCGGCATCGACATAGGTGATACCGCCGCTGCGCCGCTCGCCGCCTTCGGCCAGCTTCTTCGCCAGCGCGAGTTGCCCCGCGGTCGGAGCGATCCTGGTCGCCACGTTCATGGGCTTCCTCTCCCGATTTTTGCGGCTAGTGTCTGCGCTAATAAGTTGGGGAGCAAGCCTGAATGAGCGACACAGCGGTGACACGTCCCAAGGGCTGGCGTCTGTTCGTCGCCGCGCTCCGGACGCGCAAATCGGCGTCGATGCTCGCGTTGGGCTTTTCGTCTGGGCTGCCGTTCGCGCTGCTGGTGGGAACATTGACCGCCTGGCTGGGCGAAGTCGGGATCAAGATGGCGACGATCGGCGTGCTGTCGTGGATCGGCCTGACCTATGCGTTCAAATTCCTGTGGTCGCCACTGGTTGACCGGTTGCAGCTGCCGGTGCTGGGCAAGCTCGGCCGCCGCAAGAGCTGGATCGTGTTGTGCCAGGGATTGATGATCGTCGCGCTGGTCGGCCTGGTCGTCACCGATCCGGTGCGGAATATCGGTATTTTCGCGCTGTTCGCGTTCCTCGGCTCGCTCGGTTCGGCGACGCAGGACGTCGCGATCGACGGCTGGCGGATCGATGTCGCGGATGAGGACGCGCCGGTCGAATTGCTCTCCGCGGTCAATCAGCTCGGCTATCGCGCCGCCAGCATCGTCGGTGGCGCGATCGCGCTCTACATGGCGGCACGGATGTCATGGCCGACGGTCTATCTGGTAATGGCGGGCGTGATGGCGGCGATGCTGGTGATCGCGCTGATCGCGCCGGACACCCAGCGTACGCCGAGCGAAGCCGTGCAGGCGCTCGCCGATCCGGGCGAGATCAACCCGCGCACGCGGGCGATCGCGTTGGCAGTCGTCGGGGTCAGCTGGGTTTGGGCGATCGGGTCGCTGATCGGGTTCATGGTCTCGATGCTGGCCGACACGCCACCCGGCGTTCCCAAGCCGTCGCCGGGCGATTTCCTCAAATATCACGGTCCGGCGATCGTGTTCGCCACCGTGCTGGTGCCGCTCGGTGTCGCCGCCATCCTGAATTGGCTGAAGACGCAGGGACGCCATGTCCAGGCCGAACGTGATACACTGGTCTCGCCGGTGCGCACCGCCGCCAACCATCTCTACGGTGCGTTGGTCGCGCCACTGGCCGACCTCGTCGCGCGGCTCGGCTGGGGCGTGTTGATCGTGATCGGCCTGATCCTGACCTATGCGCTCTGCTACAACGTCTGGGCGTCGTTCGCTTACCCCTTCTACCTCGAGTTCATGCATTATTCGAAAGATGAGGTGGCGTTCGCGTCGAAGATATTCGGCATCATCATGTCGATCATCGGCGTCAGCCTGGGTGGCTATCTGTTTGCCAGGATCGGGCGTTTCCCGACCGTGCTGATCGGGGCGATCCTGCCGATCTTCGGCAATTTCCTCTATGCCGACCTTGCCGACGGATCGCCGCATATCGACCCGGTCCTGCATTTCCTGCGGCTCGATTCGCTGGCGGTCGCGCTCGGCAGCGATGAGCGGATGGCGCGGCTGTTGCTGGCGATCAGTTACGAGAATATCTCGACCGGGCTCGCGCTCGCGGCGTTCGTTGCGTTCCTGTCGGGGATCGTCAGCAAGAAGTTCGCCGCGGTCCAATATGCCGTGCTGTCGTCGCTGACCTTCCTGATCGGTTCATTGGGCAAAGGCATGGCCGGTGAAATGATCGACAAATACGGCTATGCCGACGTGTTCCGCTATGTTGCGGCGGTCGGGGTGCTCGCAATCCTGTTCGTGCTGCTCGAATGGTGGCGCGCGTCGCGGGCGCCGACGGTGGTCGAGGCTGGCCATACGGGCGAGCCTGCCTGATGCTGTTCCTGATCCTATCGGGCGGCACGATCATCTGCCAGATCGCCTGCGTCGTGCATTGCGTGCGCAACAGCCGCAACACCTTCTGGATCTGGCCGCTGGTATTCTTTCCGATGGTCGGCTGCATCGCCTATTTCATCGTCGAAGTACTGCCTGGGATGCAGGGCAATCGCCACGTCCGCACGATGCGCGCGCAAGCCGCCAAGGCAATCGACCCGCAGCGCGAGGTGCGCATTGCGCGCGATGCGCTGGGGCTGGCCGATACGATCGCCAACCGCATCCGGCTGGCCGATGCGCTGTCGGCGGTCGACCGGCCGGCCGAGGCTATCCCGCTGTATCGCGAGGCGATCGCCGCGCAGCCCTTGCCCGACACGCGTACCGAGACCAAGCTTGCCCGCGCGTTATTCGAGGAAGGTAAGATCGACGAGGCGCAACAGGTGATCGACGCGATCGACAAGCCGTCCGGCCAGAGCGACCGCGATCGCCTCGACCTGCTCCGGGCACGGATCTACGATCATCTCGACCGCAAGGACGAAGCGCTGGCGATCTATCGCGACATCGTCACACGCATGCCCGGCGAAGAGGCGCGGTGCCGCTATGCCGCGCTGCTGATCGAGCTCGGCCGCAAGCGCGAGGCGCTGGGCGTGCTCGAGGAAGTCGAGGATCGCATGAAGCGCCTCGACCGCCATCAGCGCCAGGCGGAAGGCGATATGTATCGCTGGGCGACGGACAAATTACGCGAGCTCAGGGCGGCGGGTTAGCTCCCTAAGCCTCCCCCGCCAGTGGCAACCCCGCATCCGCAAATGCCCCGGACAGGGCCGCCGCTGTCGCCACGATCGCATCCGCGCGACGCTGCGCCATCAGGTCCGCGAGCAACAGCCGCGCGGTTTCGGGGCGGCGCTCGGAATGGCTGATCGCGGTGATCATTGTTTCCTCCGCCCAGGTCATCCGCGCGCAGCAGCACGGCGCGATCGGGATGGTCGTGGTCGAGGTTGCGGCGAGTTCGGACATGAAAGCGCGCGCGAGCAACAGCGGCCTGCGGAATCCCGCGCCGAACGCGCTGAGAAAGGTGTTGGCGGCAACAGCATCGTTGAGCCCGTGGGCCCCCATCCGCCGGATCGCGAGCAGCAGGATGCGCGCGGCCATGGTTTCGGGGAGGCTGTGCGGCAGGGCTTCGCTGACGAGCGACGCGGGCATTGGGGCAGGGGCCATCGGGCGACTCCGTGGTGGGAGCCGCATCGTCGGCAATTCGCTATTGATAGTCAATCGCAATAATGAATCATTCCGGCGCTTCGCCGTTCGCCGCGAGCACTTCACCAGCCAGATAGAGCGAGCCGAGGATCATCACCGTCACCGGGCCTTTGGCGTCGCTGGCGATTGCGTGCAGCGCGGCCGCCACCGTCTCAGCCGACTGCGGGACCATGCCGATCTCGCGTGCGACCGCGCCCAACACCTCGGCACTGTGGCATTCATGGCCATCCACCGGAACGGCGTGGAAACTCGCGGCGAGCCCGGTGAAGGGCTGCAGCAGTCCGGCAGGATCCTTGTTGGACAGCATACCCACGATCATCTGCGCGCCATCAACCTCGCGACGGTCGAGCACGCCGCGTAGCGCCGCGGCGACGCTCGCGCCCGCTGCGGCGTTGTGGCCGCCGTCGAGCCAGATCTCGCTGCCGGCCGGCAACATGCGCGTCAGCGGCCCGTCGCCAAGCAACTGCATCCGGGCGGGCCAGGTGGCGTGCTCGGCCGCGGCCACGAAGGCGTCGGGCGGGATGGTCAGCGTCTTCTGATGGTGGAGCATGGCGATCGCCAGCGCGAAATTGCCCGGCTGGTGCGGCCCGACGAGCACCGGCAGCGGCGTCTGCACCTTGCCGGCGGCATCGCGATAGGTGAGGTGGCCTTCATCGGCCGCCCAGAACCAATGCCCGCCTTCGGGTGACACCGGCGCGCCGGCGGTTCGCGCGACCGCGTTGACGCGCGCTTCGACCGATGGGGCATAGCGCATCGTCACCAGCGGCACTTGTGGCTTCGCGATCCCTGCCTTTTCCGCGGCAATATCCTCGATCGTCGTACCCAGGAACCGTTCGTGATCGATCCCCAGTTGCGCGATGCCAGTGACGATCGGTTGCGCGATGACGTTGGTCGCATCGAGCCGCCCGCCGAGCCCGACCTCGACGATACAGGCATCGGCTGGCGTGCGGGCGAAGGCGAGGAAGGCCGCCGCCGTGGTCACTTCGAAGAAGCTCGCGCCGATATCGCCGCCGACGTCCAACACTTCCTCGAGCAGGGGCGCGAGTTCGGCATCCGTGATCAGCCTGCCGCCGAGCCGGATCCGCTCGTTGAAGCGGACGAGGTGCGGGCTGGAATAAACGTGGGTGGTGTAGCCTGCCGCCTCGATCGCCGCGCGCAGGAAGGCGCAGGTCGATCCCTTGCCGTTGGTCCCCGCGACATGGAGCACCGGGGGCAAAAGATCGTGCGGGTTGCCGATGCGATCGAGCAATTCGGTGATGCGTTCCAGGCCCAATATGTCGGCACCCGGGGAGAGCGCCCACAGCCGATCGAGCTGGCGTTGCACCGCGGGATCGGTCGAGACGGCGTGGTCGGGCATCGCTAATTCCCCTCCCATTTATGGGAGGGGTTAGGGGAGGGCGTGTTCATCACCACTGGCGCCACATGCCCTCCCCCGACCCCTCCCGCAAGCGGGAGGGGAGATTCCGCTAAGCCGCCTTGCGCTGCCCGCCGATGTAATCGATCAGCCGCGCCAGCGTCGGACGCAGCTGGGCGCGCGGGATGACCATGTCGAGCATGCCGTGGTCGAGCAGATATTCGGCGCGCTGGAATCCTTCGGGCAGCTTTTCGCGGATCGTCTGTTCGATCACGCGCTGGCCGGCGAACCCGATCAGCGCGCCCGGCTCCGAAATCTGCACGTCGCCGAGCATCGCATAGCTCGCGGTGACGCCGCCGGTGGTGGGGTCGGTCAGCACCACGATGTACGGCAGTCCGGCGTCGTGGAGCATCTGGATCGCGACCGTTGCGCGCGGCATCTGCATCAGGCTCAAAATGCCCTCCTGCATCCGTGCGCCGCCCGCCGCGGTGAAGATGATGTAAGGCGCGCCTTCGCTGATCGCGGCTTCGATGCCGCGGATGAACGCCTCGCCCACCGCGAGGCCCATCGATCCGCCCATGAAGGCGAAATCCTGGACGCCGACCACTGCCTTGCGGCCCTCGATCGTGCCGGTCGCGTTGATCAGCGCATCGCTCTCACCGGTCGCGCTACGCGCCGCCTTGATGCGGTCGGTATATTTCTTCTGATCGCGAAACTTGAGCGGGTCGTCCTGCACCTTGGGCGGGGTCAGCGTGGCGAACGATCCCTCGTCGAAAATCAGCGCGAACCGCACATCGGGGCCGATCCGCTCGTGATGCGCGCAATTGGGGCAGACGTAGAGATTGTCCGCCAGTTCCTTTTCGAACACCATCTGCCCGCACCCCTTGCACTTGTGCCACAGGGTGTCGGGGCTCTCCTTCTTGGGGATGACGTACGACAGCGCGTTGCGGACGTTGGTCAGCCAGCTCATGCCATTTCCTTTCTGGCAGCGCGGATCGCGCTTGCGAGACTCTCGATATAGGCGCGCACCGGCCCGGCTGCATCCTTGCCATGTTGCCCGACCAGCTCGACGATCGCGGAGCCGACCACGACGCCATCGGCAACGCGCGCGATCGCCGCGGCC
>DASVNU010000373.1:0-2175 GCA_036383655.1 Sphingomonas sp. | reverse complement strand
ACCGCGCCGGTCAGCGCCAGCGCGCGGCCGTGGCGGAGCAGTATCACGATCGGCTTGCCGGTCGCGGCGACCGCTTCGGCCAGGGCCAGCTGCGGCGCGGGGATACCGATATCGACGCGCGCCTGCGCCTCGCCCGACATGCTGGCGCTTTCGCCGAGCAACAGCACGACGACATCGGCGTCCTTCGCCAGGCGCACCGCCTTGTCGATCTCGCCGTCGAGCGGCGCTTCATAGTCCGAACCGCGCGTGACGCTGAGCTTGGCCCCATTGTTCAAGGCGCCGCCAAGCGCGGCGCGGAACCCCTCCTCGACCGTCACGCAACTCTCGTAATCGGGGAAATTGGCCCAGGGTCCGGGATAGTCGCCCTTCTGGCTCACCGCCGGTCCGATCAGCGCGATCTTGCCCTGCTTCTTGAGCGGCAGCAGATTGCCTTCGTTCCTGAGCAGCACCATCGACTTGCGCCCCGCCTCGCGCGCCAGCGCGATAGCGTCGGGGCGGCGCACATCGCGCGCCTCGCGCACGGGATCGAGTGAACGATAGGGGTTGGCGAACAATCCCATCGCCTTCTTGACGTAAAGCACGCGGCGCACCGCGGTATCGACCACCGACATCGGGATACGGCCAGCCTTCACGAGATCGGGCAGGTGCTTCCAATAGAGCCCCGACTGCATCGAGATATCGCACCCCGCGGTCAGCGCCTTGACCACCGCGTCGGGGCCGTCGGCGGCGTAACCGTGTAGGATCAATTCCTCTTCCGAGGTATAGTCGCTGACGACGAGGCCCTTGAATCCCCATTCGCCGCGCAGGATGTCGGTGAGCAGATAATGGTTGGCGGTCGACGGTACGCCGGCGATGTCGTTGAAGCTCGACATGGTGGTGATCGCGCCGGCATCGAACGCCGCCTTGAAGCCCGGCAGATGGATTTCGCGCAGGGTCGTGTCGGGGATGTCGGCGGTGTTATATTCCATCCCACCCTGCACCGCGCCATAGGCGGCGAAATGCATGGGGCAGGCGAGCATCGAATCGTCGCGACGGATATCGGGCCCCTGGAAGCCGCGGACGCGCGCACGAGCGAACTGGACGCCGAGCCAGGTGTCCTCGCCCGATCCCTCGACCACGCGGCCCCAGCGCTGGTCGCGCGCGACGTCGACCATCGGCGCGAAGGTCCATTGGATGCCCTTGGCCGAGGCCTCGACCGCCGCGGCGCGCGCGGTGCGCTCGGCGAGGCCGGGGTCGAAGCTGGCGGATTCGCCGAGCGGTACCGGGAACGAGGTCTTCATCCCATGGATCACGTCGCCGGCGAAGATCAGCGGGATCCTGCTCGGGCTTTCCTCGATCGCGACTTTCTGCAGCTCGCGGCCGATCGTCGTGCCGATGCCGTTGAACAACCCGACGATCTCACCCCGGCGGATTCGCGCCTTGAGCTCATCGATCCCCTGCGCCGCGAGGCCGGGGTTGAGCACCGGCCCCTCGGTCCGCGACGCCAGCGGATCCGAATAGATCGACAGCTGCCCGGCTTTGTCCTGAATGCTCATCCTGGCGATCAGCCGTTCGATGAACGGATCGCTGGCGGGCGCCGCCTTGGCCAGCGCGGGAAGTGCCGCAGACACCATCGCTACCGCTGACGCGCCCTTCAGGAGATCGCGGCGGGACAGGTCGGACATGGCTTTTACTCCGCTTGGTGATGCCGTCCCGCCACATCTCCGGCAAATCCGGATCGCGCGATTCGCATCAGTCGATTTCTTCTTGGCGAATGCGCATGAAACCGGTTACGGTGCAACTGTGGAACCGGTTACGCGGCCGTTAGAGTCGCCCCCGTCCACCCGGCAATGCTTGCCGGCGGAGGAGAGGATTCAGATTTAAGGCGATGGCTGCAAGCCAATCACATCGATCGATAGCTGCGAGGCGCCGGGACGGCGCTGGCGACCGCCACGCGCGGCGCACGCGAAGCATTGTGACACCATAACCGACCAACAACCGGACAAAGGGCGTTTGCGCCCGAGCTAGGGGAATTGAGATGACCAACCTGATGAGGGCAAGCCTGCGGGCCGCACTCGCGACCACCATCCTCGCCGGTGGCGCGCTCGCGCTGGCGACGCCTGCCGCGGCGCAGACGACCTCGACCATTCAAGGGCATGTCGATGGTGCCGCCGCCGGCGCGACCGTGGTCCTCAC
>DASVNU010000372.1:0-2951 GCA_036383655.1 Sphingomonas sp. | reverse complement strand
ACGAAATCGGTCGCGCCGCGCTTCATCGCCTCGACCGCGACATTCACCCCGGCATGCGCGGTGATCATCACCACGATCGCCTCGGAATCGTTGGCGAGCAGCCGGTCGAGCAATGCGAGCCCCTCGCGCGCATCGGTGGCGCCGCGCGCGAAATTGGCGTCGAGCAGAATGACGTCGGGCTGACGCCCGGCCGTGGCAGCGATCGCGCGCTCGGGCGACGACACGGTGATCAGCTCGCGAAACAGCCCGCGCAGCGCGAGCCGTGCCGCGATCAGAATGTCCTCATCGTCATCGACGATGATGCAGAGATCGAATTCCGGTGTCGCCATTGCCCGCTTCCGTACAGCTGGTGTCCGAATACGGACAATCAATTTTCGTGCCAGTGGCGCGGCGGGCGAAGCGATCTCCTTCGCATCGCGAATAACGGGAGGAAGCCCGAGCTACAAAACCCGGGCCGTCAACCCGGCCTTGTGCCGGGGTCTGCCTCTCCACAACGGAAGCCATCGCCTGTGGCGCGGCGGATGCCGGGACAAGCCCGGCATGACGGTTGGACATAAGGCGGACCGCGGCAGCAAAAATCCAATTGGCACGCATCCTGCTGAGCAGGCAGCAGACCAATAAGGTGGACAGATCCGATGAAAGACACGGCAGCCAACCGCAAACTCCTCACGGCGCTCGTGTTACTCGGCGCGAGCTGGGTGCTGTTCTTTCAGCCGGCGTCGCACTGGAGCGGCGCGATCCAGATTTCCTCGGTCCGGATCGCCTTCTCGCTCCAGAGCGACAGTGTCCGCTTTCGGACACCAGTGTCCGGAAGCGGACACTCGTTGTTCCTGCTGCAGATCGGGAGCCAGCACTCGTGAACATTGCGTCCTTGAAGACGATGCCAAAAGCCACCACTGACCGCGCTGTCAGCGGCAGCCAGATGGACAAAATGGTCGAGCGCCGCGGCCTGTCGCGCAACGTCAAGATCGCGATCGGTGCCGGCGCCTTGCTGGTGCTCGCCTTGCTGTTCTGGTGGTTCATGCCCGGCGCCGGGTCGCAGACGGTGACCAGGAACCGGCTGACGATCTCGACCGTGCAGACCGGGCGGTTCGAGGATTTCATTCCGCTGCGCGCCAAGGTCACGCCGTTGCTCACCGTCTATATCGATTCGATCGAGGGCGGGCGGGTCGACAAGGTGCTGGTCGAGGACGGCACCGACGTCGTCGCCGGCCAGCCGATCGCGATGCTCTCCAACGCCGAGCTTCAGCTCTCGACGCTCGCGCGCCAGACCGAGGTCGAGCAGCAGATCAACAACATGCGCAGCCAGGAGCTTGCGCTGTCGCAGACCCGCTTGTCCAACGAGCGCGCGATCCTCGACGCCCAGCTCGCGCTCACCACCGCGCGCCGCCAATATGAGCGCGAGGCGCCGCTCGCGGCGAAGGGTTATGTGTCGGGCAAGCAGTTCAACGACACGACCGACAATTACCAATATCAGCAGCGCCGCCTCGCGGTGCTCCAGCGCAGCCAGTCGAGCGACGAGCGGCTGCAGTCGGGCCAGCTCGATCAGCAAAAGGCATCGATGAAGTCGATGTCGGCGGGACTGGGCATCGCCCGCAATAATCTCGATGCGCTCAACCTCAAGGCGCCGGTCACGGGCAAATTGTCGGGCTTCTCGATCCAGATCGGCCAGTCGCTCCAGCGCGGAGAACGGATCGGCCAGATCGACTCGCCGGGCAGGAACAAGCTCCAGGCCGGCGTCGACGAATTCTATCTCGGCCGCGTCCAGGTCAATCAGTCGGCCAGCGTCGACTGGAACGGCAAGACGTTCCGCGCGCGGGTGATGAAAATCTATCCGCAGGTGCAGAACGGCCAGTTCCAGGTCGATCTGCAATTCCTCGGCGACGAGCCGCAGGGTGTGCAGCGCGGCCAGACGCTGCAGGCGAAGCTGACGCTGGGCGATCCCGCGCCGGCCAAGCTGATCCCCAATGGCGCCTTCTATAACGAGAGCGGCGGCGCCTATGTCTTCGTCGTCTCACCCGACGGCGGCACCGCGGTAAAGCGGCAGGTCCGACTTGGCCGCCGCAATCCCGATTTTATCGAAGTGCTCGACGGGCTCGATGCCGGCGAGCGCGTGATCACCAGCCCCTATACCGGTTTCGCCGACAAGGATCGGCTCGACCTTTCGAACGCGAAGGAGTGAAGACTATGCTGCATATGCGCGCGCTGTCGCGGACCTACCGTACGGATACCGTGGAGACCACCGCGCTCGACGCGATCGACCTCGACATCATGCCCGGCGAATTCGTCGCCATCATGGGACCATCGGGCTGCGGCAAGTCGACCTTGCTCAACCTGATGGGGATGCTCGATAGCCCGACCAGCGGCAGCTATGTGTTCGACGGCAAGGAAGTCGCCGGCCTGTCCGAGGCGAAGCTCGCCGAAGTGCGCAAGGCGTCGATCGGCTTCATCTTCCAGAGCTTCAACCTGGTCGACGAATTGTCGGTGCGCGAGAATGTCGAGCTGGCGCTGCTCTATCATGCGGTGCCCGCCGCCGAACGCCGACGCCGCACCGAGGAAGTGATGGACCGCGTCGGCATCGCCCACCGTGCGCGGCACTTCCCCAGCCAATTGTCGGGCGGTCAGCAACAGCGTGTCGCGGTCGCCCGCGCGCTCGTCGCCGAACCCAAATTGATTCTGGCCGACGAACCGACCGGCAACCTCGACACCAATCATGGCGAGGAAGTGATGAAGATGCTCCAGACGCTCAACGCGCAAGGCTCGACCATCGTCATGGTCACGCACTCGCCCGCGCATGCCGATTACGCCAGTCGCGTCGTCAACATGCTCGACGGCCGCATCCTCCAGGAACGCCGCCGCGCGGCCTGACACCCCAATCGTCGGAGAGGCCAGATGTGGCGTAATTACCTGATCGTCGGCATCCGCTCGCTGCTCAAGAGCCGCGTCTATGC
>DASVNU010000371.1:0-8307 GCA_036383655.1 Sphingomonas sp. | reverse complement strand
GATCCTGCCGCCCGAGCACGGCGCCGGCAAGGCGGCGATCCAGCCCAGCGCGCTGCTGCCGGTGCCTGCGTCGCCTCGCGCGGTGTCGCCGAAGCCGGCCGCGGCGACAGTGGCGCCCGGTGCGCTGCGCAACACGATGGTGGTCAACGCCGCGGGGCGCAAAGGCGTCGCCGGGCGCGTCCAATCCTATCTTGCCGGGCGCGGTTGGCGCCCGCTCGATCGCGGCGACAGCGCGATGCGCATCACGGTCAGCCGGATCCTCTATCCGCCGTCGGGCGAGGCGACGGCGCGCCGGCTCGCGCGCGCGGTGCCGTTTCCGACCAAGCTCTACGCCACGGCGCAGGCCAACCGGATCCAGTTGCTGGTCGGCGGCAACGCCCTGCGCTTCGCCGCCAGGCCCGCCGGAGCGCGACGATGAGCCACGGCGTTCGGCTGCTGTCGCTGGCGGCCCTGGTTGTTTGCGGCGCGGCGTCGGCGGCGGCGCCCGACGATCTCGCGCTGGTCGATGCCGCGATCAAAAGCGGGCGGCTGGTCCAGGCCCAGACGATGCTCGACCTGTTGCCCGGCGACAAGCCCGATACGTTCGATGTCGCGGTGCTGCGCGCGCAATTGATGCTGGCGCAGGGGCAATATGCCGATGCCGAGCGTGCGTTCGGCAAGCTGGCGGCGACGCCCAGCCAGGATTGCCGGGTGATCGCCGGCCTGGGCGGCGCGGCCGCGGCGTTGCGGCATATCGCGGTAGCGCTGGCTCGCCTGCAGGATGCGACCGCGCGCTGCCCGTCCGATTGGCGAACATGGGCCGATCTCGGCCATGCTTACGATTCGGACGCGCGGTGGAACGACAGCAAGGCGGCGTATCAGCGCGCGTCGGCGCTGGGCGGTCCGCGCGCGTCGCTGCTCAACGACATGGCGGTGTCGATGCTGATGCAACGACGCTATCCCGAGGCCAAAGCGCTGTTGCAACAGGCGCTGGCGGCCGACCCCGACGACCCGCGGCTGGCCAACAATCTGGATATCGCCGCCGCGTCGATGGGCGAGGCGCCGGTGCGCGGCCGCGGCGACGATCCGGCGCGTTGGGCGGAACGCTTGTCCAACGCGGGTTATGCCGCCTCGCTCGCCGGCCGGACCGACGACGCCCGGGCATGGCTCACCCAGTCGATCGCCGTGGCGCCCGTCTATCCGGCGAAAACCGCCAATATCCTTTCGTCGCTAGGGGCGCAGAAATGACGTCGCTTCACACTATCGTGCTGATCGCCTTGTACCTCGTCCTGGCGCTCGCCGCGCTGACCGACGTGTGGAAACTGCGCATCCCGAACCTGTTCCCCGCCGCCGTCATCCTGCTGTTTCCGGTGTGGATGTATAGCTGCGGCTGGAATGCCCAGCTGTGGCAGAATGCTGTGGTGTTCATCGGCACCTTTCTCGGCGGCCTGTTCCTGTTTTCGCGCGGATGGCTTGGCGGCGGCGACGTCAAATTGATGGCGGCGATCGCCTTGTGGTTCGATTTCAAGGGCGCGGCGGCGCTCTATCTCTGGATGGGGATCGGCGGCGCGATCCTCGCCATCGCCTTCATCGTGCTCCGGCGCATGCTGCCGGCCGGGTTCGCGCAATCGACGAACATCCCCAGCCTCAAGGCGCGCGGTCCCATTCCCTATGGCCTGGCGATCTCCGCGGGCGCGATCCTCGCGATCGTCGGGGGCAATATCAATCCGCAGCCCAAGCCCTGGTATCTCGACCCGGCCAGCCTGACCGGATCTCACATCGCTTCGGCCGCCAGCATCATGATGAGCTGAGCGCGCGAGCTGATCCCCAGCTTGCCGTAGATATGGTGCAAATGGAGCTTGACCGTCCCTTCGGTCAGCCCGCAGCGTCGCGCGATCTCGCGGTTGCGCAGGCCTTCGCCGACCAGCTTGACCAATTCCTCCTGTCGCCGCGTCAGCCCATATTGCGGCAGCACGGGCACCGATTGGCCGGCCATGCTGCGCCTGAGGACGCGCTCGATGATGGTCGGGTCGATCCAGGTGTCGCCGCGATTGACCGCCTCGATACAGGTGATGAGGTTGCCCGGGTCGTTGTGCTTCAGGACGATGCCGTTGATGCCGAGCTTGACCGCCTCCATCGTCTCGGCGGGCTTCAGGCCGACGGTCAGGAAGACGATCGGGATCTGGTTGCCCGCGCCGCGCAGCGTCCGCAGGATATGCAGGCCGCCGCCATCGGCCATGGAGACGTCGAGCACCAGCAAGTCGAACGCCCCGCGCACGGCGCGGTCGATCGCGTCGGCCGAGGTTCGCGCGGTGTCCTCGACGACATGGCCGTTGGTCTCGAGGAACTGACGCAGCCCTTCGAGAAAGATCGGATGATCGTCAACGATCAGCAATTTCGACATGGACACCAGCCTTTAGTGGAATTCTGAGCGACAATAGCACACCGCGCTCCATCGGATCGGTATAAGCGCGCCCGTTGAGCGCCTTCACGCGCTTGGTCAGCGAATGCGACAGCACGCCTTCGACATCGGCGCCGTCGGCCGCGGCGTCGATGATGGTCGCGCCATCGCTCTTGATCGAGACCAGGACGGCTTCGTCGCGCAATGCCGCGGCGATGCGGACGATCTGTGCCCGTGCATGCTGCACCGCGTTCGACACCGCCTCGCGTACCAGGAATTCGACTTCGAGCGCGATGTCGGGCGACACCGGCAGCACTGCCGGCTCGGCCTGGACCGAACAGTCGATGCCCCATTGGCGCGACAGCAATTCGGCGCGCTGGGTGAGATGGCTGGCGAGGTCGATCCGCTCGCCGACCGGCTGCGCGCTGTCATTGACCAATTCGCGCAGGCACGCCTGCTCGGCCGAGATGATCGATTCCAGCCCCTTCAGCCGCTCCTGCCGCTTGGCGATCGGCATGTCGGTTTCCTTCATCAGCACGGCGACCTGCATCCTGAGCCCGGCCAGCGTCTGGAGCACGCTGTCGTGCATGTCGCGGCTGATATCCAGCCGCGCATTGGCGAAGGCGTTTTCGCGCCATGCCTCGAACATTTGATATCGGTCGAGCGTCGCGCTGACCGCGTGGCCGGCGCTGGCGACCTGGCCCAACAGGATTTCGGAGACGCGCGGCAATCCGATCAGATAGACATAGCCTTCCATCGCGTTCGCCGCGATCGGCATCGCGCCGACGATCGTCCGCTCGCCGATCAGGTCGCCGGGCAGGAAGCCCGGCTCGATCGGGCGGACGGCCGGTCCCGCGCCCGGTTTGGCATTGACCATCGCCTTGCCGGTGCGCCCTTCCCACAGGAAGGCCTCGTCCCAGCCGGTCGGCAGCAGCATGCGGTCGGCGATCGTGCCGGGCCGCTCCATTTCCGCGAACGCGCCGTCGCGAAGGAGGTAGTAATGCTGCTCGGCTTCCTCGCCCCCTTTCCAGCAGATCAACACCTGCGAGACGCCGAACCGGGTCGCCAGCCGCGTCGCGATTTCCTCGATCGGCATCGACCGCGCGCGGATTCCGGTCGCCAGCAACTCACCATTCCAGCGGTCGCTCGACGTCGCGTCCGCCTGGCGCATCTTCACCACCAAAGCCGCGGCGGCGATGAAGGTGACCATGGTGAATTGCACCATCCGTTGCTCGCCGCCGACCTGTGGGATGATCGGCCAGAATGACGCGATGCGATCGTGCAGCAGCACCACCGCGGACAGGATAAGATATTCGGCGGCGACGCTGGTGATGCTCGACTGCAGCCGCTTGATCACCAGCAGGAAGATGATGAAGGGCAGATAGAGCACGGTGGTGGTCGGAAAGAAGATCAGCACGGCCAGACCGATCGCTTCGTCGACCACGGTACCGATCCGGCGGATCGGGCCGGTGACCTTCCACGATACCAGCCGCGCGAAGAAAATGACGATCGCCAACCACACATAGCCGGCGAAACAGATGCGCGCGACACGGTCGAGCGGGGGCGGCGGCAGGTTGGAGCGCATCACCACGCCCATCGCGATCGTCGCCAGCAAAATCCTGCCGGCGGCGACGACATCGTGAGCCACCGAATATCCCAGATCGCGCGTCAGCGCGTCCAGCACCCTCCTGCGAAAACCGCTTGCCAACCCCCGTCCGCACCCCCCGGTAAATGACGAGACCGAGCCTATATCATTGCGAGCTTCGTGTCAGAATAAAGTCATCGTTGGCGATATCGCGATGGGACGCTGTCCGGTGACTGGCGAACCGGCCACCGCGAGCATCAAATCATGGAAATCGTGGCGCACCCGACAGGATTCGAACCTGTGGCCTCTGCCTTCGGAGGGCAGCGCTCTATCCAGCTGAGCTACGGGTGCGAGCCGGGTGCGCCTAGCAAAGCATGGCCGCGCGCGCCAGCGATTCTATTTGATGCCTATTTCGTGATCGTGACCGGCTGGAACTTGCCCAGGCCGCAGCGCGGGCCGGGGCCGGCGCCGCCCGATTGCAGCACGGTGATGGTGTCGACCGAGCATAATTGGTTGGTCGACACCGAATAAGCGAAACGCTCCTCGAAACCGAGGCCGGAGCAGGCATAGGGCAGGGTGTTGCGCAGGATCTTGCGGTTGTTGAGCTCGAAATCGATCACGCTGTCGCTGCGCACATGCGTCTCGCGAACCTGGCTGAGGTTGACGCAATCGACCGCGGGGCCGCTCGGGGTCGCGGGCGGGACTTCCTTGTCCTTCGCGCTCAGCGGAGCGGCGATCGCGACGGCGGCGAGGGCGAGCAGGATCGGACGCATGGTGTATATCTCCGTATCAACCGGCGCGGGTCTTGGGCGCCGGCGTCTTGGGCTTGAACGCACAAAGATCGGCAACGACGCATCGCCAGCATTCGGGCGTGCGCGCCTTGCAGACATATCGGCCGTGCAGGATTAACCAGTGATGAGCATGCAGCCGGAACGGCTGCGGCACGGCCTTTTCGAGCTTGAGTTCGACCGCCAGCGGGGTCTTGCCGCGCGCGAGCCCGGTGCGGTTGCCGACGCGGAAGATGTGCGTGTCGACCGCGAAGGTCTCGGCGCCGAACGCGACGTTCATCACGACATTGGCGGTCTTGCGCCCCACCCCGGGCAGTTTCTCGAGCTCGTCGCGATCGTCGGGGACCTCGCCGTCGTGATCGGCGATCAATTGCTCGGACAGAGCGATGACGTTCTTCGCCTTGGTGTTGAACAGCCCGATCGTCTTGATATGCTCCTTGAGCTTGTCCTCGCCGAGTGCGACCATCTGCGCGGGCGTGTGGACTTGCTGGAACAGCTTCTTCGTCGCCTTGTTGACCCCGACATCGGTCGCCTGCGCCGACAGCACGACCGCGACGAGCAATTGGTAGGGATTGCCCGATTCGAGTTCGGTTTCGGGATGTGGATTGTCGGCGGCGAGGCGGCTGAAGAACTCGACCACATCGGCCTTGTTCATGCGGTCCTCACCGGAAGCGTCACAGTCCCAATACCTCGGGCATGGTGTAGCGCCCGGCCGGCTGGGCGGCGAGCCACAAGGCCGCGCGGACCGCGCCGCGCGCGAACATCTCGCGGCTCTCGGCGCGGTGGATCAGTTCGAGCCGCTCACCCGGCCCGGCGAAAATCACCTGGTGATCGCCGGCGATCGATCCGCCGCGGATCGCGGAGAAACCGATCGTCCCTTCGCTCCGCGCCCCGCTCAGCCCGGCGCGATCGACCACCTTGAGGTCGGCGAGCGCCGCGCCGCGTCCCTCGGCCGCCGCGTCGCCGAGCAGCAGGGCGGTGCCCGACGGGGCATCGACCTTGTGGCGATGATGCGCCTCGACGATCTCGATGTCCCAATCGGGCCCGAGCCGCGCGGCGGCATCCGCCACCAGCCGGGTGAGCAGCGTGATGCCGAGCGAGGTCGTGCTGGTCTGTAGCACCGCGACCCGCGCGGCGGCATTGTCGATCAAATCGTGATGCTGCGGGCTCAGCCCGGTCGTGCCGACCACGATCGGCGTCCCTGCCTCGCACGCCGCCGCCAGATTGGCTTCGAGCGCGGACGGCGCGGTGAAGTCGACCAGCACGTCGGCGCCACGCGCGAGTGTCAGCGGATCGCCGCCGGCGTCGACACCCCCCGCCACGGTCGCGCCGAAATCGGCGGCGATCGCGGCGATTGCGCGGCCCATCCGGCCCTCGCTCCCCAATATCCCTATCGCGGTCATAATTGCCCCCTTGCACCAATCTCCGGCGGCGCGACAGGGGGTACGGGAGGCTGAACGCCGGGCAGTGCGGGCGCGGCGCCCAATACCAGCGACCAGGGCTGGGGCAGATAATCGACCGACATGTAGAAATAGAAGGCGCAGCTGCCGTCGGGACGATAGGTCGCGCCCTTGAGGATGCCGAGCGCGGTCGTGCCGGAGAACACCGGCGACCCGCTGTCGCCACCCTTGCAGGTCGGCCCCGACACCGTGACCCAGGTCGGCAGGCAGGCGCCGCCGCACAGATCGCCCGCCGGGGCGAAATCGGTCAGCTCGACGACCGCGCAGCTATAGCCGGTACGCTCGCCGCGATGGCAGACGAAGTCGCCCGCGCGGGTCTGGTCGCGCGTGCGCGAACCGGTCACCGCGCGCTCGATCGTCTTGGCGGTGTCAGCATAGAACAGGCCGGCGAGCGGCTCCGGCACGGTGCCGATCTGGACGTCGTGATAGCCCCAGCCCCATTGCCCGACGAAGCTCAGCGGGACCTCGCTGTGATCCGGCGAGATGAAGCTCATCTGGTCGAGGCAATGCGCCGCGGTGGCGATGCCGTAGCGCGTGCCATCGGTGACGACGAAGCCGCTGGTGCACAGATAGCGCCTGCCGTCGTCGGGGCTGGTCCCCTCAAGCCGCGCGCCGCCGACTGGGGGAGCGGACAGGTTGACGTCGACCTGATCGACCACGCGGATGCTGACGGGGACGCCCGCTACGCCCTCGACCTTCTTGCGCCATTGCTCGACGCCGCTCTTCGCCTCGCCGCTGGTGATCAGCACGACCAGTTCGCCGGTGCGCGGGTCGAGCCCCATCGCCGGCGGGCGCGAGAACATCGCGCGAATCTGCGCCTGGTGCCAGGTGACGGCCCAGATCACCTTGTCCCGCGAGGCGCGCGCCCCAGTGCGGAAGGTGATCGGCACGGGCATGCCGCCGGCGTCGATCGTCTCGCCGGGGACCGGTTCGTCGCCGGTCAGATAGACGTTGATCCGGAAATCGGGGCGGTGCTGGATCGAGATGCCGGCGATGCGGTCGCGATACTTCGCCTCGATCGCGTCGGTGACGGGCACGCTGGCGTCGAGTGCGGTCAGGCGGCGGACGGCTTCGTCCTGGGATATGGAGAAGAGTTTGGCGTATTCTGCCGCGTCGCGGACGCGCGCGGCGGTCGGGGTTTCGACGGTTTGGGCCGCTGCCATTCGAGGCAGGCTGGCGAGCAAGAGCAACAGGCCGGTCAGCAGGGTACGCATGTGTCTGCCAGTACCGTGTCGCTCGGGGCTTGTCCCGACCGTTTGCCCCAAAACGCCTCCCCGGTTGCCCCAAAATACCACCCCGGCGAAGGCCGGGGCCCAGTCGCGACGCAGTCGGTGCGGTGGAATGCCCTCGCCTTTGTCACGAAACTGGGCCCCGGCCTTCGCCGGGGTGGGAAAGACGCCGGTGGGCGAAGCCATGGGTCAGCCGCTGCGCACGGCGTCGAAGCGCCAGGTACGACGGCGGAAGGCGGATGCCTGCTTTCATGGCGGAATCGTCCTGGCCGCAAGGGGAAAGCTTGGCGCAGCAAAAGCTGCCTGTCGGCTTACGACCCATTGTCGGTCATTACGCCCTGCGGTTGTCGGTCCCAAAAGCAGTCTCTGGACGCCGGCGAGCATTGGGTCCAATCTGCTTCTATCGCCGCACAGAGGTCGAGATGAGCAATGCTGAATTGAGTGACCGCCAGCTTCTGGCCGAAGCCACGGCGGCTTTCCGCGAGAAGAATTTCGCACGCGCCAAGCATTTCCTCGCCGAATTATCTAAACGGACTTTAGCTAAATCCAAGGCAAAGGTCGCGAATGATACGGCGTGACCAAGTGTCTTCTTAAGGGCTTTCGTCAACCCAAAGCCGCCCGCGAGCTATCCACCATTCCTGGTCATTCGCCATGCTGTCGCAAAGCGGCCACATCCGAGCTCACACCCCGATCACCCCGCCGCCATCGCCCCCATCGTCACGTAATCGAGCTTGCCTGTCCCCAACACCGGCAACGCGTCCACCACCCGGATGTCGCGCGGCACCGCAAGCTCGGCGATGCCATTCGCCTTGCCCCAGGCTTGTAACTCCGCCGCCTTCGCTCCCTTGGCCGTCGTGAACAGCAC
>DASVNU010000370.1:0-6650 GCA_036383655.1 Sphingomonas sp. | reverse complement strand
ACCATGCCCGGATTGACCGTGACGAATTCCAGGCTGCCGCCTTCCGCCGCGATCCAGTCGCGCGCGGCGCGTTCGGCGATCGTCTTGGACTTGGCATAGGCCGAGACGTCGCCCGCCGCGACATTGGTCCAGTCGGCTTCGGTGAAACTGTCCTTGTCGGCGGTGCGGCCATAGAAGATCGCGGCGACCGACGAGGTCATCACCAGCCGCGTGACCCCGGCATCGCGGGCGAAGCGGATCGCGCGCAACGCGCCGTCGCGCGCGGGGACGATCAGCTCGTTCTCGTCCTTCACCGCGTGCATCGGCACGGGGGAGGCCATGTGGACGACATGGCTGCACCCGGCCATCGCCTCGGCCCAGCCGGCGTCGCTGGTCAAATCGGCGGCAAAGAAGGACAGGCGATCATTGTCGACCTTCAACCAGTCGCGGACCTCGGCTTCGCGGTTGAGATTGCGGATTGTCGTGCGAACCGTCCAGCCCTGCTCGATCAACTGGCGAATGGTGAAGCCGGCGATATAGCCGCTGCCTCCGGTGACCAGAACAATGCCTGTCATACCGCTCTCCCTCGGTCGTCTGGCTAGCATATTCGTTGCATATTGCAACCTGTTGACGGTTGACCTGGGCGAGCGCGCGAGGGAGTGCTAGGCGATGAAAGCGCTGGTCGTTTCCCAACTCGGTCCCGATTTTGCCGGCTGCGCGCTGGCCGACCAGTCCGACCCCGTGCGCGGGCCGGGGCAAGTGCTGATCCGCGTCCGCGCGGCGGCGCTCAATTTCCCCGACCTGCTGATGACCGAGGGCAAATATCAACTGAAGCCCGATCTGCCGTTCGTGCCCGGCATGGAAGTCGCCGGCGACGTGATCGAGGCCGATCGCGACAGCGGGTTTGCTCCGGGCGAGGCGGTAGTCGCGGGAACGCGGCTCGGCGGGTTCGCCGAGCTGGTCGCCGCCGACGCGCGGAGCGTCCGACGCTTGCCGGCCAATCTCGATTACGCCGCCGGAGCCAGCGTCGGTGCCGCCTATAACACCGCCTATGTCTCGCTGGTGCGCTGCGCCAATGTCCAACCGGGCGAGTGGGTGCTGGTGCACGGCGCGACCGGCGGCGTCGGGCTCGCCGCGGTCGATCTGGCCAGGGCGCTCGGCGCGCGCGTCATCGCCACGTCGCGTTCGGCGGACAAGCTTGCGACCGTGGCGGCGAACTATAAGGTCGATGCGACCTTGCCGGCGCCGGGCTTTCGAGAAGCGGTCAAGGCGATCACCGGCGGCGGCGCCGACGTGATCTACGATCCGGTCGGTGGCGACGTGTTCGACGAAAGCACGCGCTGCATCGCGTTCGGCGGGCGGCTGCTGGTGATCGGCTTCACCTCGGGCCGGATCGCGAGCGTCGCGACCAACATCCCGCTGATCAAGGGCTTCGCGGTGATCGGCGTGCGCGCCGGCGAATATGGCCGCCGTTTCCCCGACAAGGGCCGCGAAAATCAGGACGCGATCTGGGCGCTCGCGGCGGAAGGCCGCATCCGCCCGCGGGTCGATAGCCGCTACGCGCTGGCCGATTGGCGCGCCGCGTTCGAGGCGATGCGCGACAGCCGGATGGTCGGCAAGATCGTGATCGAGGCGTAACGTCCGAGCCGTCTTGCTTGAATCCCACCCCGGCGAAGGCCGGGGTCCAGCGTCGATGCTGTCGAGATGGCGTCCCGCCGCCGGAAGCGTATCGCAACTGGGCCCCGGCCTTCGCCGGGGTGGGGTTGTTTCAATTCTGCCGGGTCAGTCTCTAGCCGCACACAAGAAACCCCGGCGGTCGCGAAGACCGCCGGGGTTCGTGGTCGGCCCCGACACCCTGTGAAGGGGGGTTGGTGCCGAGGCCGTACGCCTGTGGCGCTTACGCGCCTCAGCCGCCCAGCAGTTTGAGCACGCCTTGCGAGCTCTGGTTCGCCTGGGCGAGCATCGCCGTCGACGCCTGGCTCAGGATCTGCGCCTTGGCGAGGTTGGTCGATTCGGCCGAGAAGTCGGCGTCCTGGATGCGGCTGCGCGCATCGGTCAGGTTGGTCGCGTTGTTGGTCAGATTGTTGACCGCCGACTGCAGGCGGTTCTGGCCCGCGCCGAGGCTCGCGCGCGTGGTCGACACTTCGGCGATCGCGTCGTCGAACGCCGACAGCGTGAGGCCGGTCTTCATCTTGTTGGCGGTGAAGTCGACCACCGCCGACAGCTTGGTCGACGCGGCGTTGAGCTGGGTGAACGACATCGACACGGTGTCGGTCGAATTGGCGCCCGCCTGGATCGTGACGTTGTTGGCCGCGGTCGCGAACAAATTCTTGCCGTTATAGGTGGTGTTGGCGATGATCGAGCTGATCTGCGCACCCAGCGCATCCTGCTCCGACGTGATGTTGGCGGCGTCGGTGGCCGAATAGGTGCCGTTGGCGCCCTGGACCGCGAGTTCGCGCATGCGCTGGAGCATGTTGGTGACTTCGTCGAGCGCGCCTTCGGCGGTCTGCGCCATCGAGATGCCGTCATTGGCGTTGCGCACGCCCTGGTTCATGCCGCGGATCTGCGCGGTCATCGAGGCCGAGATGGCGAGGCCGGCGGCATCGTCCTTGGCCGAGTTGATGCGCATGCCGGTGGACAGGCGGTTCATGGCCGTCGACAATGCGTCGTTGGCTTTGGTCGAAGCATTCTGCGCCCGAAGCGCCGAGATGTTGCTACCGATTACGGTCATAAGAGGTCTCCGTTGCTGACGCTCCCCGCCACCCCCCTGGGCAGAAGGTCGAGCCGTCGACAGCAACGAACGACCGCTTGCGCGACCGTTTAAGTAAATTTTTTCGTCACCATGAAAATCCCGGCGGCGGATGGGCCGCCGGGATCTTTGGTACGCTTCACTCGAAGCCTGTCCTGCCCAGCCCTCGGGGGGATGGGACCGGGCAGGATCCCTTCATTAGCCGAGCAGCTTGAGCACGCCCTGCTGCGACTGGTTGGCCTGGGCCAGCATCGAGGTCGACGCCTGGGCCAGGATCTGCGCCTTCGCCAGGTTGGTCGATTCGCTCGAGAAGTCGGCGTCCTGGATGCGGCTGCGCGCGTCGGTCAGGTTGGTCGCGTTGCTGGTCAGGTTGTTGACCGCCGACTGCAGACGGTTCTGGCTGGCACCGAGACCCGCACGGGTCGTCGACACTTCGTTGATCGCGTCGTCGAACGCGCTGAGCGCCAGACCGGTCTTCATCGTGTTGGTGGCGAAGTCGACTACCGCCGACAGCTTGGTCGACGCGGCGTTGAGCTGGGTGAAGTTCACCGAGATCGCATCCGCCGTGTTGGCGCCGGCCTGAACCGAAACGGTGTTCGAGGCAGTGGCGAACAGGTTCTTGCCGTTGAACGCGGTGTTGGTGACGATCGAGCCGATCTGAGCGGACAGCGCGTCCTGCTCCGCCGTGATGTTGGCGGCGTCGGTGGTCGAATAGGTGCCGTTAGCCGACTGCACCGCGAGCTCACGCATACGCTGCAGCATGTTGTTGACCTCGTCGAGCGCGCCTTCACCGGTCTGCGCCATCGAGATGCCGTCGTTGGCGTTACGCACGCCCTGGTTCATGCCCTTGATCTGGGCAGTCATCGAGGCCGAGATGGCGAGGCCGGCGGCGTCGTCCTTGGCCGAGTTGATGCGCTGACCGGTCGACAGGCGGTTCATCGCCTGCGAGAGGGCCAGGTTCGCCTGGTTAGAGGCGTTCGTCGCACGAAGCGCCGAAACATTGCTTCCGATAACAGTCATGTCCGTGTCTCCACTTGCTACGACGATCCCCGCCTCTCCCCCGAATAGTGCGAGGGGCCGAGCCGTCTGAACCGGAGAACGGCAGGTATTTGCCGGGCTTTAGGCAAAAATTTGCCGGTGCTTTGCCGGTTGCCGCCATTCCGGGTAGCCGCGCGGTAATTTTTTGCCGCCGTTGCCGGATGGTTTACGTCTCGTTTACCAAGTTCCGGGCATGTCCCTCCACGACAAGGGGGAATACATGCGTTCGATCTTTCCATCCGATCTGGTGATGCGGCAAAAATATGCCCTGGTCTCTTCGCTGCGTGCGCAGGGGCTCGGGGTTGCCGAGGGCGATGCCCGGCCGCAGGCGAGCGACGTCTTCTTGGTGATGGAAGGCGAAACCCCGCCGATCGCCGACCGCACGCTCGTGATCGGGACCGAAGGGCGCGGATTTCGGCGCGGATCGGGCGGCACGCCGGCGCGGCTGTCGTTCGGCCCGGACGATAATGCCATTGGATCGGCCTTCGCTTATACCTATGCCGCCGGCCCGGAAGCGCCGACCGCCGCCGATCCCGAAAGCCTGGCGCTGTTCGCGCTGGCCGAGCGCGTCGCCGATGCCGACATCACGGTATTGATCAACGGCCCGACCGGGACCGGCAAGGAAGTGCTGGCGCGCACGATCCACCTCAAATCGCGCCGCCACGACAAGCCGTTCATCGCGATCAATTGCGCGGCGCTCCCCGAATCGATGCTCGAAGCCCTGCTGTTCGGCCACCAGAAGGGCGCCTTCACCGGCGCCAGCGCGGCGGGCGAAGGCTTTTTCCGCGCGGCCGAGGGCGGCACCTTGCTGCTCGACGAGATCGCCGAGATGCCGCTCCAACTCCAGGCCAAGTTGCTCCGCGTGCTGCAGGAACGCGAAGTCATCCCGATCGGCGCGTCGACCGCGATCCCGATCGACGTCCGTATCATCGCCTGCGCCAATCGCGACCTGCATGAGGAAGTCGCCGCCGGCCGCTTCCGTTCCGACCTTTATTACCGCTTGTCGGTGTTTCCGCTGACCACCCGCCCGCTGGCCGATCGGCCGCAGGACATTCCGGCGCTCGCCGCCGCGATGATCCTGCGCCATTCGGGCAGTCGCCAGTCGATCCCCTGGCCCGACCAGGGCGCGATCGACGCGCTGATGGCGCACGACTGGCCGGGCAACGTCCGCGAGCTCGAGAATGTGATCCAGCGCGCGTTGCTGTTCGCCGCCGGCGACACGATCGGCGCGAGCCACATCGTGTTCGACCGCCGTCCCGAGCCCAAGGCCGACCCGGTCCCCGGGCGCAGCGCCGACACGCTCGCCAATGTCGTCCAGTTCAGCGAGTTCCAGGCGATCCGCGAGACGCTCGCCGCCTGCGGCGGCAGCCGGATCGAGACCGCGCGCCGGCTCGGTATTTCCGAACGCACCCTGCGCTACCGTCTCGCACGGGCGCGCGAACAGGGTGAAGATATCACGAGGATGTGGGCATGAGCGGCATCGACGGCATTGGCGGCGCGATGAGCGTCGACCGGGTGATGGCGCTGCGCGCGCAGATCCTCGAACGCAATACGGCGCTGGCACGGGCCGGGGCGGCGGGACCGACGGGTGCGCCCGCCACCGTCCAGCCGGCCGGACCCGCCAGTTTCGCGGATTCGCTGACGAGCGCGCTCAACAGCGTCAACGACAGCCAGAACCGCGCGTCGGACATCTCCGCCTCGTACGAACGCGGCGAGACGATCGACATCGCCAAGGTGATGCTGGCCCGCCAGGAGGCGTCGGTCAGTTTCGAAGCGACCTTGCAAGTCAGGAACAAGCTCTTGTCCGCTTATAAGGACATTATGAGCATGCCGGTTTGAGATAGGCCATGAGCAACGACCTCACCCAATCCGCCCCGCTCGCCACCGAGCGTTTCGCCAACCCGCTGCGGCAGGTCCAGGGCATGCTCGGGCAGCCCGCGCTCCGCCGCAGCCTGCCGATGATCCTGATGATCGGGCTGCTCGCGTCCGCGGCGCTCGCCTGGTTCATGCTGTCGACGCCGACGCAGAAGACGCTGTTCACGGGCTTGCCCGACAGCGACAAGGCGCAGGTCATGGCCGCGCTCAAGACCGGCGGCATCACCGGCCGGATCGACCAGGCGACCGATGCGCTGACCGTCAACGAGGACGAATTCTCCAAGGCGCGGATGCTGTTGGCCGGCCAGGGGCTGCCCAAGGCGGCGCCGGGCGGTTACGCGATCCTCGACAATCTGCCGATGGGCGTCAGCCGCGCGGTCGAAGGCGAACGCCTGCGCCAGGCGCGCGAGACCGAGTTGGCCCGCTCGATCCAGGATATCGACGCCGTCGCCGAGGCGCGGGTGCATCTGGCGGTGCCCGAGAACACCGTGTTCGTGCGCGACAATGCCGCGCCGTCGGCCAGCGTCATCGTCAAGCTCCAGGCCGGGCGCGCGCTCAGCGACGCGCAGGTCTCGTCGATCGTCAACCTCGTCGCCTCGTCGGTGCCGGGGATGAAGCCCGACGACGTCACCATCGTCGACCAGATGGGTGCGCTCCTGTCCAAGCCCGGTGCGGCCGGCGACAGCAACGACGCCACGGTTCGCTATCAGCGTCAGGTCGAACAGAAATATCGCGAGCAGCTGACCCAGTTGCTGACGCCGCTGGTCGGCGCGGGCAATTTCACCGCCGAGGTGACCGCCGACGTCAATCTCGACGACACCAGCTCGACCCGCGAAAGCTATGACAAGGCCGGCACGCTGCGCGCCGAGCAGGGCAATTGGACCAACAAGGACGCCCCCAGCGCACCGGCGCCGGGCGGTATTCCCGGCGCGCTGTCGAACACCCCGCCGCCGCCGACCACGGTCGCGACGCCGACGCCCAGGCCGACGCCCGCTCCCGGCGCGCCGCC
>DASVNU010000369.1:0-3931 GCA_036383655.1 Sphingomonas sp. | reverse complement strand
TATCCCAAGGCAAACGCCTGACGGAGAAAGCCGGCGAATACCGGGTCGCGCGTATAGTCACCCGTCCCCATGCGGGCGAAACCATCCGCCTCGAGCTGCTCGACACCCGAGAGCGAATTGCCCGCGATCGGATACGTCCGGATCGCCTCCACCGCGAGCACCGAATAGCCGAGCGGGCGGAGCGCGCGCGCGACCTCCAGCCCGAACGCCCGGTCGCGCGGGCTGTTATGCGCTTCGTTGAGGATGACGATGCTGGTGGACCGAGCGCGGCGAACGATTTCGGCGATGGCGTCGCGCGGTGCCGCCGCGGCGATCTTAGCTGCCCATCCGCGACCCAGCATGTCGTCGGACTCGCCTCGGTTAGGCGCCGCCGGCGGTAGCTCGTTGGTCATGAACGGAATGAATTGTTGCCAGACCTGCAGCGCGACGGGATCGCGGACCGTGCCGTCGGGCGCGTAAGCGGCGTCCTTCAGACCGTCGATCGCGGCCAGATAGCAACCCTGGCGCAACTCTTCCTGCGCGGATTGCACCGCCGAGGGCGGGGCCTTGTCCTGCGCAGGCAGCATGGCCGCGCTCGACGCCGAGATGGCCGCTGCTAGGTTGAGGAGGGGCGCGATCCGCTTCATATGACCTCGCTCTTAAAGGCTGTTTCGCCGGCGACCAATGGCCGCGCGGCCGCCGGCACTTGCGCGCTCGGAGCCGCATTGTAGGCTGGCGGCAACCTTTCAGGAGCATCCATCTTGCTGAACCGCCGCGCTTTCTGTCTCGCCTCGACCGCTGGTATCGCGCTGTCGGGCACCGCCCTCGCCCGGCCCGCCGGGAGCGCGGACGCCGCGCTCGATGCGACGCTGGAGGGCTTCTACCAGGCGGCGCTCGACGAAAGCCCGATGCTGGCGACCTCGCTCGGCCTCGACACCGGCGCGCGCGTCGCCGCCAAGTCGACGCTCGACGACGTGTCGCTGGCCGCGGTCGCGCGGCACAAGAAGCTGGTCGGCGACGAACTCGGCAAGCTCAAGGCGATCGACCGCGGCCGGCTCGGTCCGGTCGCCGCGATCAACTACGACGCCGCGCTCTACGACCTCGCCGGGACCGACGCGGCCAATCGCCGGTTCGACTATGGCGGCGGCGGCGCGGGGTCGCCTTACGTGCTCAGCCAGATCAACGGCGCTTATTCCTACATCCCCGACTTCCTCGACAGCCAGCATACGATCGCCACCGCCGCTGATGCCGAAGCCTATCTCGCGCGGCTCGACGCCTTTGCGGGGGCGATGGATGACGAGATCGAGCATGTCCGCCACGACGCCGGGCTGGGCGTGATTCCGCCCGATTTCGCGATCGACGGCGCGCTCGCGCAGATGAAGGTACTGCGCCAGCCGGCGGCCGACTCGACGCTGGTCACATCGCTCGTCACGCGCGCCGCCGCCAAGGGTGTCGCCGGCGACTGGCAGGCGCGCGCGGCCAAGATCTACGAGGGACGGATCGTCCCGGCGATCGACCGCCAGATGGCGTTGCTTGGCGAGTTCAGGCCCAAGGCGGTGCACGATGCCGGCGTCTGGCGGCTGCCCGACGGCGATGCTTATTACGCCGCCTCGCTGCGCGGCGCGACGACCACCGATCTGTCGCCCGATGAGGTCCATAGGATGGGCCTGGACGTGACCAGGGAATTGTCGGCGCGCGCGAACCTGCTGTTCAACAAGATCGGCCTGACCAAGGGCAGCGTCGCCGAACGCTACCAGGCGTTGTTCAAGGACCCGAAGTTCCTCTACCCCAACACCGACGCCGGCAAGGCGAAGGAGATCGCCGACCTCAACGCTTTGGTCCAGGCGATGCAGAAACGGTTACCCGCCTATTTCGCCACCCTGCCGCGTACCCCGCTCGAAATCCGCCGCATCCCGGCCGCGACCGAAGGCGGCGCCTCGACCCATTATACCGAGGGCAGTCTCGATGGGTCGCGGCCCGGCATCTATTGGCTCAACCTGCGCGACACCGCCGAGGCGCCGTTCTGGGACATGCCGACGACCACCTTTCACGAGGGCATTCCCGGCCACCATCTGCAGATCACCTTGCAGCGCCAGTCGGACTTGCCGATGTACCGCAAGATCCTGTTCTTCGGCGCCTATGTCGAGGGCTGGGCGCTCTATGCCGAACAACTCGCCGACGAGATGGGGTTCTACAAGGACCAACCCGCCTGGGAGCTCGGCTATATCCATGACGCGCTGCTCCGCTCGGGACGGCTGGTGGTCGATACCGGCATCCATGCGAAGCGCTGGACGCGCGAAAAGGCGGTCGAGACGCTGAGCGGGATCGACGGCGATCCGGTCTCATTGTCGGGACAGGAGATCGAGCGCTATGCGTGCAGCCCGGGCCAGGCATGCAGCTATATGACCGGCAAGGTCACCATCCTGCGGCTGCGCGACAAGGCCAGGAAGGCGCTGGGCGCGAAGTTCAATATCGGCCAGTTCCACGACGCCTTGCTGCTGTCCGGCGCGCTCCCGCTCGCGGTGCTCGAAGCGCGGGTCGACGGCTATATCGCCGCGGCCGGACGGGCGTAGCCCGGGGGGCTATGCCCTATTGCTGCAGCGCGACGATGCGGAACGCGATCGTGCCGGGCTGCACATTTTCGGGCAGCACAAGCGAGAGATTGCGCGTCACGATGGCGGCGCGGTTCGATGTGTCGATCCGCGTGGTCCCCGACGCGTCGAGCATGACCTTGCGCCCGTCGACCGAGAGGCTCGCCCTGGCCAGCGCCGGCGAATAATCGGCATAGACCTCATAGCCGTTCGGATTGTTGCAATATTCCTTGAGCGCGCCGAGCGACACTTCACCCGATTGCGTCCGGCCCGATCGCGCCGAGGCCGATTGTGTCGGGATGACCGCGATATCGGTTTCGGCATGGCAGATCACCGGCACATAGCCATTGATCGTCACGCTATAGCCCGACGTTTCGGACGGCCCCTGTGCGCTCTTTGCCTGCCCGTCCGTCGCGACGCAGGCCGGCGCGACGGCCAGGGCAATGAATGCCTTCCTCATTTTGGCGACCCCTTGCTTGTTTTTTTGCGCCAACACCCCTCAGGCGGGTTCTGTTCCGCGACATCGCGCTCAAGCCGAAAAAATGTCGTTTCGATATCGATACATAGACGAGCTTTCCGGAAGGCGTCGGTGATGCCGCGCGACGGCGAGGCGCGCCGGCAAGCAGGTGGCCGAGGCATGTATGGGCGAGTATATCGACCAGGCTGGGAGAAGTGAGATGGACCGGTTCACCGGCGGGTGCCTGTGCGGCGACGTCCGGATCACGTCATCGGGGCGGCCTTATCAGGTAGCCACGTCAATTCCGCCTTGCTCGCGGGGCGGATTTCTCCCTCACCCTCTAAACGTCAACCATTCCTCTTCCGGCGCGCGATCGGTGCGCAGGCGGTTGGCGGGCTCATCCTCGTTTTCGTATCCGATCGCCATGCCGCAGAAGAGCATGCGGTCGGCGGGGGTGCCGAGGAACCGCTCGATCGTTTCGGGATAGACCGCCCAGCATTCCTGCGGGCAGGTCGCCAGCCCCGCCTCGACCGCGAGCAGCATCACGTTCTGGAGGTACATGCCGAGGTCGGACCATTGCGGCGGGCCCATCCGGCGGTCGACGGTGCAGAACAGCGCCGCGGGCGCGTCGAAGAACTGGAAGTTACGCGCGAACCATGATCGCCGTGCGGCCTTGTCCTCACGCGGGATGCCGATATGGCTGTACATCGCCTCGCCGACCGCGAAGGTGCGCGCGCGATACGGCGCGACGAACTCCCTGGGATAGATGTCGTAACCGGGGGTCTCGGTCTCGCCCGCGGTCAGCTTGGCCGCCATGATCGCCTTGAGTTCGATCAGGCTGTCGCCGCTGACGAGGTCGACATGCCAGGGCTGGATATTGCCCCCGCTCGCCGCGCGCGCGGCC
>DASVNU010000368.1:0-4085 GCA_036383655.1 Sphingomonas sp. | reverse complement strand
GCGCCGCGCGATTGAGCGAGGTGTCGATCGAGGTCGCATGCCGCGTCGCCGCCATCACCGCCAGGAGGATGGTCAACGTCACGAAGATCGTCGCCAGGATCGCGGTCGAGCGCGTCAGGAAATCGGCGGCACCACGCGCGGACATCAATCCGGCCGGGCTGCCGCCGCCGGTCAGGCCGCCACCTTCGGAACGCTGCATCAGAATAACGGTGACAAGCGCCGACCCGACCAGCAACTGAACGACAAGAACGAAGGTGAAGAGCATCGAACGATTGTGACCTGCGAAACTGGAGAAAGCGGGCACATAGGCGAGCCACTGTCCGCGATCAACCGCTCATCGGCCGGACGACACGTGGCGTTTCCATGACATTTCGTTTCCGCACTGAAACCCAATCGCCTCGGCGCACGTTGTTACGCTCGCGACAGAGACCGCCATTTGAGCCCTGCAGACAACCAGTGAGCACCGATATGAACATTGCCAGCACCTTCGACGGCCCGCCGCTGACGCGGTGGATGAACACGCTGGTCGATTATGTCAGATCGGGCGAACCCGACCTGACCAACCGACAAATGGCTCTTTTACTCGTCGTCTATCTCAGTCCGGGGCCGCATACGGTGCGTGGATTGGCGCGCGCGTTGAACGTTTCCAAGCCCGTCGTGACACGCGCCTTGAACAGGTTGGGGGCGCTCGGCTATCTGCGCCGCCAGCGCGACGATACCGACAAGCGCAACATCTTTATCGCGCGCACCACCGAGGGGGCAGGTTTTCTTGAAGAATTCGGACAATTTGTGGGAGAAAGCGACCCGCCCCGCGCCCGCAGAGCCACCGCGTAGAAGCTTTGCACTGACGGGTCGGTCGGTAGCGATCGACCCGCGCCACAACGCGATTCGTCCCGATCTCGCCGACGTTCGGCTCGCTGAATACGTATTCGCGCCGCATTACGCGGCACCGCTGCCCTGTGTAGTAACCCGCGCCGTGACACTGCATGCCGAATCGTCCCCCCGATCGGAGCCGCTTGCCGACCTCGCCGTCGGGGAAAGCTTCGAAGTGCTGGAAGTATTGCGCGAGGTCGCCTGGGGCGTCTCGCCGGATCGGCGCCTCGCCGGTTATGTCGACCGTACCGCATTGGATCTGGCCGCATGAACGTCAATGTCTTCATCGATGGCGGCGCCGGCACCACCGGACTCGAGATTCGCGAACGGCTGAGCGGGCGGAGCGACGTGACTTTGGTCACGCTCGATGACGCGACGCGCAAGAATGCCAAGGCGCGCAAGGAGGCATTGAACGATGCCGACTTCGTCATCCTGTGCCTGCCCGACGATGCGGCGCGCGAGGCGGTGGCGATGATCTCCTCGGACAAGACGCGCGTGATCGACGCCTCCACCGCGCATCGTGTCGCCGACGGCTGGGCCTATGGCTTCGCCGAACTCGAACCGGTCCAGCAGGCGGCGATCGCCGACGCGCGCTTCGTCAGTAACCCCGGCTGCTATCCGACCGGCTTTCTGGCGCTGGTCCGCCCGCTCGTCCGTGCCGGCTTGGTCCCGCACGACTGGCCGCTCAGCGTCAATGCGATCTCGGGCTATTCGGGTGGCGGCAGATCGATGATCGCCGAGTTCGAAGAGGGCAAGGCCAACACCCGCGCCCGGCTGTACGCCTTGGGCCTGGCGCACAAGCATGTCGCCGAGATGCAGAAACATGCCCGCATCGCGCACCCGCCGATCTTCGCGCCGGCGGTGGCCGACACCTATCGCGGCATGATCGTCGAGGTGCCGGTGCCGCTGCACGCGCTGCCGCGCAAGCCATCGCTGGCGCAAATCGAGACGACGCTGGCTGACGCCTATAAAGACAGTCCGCTGATCCGGATCGGCGCGGCCGACGCCCAGTTCGTGACGATCGAGGATGACGCCGGCAGCGACCGGCTGACCCTGCGCGTCTGCGGCAATACCGAGGCGGGCCAGGCACGGTTGATCGCGACGCTCGACAATCTCGGCAAGGGCGCCGCCGGCGCAGCGGTCCAGAATCTCAACATCATGGCAGGGTTCGACCCAGTGGCGGGCCTGACTTTATGAGCACGATCCCCTAAATCCCGTCAGTCTCCGCACACACTCGCCCTTCGACTGCTCGGGGCCACGGTTAAACGAGGAAAAGCAAAATGCCCGGAACGCGCCAGCCGCTCGACAAATTGCTGCTGTTCGGCGCGACGGGGGATTTGTCGCAGCGCATGTTGTTGCCGTCGCTCTACGGCCTCGACGAGGATGGACTGCTGCCGGCCGACATGACGATCACCGGCACCGCGCGAACGGTGTTCGAGGACGACGCCTTCCGCAAATTCGCCAAGGACGCGCTCGAAAAGTATCTGCCCGAGGATCGCAAGGACAAGGACAAGATCGCCTCGTTCCTCAAGCGGCTGAACTATCAGGCACTAGACGCGACCGAGGTCGATCATTTCAAGGATCTGTCCGACGAGCTCGGCGATACGTCGAAGGGTCTCGCGATCTTCCTGTCGACCGCGCCGAGCCTGTTCGAACCGACCATCAAGGGGCTCAATGGCGCGGGCCTGGCGCATGGCAACGTCCGCATCGGGCTCGAAAAACCGCTCGGCTATGACCTGGCGTCGAGCCGCGAGATCAACGACGCGGTCTCCTCGGTCTTCCCGGAAGACCGGATCTTCCGGATCGACCATTATCTCGGCAAGGAAACCGTCCAGAACATCCTGGCGCTGCGCTTCGGCAATTCGTTCTACGAGCCGGTGTGGAATGCGCAGGGCATCGACAATATCCAGATCACCATCGCGGAAACGGTCGGGCTGGAAGAGCGCGCCGGCTATTATGATGGGGCCGGCGCGTTGCGCGACATGGTCACCAACCATATGCTGCAGCTCCTCGCGCTGATCGCGATGGAGCCCCCTGCCCGCTACGACAAGGACGCGATCCGCGACGAGAAGGCCAAGGTCTTCCGCAGCATGCATGTCATGACGCCCGAGGAGGTCCCGCATCTGACCGTCACCGGCCAATATGGTCCCGGAGCGGTCGACGGCAAGATCGTGAAAGGGTACCTAGAGGAGCTGGGCAAGCCGTCGACCACCGAGACGTTCGTCGCGATCAAGGCGAGCATCGAGAATTGGCGCTGGCAGGGCGTGCCCTTCTACCTGCGCACCGGCAAGCGCATGGCGGTCCGCCGCAGCGAGATCGCGATCCAGTTCAAGCCGGTACCGCATTCGATGTTCGCCGGGCGCGGCGGCCTGCTCCAACCCAACAAGCTGATCATCCGGCTGCAGCCCGAGGAATATATCTCGATGCTGGTGATGGCGAAGGAGCCCGGGCTCGATCGCGACGGCATCCATCTGCGCGAAGTGCCGCTCAATCTCAGCCTTGACGCCGAATTCGCCGGCACGCGCCGTCGCATCGCCTATGAGCGGCTGCTGCTCGACCTGATCGAGGGCGACCAGACGCTGTTCGTGCGCCGCGACGAGGTGGAAGCGCAATGGGCCTGGACCGACGCGATCCGCGCCGGCTGGACCGCCAATGACATGAAGCCCAAGAGCTACGCCTCGGGCAGCTGGGGGCCGTCGACCTCGATCGCGCTGACCGAACGCGACGGCGTGACCTGGCAGGACGACTGAATCGGTAACTCGATGCGTTGCTGCAGCGCGTCGTTGTCAGACCCCTCCCCCTCGGTTACGCTCCCCCGGTCTCAATACCGGAGGAAGACCGATGGCTGAAGACTGGTTGGCTGACGTCAAGAAATATGTCCCGAACGCCGATCCGGCGGTCGTGGCCGCGATCGTGCGTTATTGTGGGATCGCGTTGCAGAAACGCGACTCGTCGCTGGTTTCCATGAGTGACCCCAAGGAAACCGGGCGAGTAAGGGAAAATTTCCTCAAGAAGAAGCTGGCGCTGACCGACCCGGACGAAACGCTGGATGCCGCGATCGCCTCGGTCGGCGAGCGGATGAAGGCCGATCACTTCAAGAACCGCGTCACGGTCTATTATCTGCTTGCCGAGCATTTCGGAAAGCTCGGCCTGTTCGGTGGCGGCGCGACCACAGCCAGCGGAGAGAGTGCCGGCGGGCCGTCGGGCGCGGG
>DASVNU010000367.1:0-7855 GCA_036383655.1 Sphingomonas sp. | reverse complement strand
CGCCGCGGCCGCGTCGTCAAATATCGCGAGGGGGTGTTTCTCGATGCGAGCTGGATCGCGGTCTATGTCGGGCAAGGCGTCGTACCCGAAGGATATGATCCCCGCGCCGAGGGGGCTGACGCGGCCGATCTGATGCGGAGCATGCGCGCGCTTCACGGCCAGATTCGCGCCGAGGTCGCGGCGAAGCCTGGGCACCTCGACTATATCGCGCGCTATTGCCCGATGGCGAACGCGGCCTGACATGAGCGGACCGCAAAACGCCATAGACACGGTGCTGGTGGTCGGTGGCGGAATCGTCGGCTGGTCGGCGGCGGCCGCGCTGCGGCGGAAGATGCCATGGCTGACGGTAACCCTCGTACCCCAGCCTGTGCCCGCATCGTCGCTAGCCGATACGATGCCGTGCGCACTGCCGTCGATCATCGGTTTCCACGCCGATCTCGGCCTCTCGGAACAGGACGGCGTGCTGCGAACGGGGAGCGGCTACCGGCTGGGCGGCTTGTTCGCGGGCTGGGCGGAGCAGCAACCGGACTATATGCACAGCTATGGCCTGCACGGCCGCCCGCTCGGCGCGGTCTCGTTTCATCTCCAATGGGCACGGCTGGCGGCGTGCGGCGCTGGATCATCGTTCGAGCGCCATGCACCGGCGGCCGCGCTGGCGCGCGCCGGGCGTTTCGCGCCGCCATCGCCCGCGCCGGATGCGCTGTTCTCCGGATTCGAATATGGGCTGCAGCTCGACGTAGCGCGCTATCGCGACATGATGCGGGCGTTCGCCCTCCATTGCGGCGTGCTTGAGCAGCCGGGTACGGTGGCATCGGTCGCGCTCGGCGAAGACGGTTTCGTCGATCTGGTCATGCTGGAAGACGGCGTGCCGTGCCGAGCCGATCTGTTCGTCGATTGCACCGGCACCGTCGCGGCATTGCGGGGTTCGATCGATGACGAGCGCGAGGATTGGTCGGACCAGCTCCTCTGCGACCGGATTCTCCGCGCCGAAGGCCCCGCGCCCGCCGACCTGCCTCTCCACGACACCGTGACGGCCATGCCTGGCGGATGGCGCTGGAACGCCGCGACTGCGGAGCGCAGCCTCCACGGCATCTGTTACGCGAGCGCCTTCTGCGACGATGCTACCGCGGCGCGCCAGTTGCGTGTCGTGAGCGGCGTGGATTCGTCGGAAGCCCCCATCACCATCGCCGCCGGCACGCGCCGTGCACCGTGGCGCGGCAATTGCGTCGCGGTGGGCGACGCGGCGACGGCGATCGAGCCGCTCGAATGGAGCAACCTCCACCTTGCACACAGCGCGATCGACCGGATCATCGCGATGATGCCGGGCTGCGACTGCGCGCCGGTCGAACTGGCCGAATTCAACCGCCAATCCCATGCCGAGGCGATCCGCGTGCGCGATTTCGTCATGCTGCATTACGTCACCTCGTCGCGCCGCGAGCCGTTCTGGCGCGCCGCCGCCGGCACCGCCCTGCCCCCTTCGCTCGCGCATTCCTTGTCGCTGTTCCGCGACCGCGGCCGGCTGCCGGTCTATGAGGAAGAGACCTTCGCGCGCGACGATTGGCTGGCCGTCCTGTTCGGCCAGGGCGTGCTGCCGCGACGGGTCGATCCTCTTGCCGAAGCGCTCCCGGAGACGGAGGTCGCGCAAGCCATGGCCGGGCTGCGCGGCGCGATCGACGCGGCGCTGCCACAATTTCCCACCCATGCGGACTATCTCGCCGCGCAGACCAGGCAGATTGCCCGATGAACGAACACACTATCCGCGACGTCGTCATCGTCGGTGGGGGCACCGCGGGTTGGATGACCGCCGCCGCCTTCGCGCGGTTCCTCAACAACGGCTATACCCGGGTCACGTTGATCGAATCCGAGGAGATCGGCACGGTCGGCGTCGGCGAAGCGACGATCCCGCCGATCATCAACTTCAATCGCCTGCTCGGCCTGCACGACAACGAATTCATCCGGGAAACCAAGGCGACCTTCAAGCTCGGGATCGAGTTCGTCGATTGGGGCGGTCTCGGCGAGCGCTATTTCCATCCGTTCGGGGCGCATGGACAGGATTTGCAGGGAATTCATTTCCACCAGCTCTACCTGCGCGAACGCCAGCGGCGGGTGATGCCCGACATTTCCGCCTGGTCGATGGCCGCCGTCGCCGCGTCGATGGGCAAGTTCGGGCGGCCGAGCGACGACGCGAAATCACCGATCCGCGAATTGTTCTACGCCTATCATTTCGATGCCGGCCTCTATGCCCAATATCTGCGGCGCTATTCGGAAGCCAATGGCACTACCCGGATCGAGGGCCGGATCGTCGATACGCAATTGCGCGCCGGCAATGGTTTCGTGACCGGGGTCACGCTCGCCGACGGGCGCACCGTCACCGGCGACCTGTTCATCGATTGCTCCGGCTTTCGCGGGTTGCTGATCGAGGAGGCGCTGCAAACCGGCTATGAGGATTGGCAGCATTGGCTGCCGTGCGACCGTGCGATCGCGGCGCCGACCAGCTACGCCGGGGACCCGTCACCCTTCACGCGATCGACCGCGCGATCGGCCGGCTGGCAGTGGCGCATTCCGCTGCAGCATCGCATGGGCAATGGACTGGTCTATTCCAGCAAGTTCATCACCGATGAGGCGGCGGAGCGCGAGTTGCGCGACAATCTCGAGGGCGAGTTGCTCGCCGAGCCGCGCAAGCTCGCTTTCACCACCGGGCGCCGCAAGCAATGCTGGAACCGCAACGTGATCGCGTTCGGCCTGTCGAGCGGTTTCATCGAACCGCTCGAATCGACCAGCATCCATTTCGTCCAGTCGGGCATCGCGCGGCTGATCTCATTGTTCCCCGATCTGCGCTTCGATCCGATCGAGCGAGACGAATTCAACCGGCAGATGCAGGAACTGTATGAAGACGTCCGCGACTTCATCGTGCTGCACTACAAGGCGACCTTGCGCGACGATACGCCGTTCTGGGACCATTGCCGGACGATGGAGATTCCGGACCGGCTGGCGCGGCGTATCGACCTGTTCAAGGGCAAGGGCCGCATCTTTCGCGACGGCGCGGAATTGTTCGCCAACGCCAGCTGGGTCGCCGTCTTCCTCGGCCAGCATATCGTGCCCCAGGACTATGAGCCCGCGGTCGATGCGCTGGATGAGGACAAGATCGCGGCGGCGCTCGACCAGATCCGCCGCGGCTATCTCGATGTCGCGCAACGCCTGCCGACCCATGGCGATTTCGTGCGGCATTGCTGCGAGAACGTTCCGCGGAACAGCGCGTCGATAGCGGCCCCGCCGCCGCCTTCAGGTGTGCCGACCTTCTCGTTCGAATCCGAATCGCCGTTCGCCAGGCCGACGTCACCGATATGAGGGACAATGCCATTCGACGCGTGGTGATCGTCGGCGGCGGTACCGCGGGCTGGATGACGGCGGCCGCGATGGCGCGGATACTCGGCCGTACCGGCGAGATCGACATCACGCTGGTCGAATCCGACGAGATCGGCACGGTCGGCGTCGGCGAATCCACCATCCCGCAGATCACGCTGTTCAACGCGATGCTCGGCATCGATGAGGCCGAATTCGTCCGCGAGACCAACGCGACCTACAAGCTGGGAATCGAGTTCATCGACTGGACCCGGATCGGCAACCGCTTCGTCCATCCGTTCGGATTCTACGGACTCGATATGCAGGGGATCGAGTTCCACCATTTCTGGCTCAAGGGCCGCACGCTCGGGGACATGACTCCGCTCGGCGACTATTCGCTGGCGATCACCGGCGGCTATGCGGGCCGGTTCGCGCATCCCCGCCCCGATCTGCCCAATTCACCGCTGTCGAAGATCGGCTACGCTTTCCAGTTCGATGCCGGTTTGTACGCTCGTTACCTGCGCAAGCGCGCCGAGGCCGGCGGCGTGAAGCGCATCGAGGGCCGCATCATCGAAATCTCCAAGGACGGCGAGTCCGGGCTGGTCGATGCAGTCGTGCTGCAATCGGGCGAGCGGGTCGTGGGCGACCTGTTCATCGATTGCTCGGGCTTTCGCGGCTTGCTGATCGAGGGCGCGATGCAGGCCGGGTTCGAGGATTGGTCGCATTGGTTGCCCTGCGACCGCGCCTTTGCCGTGCCATGTGAAAGCAGCGGCGACCGCTTGCCGATGACCCGCGCCACCGCTCGCCCCGCTGGCTGGCAATGGCGCATCCCGCTGCAGCATCGAATCGGCAACGGCTATGTTTATTCGAGCGCGCATCTCTCCGACGACGAAGCGGTCGCGACCTTGCTCGCCAACCTCGACGGCGCGCCGCTTGGCGAGCCCAAACAGCTGCGCTTTACCGCCGGGCACCGCAGGCGCGCGTGGATCGGCAATGTCGTCGCGCTCGGGCTGGCCGGCGGCTTTCTCGAGCCGCTCGAATCGACCAGCATCCATCTCGTCCAGTCCGGGATCGCGCGGTTGATGGCGCTGTGGCCGACCAGGCGCCTCGACCAGATAGAGATAGACCGCTTCAACGCCGAGACCGTCCAGGAATATACCGACATTCGCGATTTCCTGGTGATGCACTACAACGCGACCGAGCGCGACGACACGCCGTTCTGGGACTATTGTCGCACGCTCACCCCGCCCGAGGGGCTGGCCTACAAACTCGACATGTTTCGCGCCAACGGCCGCGTCTTCCGCGAGCATAACGAGCTGTTCACCGAAACGAGCTGGCTGGCGGTGATCGTCGGCAAGGGGATCGAGGCGGGCGGCTATCATCCCGCGGCCGATCTGATGAGCGAGACCGAGACGCTCGATCGGCTGCGTCACATTCGCGGCGTGGTGCGCGAAACCGCCAACGCCATGCCGCTGCAGGACGATTATCTGCGCCAGATCGGCTGCACGCTGGCCGACCTCAAGCGAGCGTCGTGAGCGATATTCCCTCGCCGGCGCCGATCGCGGAATATCAGGCCGTCGATCGCGAGCAGTTCGACCGTGACATCCGCCCGGTCGAGCAACCGGCGATCCTGCGCGGCGTGCTCGGCGACCTCGACGACGACAAGCTCGCCTGGGTCCGCGCGACGCTGCGCGACAGCCTTTCGCGCAAGGCCTGACCGATGAAGCTGCATCGCCCTCGCTATCTCCTCGCCGCGCCGTTGTTCGGCATGAGCGCAATCAGCCTGGCAAGCGACGCGACGGTCCCGATACTGCACGCCAACCAACTCGGCTTCGGATCGGGCGATACCAAGCTGGTCATCCTCGCAACCGATCAGCCCGGCCCCGCGCGCTGGCGGCTCGCCGATGCGGCAGGCGGCGCCGTGATGGCGGGCGACGCGAGGCCGTTCGGCGCCGATGCGGCATCCGGCGACAGAGTGCAGCAGATCGACCTGTCAGGCTTGCGCCGCGCCGGGCGTTACAGTTTGTCGGTCCCCGGCGCCGAGCCGGTCGCGATCACGATCGCCGCGGGAACGCTTACCCCGCTCAAATATGCGGCGCTCAATTATTTCTACCAGACGCGCGCGGGCATCCCGATCGAGGCGCGATATGCCGGTGGCACGGCCTGGGCGCGGCCGGCGGGCCACCCTCATGAAGTCGCGTCTTGCTTTTCGGGCACCGACGCTGAAGGCAATCGCTGGCCCGGCTGCGACTATACGCTCGATGTGACGGGCGGCTGGTACGATGCCGGCGACCACGGCAAATATGTCGTCAATGGCGGCATCGCGCTGTGGACGCTGCAGGATCTGTACGAGCAACAGGCGCTGACCGGCGACGACGCCTTCGCCGACGGCAAGGTCGCGATCCCGGAAAGCGGGAACCGCATCAACGACCTGCTCGATGAGGCGCGCTGGGAAATGCGCTTCATGCTCGCCATGCAGATCCCGGACGGCAAGCACGCGATGGTCCCGGTCGGACATCAGCCACGCCGCGCGGCGCTCAAACTGACCGACATCGACGCATCGGGCATGGCGCATCACAAGGTCGCCGATCGCGTCTGGACGCCGCTCCCGACCGCGCCCGCGGATGATCCGCAGCCGCGACTGCTCTATCCGCCGAGCACCGCGGCGACGCTCAATCTCGCCGCCACCGCCGCGCAATGCGCGCGCATCTGGCGCACGATCGATCCCGCCTTTTCGCGGCGATGCCTGACCGCCGCCGAACGCGCCTTCGCCGCCGCACTGCGCAACCCGGCGATATATGCGCCGTCCACGTTCGTCAGCGGCGGATATGGCGACGAGGACGTATCGGACGAATTCTATTGGGCCGCCGCTGAGCTTTATGTGACGACCGGGCGCCCGATATTCGCCGATGCGTTGCGTCGGATGCAGGCCTTCCGCGCGCCACTGACGGAGGCGAATTGGGCGAACGTCGCCGCGCTCGGCACGATCAGCCTTGCGACGCTGCCGAACGGTCTTCCGGCAACCGAACGCGCCGGGCTACGCGCCAGGATCGTGACGACGGCGGACGGCTTCCTCGCCGAAGAGACGCGCTCGGGCTATCATATTCCGTTCGCCTCGACCGCTTTCACCTGGGGATCGAACGCCGTGCTGCTCAATCGCGCGATCCTTCTCGGCCTGGCCGAGCGCATCACCGGAGAGCGCAAATATCGCGATGGCGCGCATGACGTGGTCGATTATCTGCTCGGCCGGAACCCGCTCGACCAGAGCTTCATCAGCGGTTTCGGCACGCATCCGCTGATGAATCCGCATCACCGCTTCTGGGCGCATGCGCTCGACCCGCGCTATCCGCCGCCCCCGCCCGGTGTCTTGTCCGGCGGCCCCAATTCGATCGCGATGGCCGATGATGTCGCGCGAAAGATGAAGGGGCATTGCGTCGGCATGCGCTGCTGGCGCGACGCCAATTTCGCTTATTCGATGAACGAAGTCGCGATCAACTGGAACGCGCCGCTGGTCTGGGTGATGGCCTATCTCGATTCGGCGCCCGGCAAGCGCCGTCAGCGGTGATCGGAACGCGCCGGATGCGTTCGCTACCTTCGGGGCTTGGCGCGTCGGGCGGGCGGCCATAGTGATAACGCTAACTGAGAGGGGTCGGCCGTGAAGGGATGGTATGCCGTCGTAGCAGCGGGATTGTCGCTTGCCGCGACATTGGTCTTGGCCGCACCGCGCGAAAAGGACAGCGGCTGGACGACGAGTTGGGCGTCGGCCCAGCAAATTCCCGACGCCAGGAACGCGGTCCCGCTCGACCAGTTCAACGACGCGACGCTACGCCAGATCGTTCATCTCTCGCGCGGCGGCAGCGCCATCCGGGTCAGGCTGTCCAACCTGTTCGGTACGACGCCGCTCAGGATCGATGCCGCGCATGTCGCGCTGGCGATTGCGCCGGGCCGTGCGGCAATCGCCCCATCGAGCGACCGGACGCTCGCGTTCGCGGGCAAATCGGGTGTCACCATAGCAGCGGGCGCCGAGATATTGTCCGACCCTGTCGCGATCCGGGTGGCGCCGGCGGCCGACCTCGCGATCAGCATCCACCTGCCCGCCGCACCATCGGTCGAGACGAGCCATTCGGCGTCGCGCGCGACGAGCTTCATCGCGCGCGGCGATCATGTCGCCGATCGCGATTTGCCCGACGCACGCGCCGTGGCGCACTGGTTTCAACTGTCGGGAGTCGACGTCGAAGGCGATGGACCGGTCGTCGTCGCCGTCGGCGATTCGATCACCGACGGTTATGGCTCGGGCGACGACAGGAATGCCCGCTGGCCGGATGCGCTGGCCGCGCGGCTGCGTGCCGACCGGGCGACGGCTGGCTGGGGAGTGATCAATGCCGGGATCAGCGGTAATCGCGTGCTCGCGGACGGGATCGGCCCCAGTCTGATCGAGCGCTTCGAGCGCGATGTGCTTGGACAGCGCGGCGTGCGCGTCGCGATCCTGCTCGAAGGCGTCAACGATCTCGGC
>DASVNU010000366.1:0-9416 GCA_036383655.1 Sphingomonas sp. | reverse complement strand
CCTGCCGCCCGAGGCGACCTTGCTGGTCGGGCTCGGCCGCATGGCGCCCGAGAAGCGCTGGCCGATGATCTGCGAGGCGGTGCTGGCGGCGGGAACGCACCATGCGGTCGGGCTGGTCCTGTTTGGCGCCGGGCGCGATCGCGCGCGGGTGATTCGCGCGACGCGCGGGTCGCCGCACATCATCGTCGCCCCGGCGATCGCCGATCGCGACAGGCTGGCGCGCATGCTCGCCAGCGCCGACGCGCTGATCCATGGCTGCGAAGCCGAGACCTTCTGCATGGTCGCGGCCGAAGGTGCGGCGAGCGGTCTGCCGCTGATCCTGCCCGATCGCGGCGGCGCCGCCGATCACCATCGGCCCGGATGCGGCATTCGCTATGCCGCGTGCGATCCGCGCGATCTCGGCGAGCGGCTGACCGCGTTCCTGGGCGATGACCCGCAGGGCGAACGCCGGCGCGCGGCCGCGCTGGCGCCGGAGGTACGGCTGATGGACGCGCATTTCGCCGATTTGTTCGCGGTGTACGAGCGTGCGCCCGCGCGTGCGGCGGCGTGACTCGCGATCATTCGCACCACATCGATGCATTCGCTTGAAGACTGGCGCCACCGGTGCCACGACACGCGTCGATGACCACCGCCGGCAACCCCGTTTTCTATGACGCTTCCGGCCGACGGCGGCGGCGCTTCGCGCTCGGCGTCGCGGCGTTCATCGCGCTGTTGCTGCTGTCCACGGTGGTATTCGCGGCGTCGATCGGGATCGTGCCGTCGCAACCGCTGCTGCCGATAAATTCCGAGCGGCACCGCCTGGCGCCCCCGCACGAAACACTGCTCAAACGCACCAGCCGGACGGTCGACTGGTATGCGCGCAAGCTGACCGGCGAAACGCGCGCGAAGCAAGCCAAGACCGCTGGCGACGTGCCATTGGCCATCGCCTTTCACGTGCCGTGGGACGGGCAAAGCGCCGAATCGCTTCGGCGCCACATCAACGATCTCGACTGGGTAATCCCGGGCTGGGTGTCGATCACCGGGCCCAAGCACACCGTCACCGTTTTCAGCGACATCGCCGGGCGTGCGGTGATCAACAGCGCGGCCCGACGCCCGCTGATCCTGCCGATGATCCAGAATGCGATCCAGGGGGAATGGGATCCCGTCGGGATGGCGGCGATGCTGCACGATCCCCAGCTGCGCGAGCAGTTCCTCGACCGACTCGAGCCCTGGTTGCTGGCCAATCATGCGGCCGGCGCCTTTTTCGATTTCGAACAATTGCCGCCTTCGGCGCAGCGCGACTATCTCACCTTTCTGGCGGAAGCCAACACGCGGTTCGATCGGCACGGCTGGCTGATCGCGATGGCGGCGCCGGTGGGCGACCCGGCGTGGAACCTGCCGGCCTATGCCAAGATCGTCGATCGCGTGTTTCTGATGGCGTATGATGAGCATGAGAATTCGGGCGATCCCGGGCCGGTGGCGTCACAGGCCTGGTTCGCGCGCGCCGTCGCGGATTCGGCGCGCGGTATCTCCGCATCGAAACTCGTCGTGACGATCGGCAATTACGGATACGATTGGTACCCCGGCGGCAGCGACTCGAAGACGGTTGAAGAAGCGTGGCAGATCGCGCGCGATTCGGAAGCGATGCCGGTATTCGATCGGGTCAGCGGCAATTCGGGCTTTTCCTACGAGGAGAACAACAAGACGCACGTCGTCTGGTTCCTCGACGCGGCCTCCGCCTACAACCAGATTTCCTTCCTGCGTCGTGCCGGGCTGGGCGGTATCGCGCTGTGGCGGCTGGGATCGGAAGACCCGGGCGTGTGGTCGATGTTCGGCAAGTCGCATCCGACCTTGCCCCCCGCCAGCGCGATCGAGCCGATCCCGAACGGTACCGACGTCGACATCGAGGGACGCGGCGAAATCCTGAAGGTCGGGGCGACCCCCGCCGCCGGGCAGCGCAAGGTAACGACCGGGCGCGATGGCAACATCACCGGCGTCGATTTCCTGAAGCTGCCCAGCCAATATATGATTCGGCGCACCGGCTATAGCCCGAACCAGATCGCGCTGACCTTCGACGACGGCCCCGATCCGCAATGGACGCCGCGAATCCTCGACATCCTGAAGCGTTACAACGTGCCGGCGACCTTTTTCATGGTGGGGGAGAACGGCCTGACCGAACGCGGGTTGCTCCAACGCATCGTGCGCGAGGGGCATGAGGTCGGCAGTCATACTTATACGCATCCCAATCTCGCTGGCGCCTCGGCGACCGACACCGATTTCGAGCTCAACGCCAACCAGCGGTTGTTCCAGGCGTTCACCGGGCGTTCGCTACGCCTGTTCCGCGCACCCTATTTCGGCGACGCCGAGCCGACCACGGCGGACGAACTCGGGCCGGTATTCCGCGCGCAGGAGCGCGGCTATATTTCGGTCGGTCTGCACGTCGACGCCGAGGATTGGCAACGGCCGGGCGTGCAGGCGATCATCGATAATGTCGTCAATGGCGTCGCCAAGGGTGGTACGGGTTGCGCATCGGGCGACGATTTGCAGTGCAGCCACAATATCGTGCTGCTCCACGACGCCGGCGGCGACCGCCAGCAGACGATCGAGGCGTTGCCGGTGATCATCGAGAAACTGCGCGCGATGGGATTCTCGTTCGTTCCCGTCTCGACGCTCGCCGGCCTGTCGCGCGACCAGGCGATGCCGGCGATTTCGTCGGGCGATCGTGCCGCGGCTGAGGCTGACCTGTTCCTGTTCGGCACGCTGGGTGCGATGGTCACCGCACTCGGCTGGATCTTCGTCTTCGCGATCTCGATCGGCATCCTGCGCGCGGTCGTCCTGTCGGCGCTCGCGCTGTTTCAGGCACGGCGCGAAGGGCGCACGGTGTTCCCGGCGATCGATCCCGACCGCTTCGTGACGGTGATGATCCCGGCCTATAACGAGGAAGCGGTGATCGAGCGGTCGGTGCGGACGGTGCTCGCCTCGACCGATGTGCGGATCGAGATCATCGTGATCGACGATGGGTCGAAGGATCGCACCAGCGAAATCGTCGCTTCTGCCTTCGCCGGCGAGCCGCGCGTTCGCCTGCTGACGCTGGAAAATGGCGGCAAGGCGCGCGCGCTCAACCGGGGTCTGGAGCTTGCGACCGGCGAGATCGTCATCGCGCTCGACGCCGACACCCAGTTCGAGCCGACCACGATCGCGCGCCTGTCGCGCTGGTTCGGCGACCCGAGGCTCGGTGCCGTCGCGGGCAACGCCAAGGTCGGCAATCGCGTCAATCTGGTCACCAAATGGCAGGCGCTCGAATATATCACCGCGCAGAACCTCGAACGCCGCGCGCTCGCCAGCCTCAACGCGATGACCGTGGTGCCGGGCGCGGTCGGGGCGTGGCGGCTGGAGGCGATCCGGTCGGTCGGCGGTTATCCCGACGACACGCTGGCCGAGGATCAGGATTTGACGATCGCGATCCAGCGCGCCGGATGGAAGGTCCATTACGATCAATATGCCATCGCCTGGACCGAAAGCCCGGAGAATTTCAAGGGCCTCGCCAAACAGCGTTTCCGCTGGGCGTACGGCACGCTGCAATGCCTGTGGAAGCACGGCTCGATCATCGGCCGCGGCAAACCGCGCGGGCTGGCCTGGGTCGGCCTGCCCCAGGCGATCGTGTTCCAGATCGTACTCGCCGCGATCAGCCCGATCATCGATCTGGCGCTGATCGTCAGCTTCGCGATGACCTGGCTCGCGGTCGAGCAACATGGCTGGGCGCAGACCCAGCACAGTATCGAGAAGATGCTGGCCTATTGGCTTATCTTCACCGCGATCGACCTGCTCTCCGCGATCGTCGCCTTCGCGCTCGAACGCCGCGAGAAATGGTCGCTGCTCTGGCTGCTGATCCCGCAGCGGATCGGCTATCGCCAGGTGATGTATTATGTCGTGTTGAAGGCGATCACCCAGGCGTTGCGCGGTCCCCGCGTCGGCTGGGGCAAGCTGCAGCGCACCGGGCGTGTGCAGGCGACGCGTTAATCCTCGATCAGGCGCGGTCCGGCGCCGCCATGGCCCAGCCGGTCGGCGGGGTTGCGCAATGGGCAATCCTCCATCGACAAGCAGCCACAGCCGATGCAACTGCCGAGCTGATCGCGCAGCGAGGTCAACTGCGCGATGCGATGGTCGAGATCGTCGCGCCATGCCGCCGACATACGCCGCCAATCCTCGCCCGAGACCGGACGGTCGGCGGGCAGCGATTCGAGCGCGGCCTTGATCTCGCCGAGCGGAATGCCGGTGCGCTGCGCGATCTTGATCACCGCCACCCGGCGCAGCACGCCGCGGCGAAATCGGCGCTGGTTGCCGCCCGACCGTTCGGCGCTGATCAGGCCCTTGGCCTCATAGAAATGGAGCGTCGACACCGCGACGCCGCTGCGCTTCGCGACCTCTCCGACCGACAGCATCGCGGGGATGTTCTGCATGCGAAAAGTCCCTTGACCTGAACCAAGCTTGAGGTCGCATAAGCGCGTCTCGCGGCGCCGGCAATCGCTTCGACGCCGGGGTTCACGACCATCAGGAGACAATGTTCATGGCTACCGCTCCCTTCTATCGCGTCGACAAGTTCATCGTGCCGGACGCGGCGCGCCAGGCGTTCATCGACGCGGTCGACGAGACCGACGCCGTGATGCGCGCGCAGCCCGGCTTCGTCCGCCACGATCTGCTCGAACAGGTCGGTGGACCGGGCGAATATAATTTCGTCACGGTCGCCGAATGGGAAAGCGACGAGGTCATCCCGATCGTCGCCGCCGCGATCGCGCGCCACCAGGCGACGCGGCGGTTTGATCGCAACGCCTTTTTCGCCGCGCACGGCATTCGCGCCGACATCGCGACCTATCGCGTGCTTTGAGGCGCCCGTCGCGCGGTGTATGCGCGACGGCATGATCCAGTCGTTCACGCGCCGCCCGGTGTTGGGCCTCGTCCTGGCCGGATTGGCCGCGCTGTCGATCGGCGCGGCGCCGTCGGCACAGGCGCCGATCGTGCTCGCCGCGGCAAGCCTGCAGGAATCGCTGACCGCAGCGGCAGACGCGTGGACGAAGGCTGGGCACCCGCAACCGGTCATCTCCTTTGCCGCGTCGTCGACCTTGGCGCGCCAGGCCGAGGCGGGGGCGCCGGGCGATCTGTTCGTTTCGGCCGACGAGGAGTGGATGGACGCGCTCGCGGCCAAGCGATTGCTTGCCCCGGGAAGCCGCGCGGACCTGGTCGGCAATCGGCTGGTGGTGGTCGAACCCGCCGGCCGGCACTCGTCGGTCCCGACCAGCGGGCACCGGCTTGCGCGCCTGTTGGGCGCCGGACCGCTGGCGATGGCCGATCCGGACAGTGTCCCGGCGGGCAAATACGGCAAGGCGGCGCTGGAGAAACTGGGGGCCTGGAATGCCGTGGCGCCCAAGGTGGTGCGCGCGGAAAATGTCCGTGCCGCGCTGACATTGGTCGAACGTGGCGCGGCGCCGTTCGGGATCGTCTATCTGACCGACGCCAGGGCGTCAGCCAAGGTGCGCGTGGCCGGCGTGTTTCCGCGGACCAGTCATCCGCCGATCCTCTATCCGGTCGCGCGGCTGGCGCGATCGACCAACCCGGAGGCCGAGGGCTTTCGCCGCTTCCTGCTGTCGCCGCATGGACGGGCGATCTTCGCGCGTTTCGGTTTCTCGGCACCCTCGCGGTGATTACCCTACACCGTCATGCCGGGCTTGTCCCGGCATCCGCCGAGCCGCAGGCCGCATCGCTCGCGGCTCCGCAGACCCCGGCACAAGGCCGGGGTGACGATGAAGTAGAGCGCGCGGCTTGACCCCCGAGGAATGGGGAATTGTCGCGCTGTCGTTGCGCGTCGGGCTCGTCGCCACGCTGGCGACGCTGCCAATCGCCTTCGCGATCGCCTGGTTGCTTGCGCGTGGCCGGTTTCCGGGCAAGATCCTGATCGAGGCGATCGTCTATCTGCCGCTAGTGGTGCCGCCGGTGGTCACCGGATGGTTCCTGCTGCTCGCCTTCGCGCCGGGCGGGCCGCTGGGTGTTCTCAGCGACGGCGTGCTGTTCCGCTGGACCGGCGCGGCGATTGCTGCCGGGGTGATGGCGCTGCCCTTGATGGTGCGCGCGATCCGGCTGTCGATCGAAGCGGTCGATCGCCGCCTCGAAGGCGCGGCAAGGACGTTGGGTGCGAGCCCGTGGCGGGTGTTCTGGACGATTACCCTGCCGTTGAGCCTGCCTGGCCTGCTTGCCGGCACCGTGCTCGGCTTCGCGCGGTCGCTCGGAGAGTTTGGCGCGACGATCACCTTCGTCTCCAATGTGCCGGGCCAGACGCAGACCTTGCCGCTGGCGATCTACGCCGCGCTGCAACGCCCCGATGGCGACGCGATCGCGCTACGCTTGTCGGCGCTGTCGGTCGCGGTCGCGCTGGCGGCGCTGGTCGCGTCGGAGCTGCTGGCGCGGCGGATGCGCGCGGCGATGGTCCATGGCGTTTGATCTCCATGTCTCGAAGCGGCTCGGCGATGCCGAGATTGCGCTGCGGCTGGAGGCGGGCGCGGGATTGACCGTGCTGTTCGGCCCGTCGGGCGCGGGCAAGACCAGCGTGCTGCATATGGTGGCGGGGCTGCTCAGGCCCGATCGCGGGCATATCCGGGTCGGCGGCGCGGAGCTGTTCGGCGACGGTATCGACGTGCCGCCCGAACGCCGCCGCGCCGGCTATGTCTTCCAGGAAGCCCGACTGTTCCCGCACCTGAGAGTCGCGGCGAACCTTCGCTATGGCGCGTGCCGGACGGCGGCGGTTGAGGGCGTCGCCAACCTGCTCGACATAACTCACTTGCTCGACCGCTGGCCGCGGACATTGTCGGGCGGGGAGGCGAAGCGCGTCGCGATCGGCCGCGCCCTGCTCAGCGATCCCGCCTTCCTGCTGCTCGACGAACCGACCGCTTCGCTCGATCGCGCACGCGCCGCCGAGGTCGAACGCGCGATCCTCGAAATTCGCGACCGGCTGCGGCTGCCGATCCTGATGGTGACGCACGACCGCGCGCAGGCCGATCGGCTGGCGACGACGATGGTGGAGGTCGATCCGATGCGGACCTGAATTCGCGGGCCTGTCATCGTGCGATGCGATAAAGTCGATCGCGACTCACCTGACAGGGGGGCAACGCCATGGACAGCGCCAGCAAGGACGGATTCCACCTGAAATTGTGGCGCGGCGAACGCATGTGCCTGATCGGCATGGACGTCGACGCGCCGGAAGCCGATTTCGTCGGCTTCTCGATTGAGGTGCTGCATCCCGGCGGCACCGATTTCCAGCCGCTGCGTAATCGCCTGGCCTTTGCCTATCCCGCGGGAAGCACGGTCAATGGCGACGTCCAATTCCCGTCGACCGAGGCGCCGTTCCAGAAGTTTCGCTGGGTGCATTTCCCGTACGATCCGATCGACGGCCTGTACTCGTATCGCGTGACCATGATGCACATGCCGACCGACGGGTCGCTGGTCGCGGGCACGCAACTCGTCGCCAATATCAACCTCAATCCCGTTACCCATCCGGGCTTTCTCGACATCGGCTTCACGCGCGCCTTTGCGTCGTCACAGGCCTATCGCGACAAATTCGCCAATCGCGCCGACATCCTGCCCGCGACCAACGCGGTGGGGCTCGATTTCACGCCGCCGTTCGATCCGGCCAAGCCGAGTGACGACAATCCCTATACCTGGCTGGGATTCGAGGCGGCGGCGATCGTCCAGTCGCTGGTCGACGAAGCGGTCGCCGACACCACGCTGACGATGGACTTCTTTGCCTATGATCTCAATCTCGGCTGGCTGGTCGATCGGCTCGAGAAGCTCGGGCCACGGTTACGCGCGGTGATCGACGACAGCCCCAAGGATCACAACCAGCCGGATGGTGCCGAGGGCAAGGCCTCGGCGCGGTTGATGACGAGCACCAACGGCCAGGTGCGGCGGATGCACTTCCAGGGGCTGCAGCACAACAAGGTGATCATCCTGCGCCGCAACGGCGTCGCGCAGCGCGTGCTGCTGGGATCGACCAACTTCAGCTACCGCGCCTTCTACATCCAGGCGAACAACGCCTTGCTGTTCAGCGATCCGGGCATCGCGGGCTTGTTCGGCGACTATTTCGAGGCCGCGTTCCAAAATCCCGAAACCTTCACTGGTTCGGCGATGGCGAAGAAGTGGTTCGCCTTCACCAGCCCCGACAAGCCGACCGTCCAGATCGCGCTGTCGCCGCACCCCGACAACGAACTGGGTCTCTCGCCGGTCGGCGCGGCGATCGATCAGGCGACGTCGTCGGTGTTCTTCTCGATCGCCTTCCTCAACGCGATCAAGAGCGGATCGGTGCGCACGGCGCTCGACCGCCTCGCGACGCGACCGCTGTTCAGCTATGGCGTGGTCGATCAGGCGGGCAAGGCGCTCAACGTCCACAAGCCCGATGGGACGATCGGCGTGGTCGATTTCGCGTACCTCGCCAAGAACGCGCCGCCGCCGTTCGGCGCCGAATGGCAAGGCGGCAAGGGCATCAACCTGCACAACAAGTTCGTCGTCACCGACTTCGGCCTGCCGACCGCCAAGGTGTTCACCGGCTCGTCCAATCTGTCGCCGAGCGGGGAAAGCGGGAATGGCGACCATCTCGTGATGATTCAGGACCCGGTCGTCGCCACCGCTTATGCGATCGAGGCGGTGCGCCTGTTCGACCACCTCCATTTCCGGTCGAAGATGAGCGAGGCGAAGGTCGAACCCAAGGGCGCGAAACCGGCGGCCACGGCGGCGCTGACCTTGGCCAAGCCGGTGGCGCTGAGCGGTGCGACCGAAACGTGGTTCGATCGCTATTACAAGGCCGACAGCCAGTATCTACACGACCGGCTGCTGTTCGGGCACTGACCGCCGACGCCATTTTCTGCGCGCCGGCGGTCCGTCGGCGATCAAATGCCGCCGAGATAGTCCATCTTGCCGAGCGGCACGCCCTTCATGCGCAGGATCGCATAAGCCGTCGTCACGTGGAAATAGAAGTTCGGGTGGACGAAGCCGAGCAGGAACGAGCGGCCATCGAACTTGAATTCGCCATTGGGGAATTTGAGCACGACCTCGGCATCTTCCTTGCCGTTGATCGCGTCGGCCGGGACCGATTTCACGAAGTCGATCGTCCTGGCGATGCGCGCCTTCAAATCATCGAACGTCGCTTCATTGTCCTCCATGACGACATTCTCGACCCCGCCCAGGCGCACCATGCAGCCTTTCGAGGAATCGCTCGCGCGCTGGATTTGGGAGGTGAGGTTGCCCATGTCGCTGATCAGGCGCGCCTCGAGCAGTTCCTGCTCGTCGATCCCCTTTTCGGCGGCAAAAGCGCGGCCTTTGTCGAGGATCTTGTCGAGATTCGTCAGCGCGCGCACGAAAACAGGCGCGGTAAGGGCGTAGAGTTCGGTAGCCAC
>DASVNU010000365.1:0-3626 GCA_036383655.1 Sphingomonas sp. | reverse complement strand
GAAGGTCTCGATCCTGGGTACCGACCCGGCGCTCAACCGCACCTTGCTCAACGGCCAGGCGGTGGCGTCGGCCGACTGGTTCATCCTCGATACGCCGGGCCGCACGTTCAACTACGCTTTGCTCGCGCCGCAGCTGGTCAGCCGCGTCGACGTCTACAAGTCGCCCGAGGCGCGGATCGACGAAGGGTCGATCGGCGGCACGGTCAACGTGCTGACGCGCAAGCCGCTCGACCTCAAGCCGCTGGTGCTCGCCGCCACGGTGGGCGGGCTCTACAACGACCGCTCGAAAAAGGGCGATTTCCAGGGCTCGGCATTGGCCAGCTGGCACAATGCGTCGGGCACGATCGGCCTGCTCGCCTCGTTCCAGCACGCCAAGGACCGGCTGCGCCGCGACGGCCTCGAAAGCTATGGGACGATCCCGGCCAGTTTCTGGAACGGCGCCAACGACGCCAAGACCAGTTCGCTGCCGCAGAGCATGATTCCGGTCGGGTCGGGGATCACGGGCACGGGCAATTGCACCGGCACCTGCGCCACCACCCTGCTCGCCAACCCCAACGCCAAATTCCCCAATGCCTTCGGCACCAGCTATTTCGAGCAGACGCGCGAGCGCAACACCTATTCGGCGACCGCGCAGTGGAAGCCCGTCGACCAGCTGACCCTGACCTTCGACTGGCTCAAGATCGACGCCAAGTACAACAACTTCAACCAGTCGCTCTACGCCTTCCCGGGCAATACCTGGAACAGCGCGGGGTCGCTGAGCGGACTGACCGTCAATAACGGCATCGTTTCCAGCGCGACGTTCAAGAACGCTCTGTCGGTGTACGACGCGCAATATCGCCTCGCCGAGATGCATTCGAACACTTATCACGGCAAGCTCGAATGGAATGACGACCGCTTCAACCTGAGCGTCGAGGGCGGCATTTCCGATGCCGATGGCGGCAGCAAGCACCAGGTGTTCCTGGAATTCCTGAACAAGGCAGATTACGCGCTCGACATCAGCGGTGCGCCCAAGGCGCCGGGCGTGCTCAACTATTCGACCAACGTGCTGGGTAACGCCGCCGCGTTCGTGACCGATCCCGGTTGGGGCGGCAATCTGGTCGACAAGCCGACCACCGACAAGGAACGCTATGCCCAGGGCGACCTGACGATCAAGTTCGACGGCACGCTCAAGAGCATCCAGCTCGGCTACAAATACCGCAAGCATGAGACCACCCAGGCCTATTCGGGCGCGACCCTGTCGGGCTTCGCCGTCTCGGCTTCGGCGTTCGATCCCACCCAGGCCAGCGACAATTATCTGAGCGGCTTCGGCGGCGTGAACGATCAGATGACCGGCCGCTTCATCATCAACGGCAATTCGATGGTCAATTACGTCGAGAGCGGCAAATGGCTGCCCGTCGGCGGGACGATGCCGGTGCCGTCGCAATTCGCCGCGCCCGAATTCACCGCCGGCAATTGGGACGTGAAGGAGAATATCAACGCCGCCTATATCCAGGCGAATTTCGAATCCGGCCCGCTGCGCGGCAATGTCGGCCTGCGCTACGTCGACACCAAGAGCGACAGCGCCGGCTATGTCTGCAAGCCCGGTGCGCCTTGCACCAGCCAGCCCGACTGGGCCTGGCAGACCACCTCGAAGAAATACAGCAACTTCCTGCCGAGCGTGAACGTCGCGATCAATCTCAAGGAGAATCTGATCTTCCGTTTCGCGGCGTCGGAAGTGATCGCGCGACCCAATTATTCCGACATGACCAACTTCTTCCAGCTGTCGGACCAGATCCTGACCGGCAGCGGCGGCAACCCCAACCTCAATCCGTATGAGGCGACCAATTACGACGCCTCGCTCGAATGGTATTTCTCGCGCCATTCGGTGCTGGCGGCGGAGGTGTTCTACAAGGATATCGGCAACTACATCCTGTCGAAGACGATGCCCGAGGATCACTTCAACGTGAGCCGCAACATGGTCACGTCCTACCTGATCAGCCGTCCGTTCAATGCCGGCCAGGCGACGTCGAAGGGTTTCGCGATCGCCTATCAGCAGAACCTGCCCTGGGGCTTCGGCGTGCTCGCCAACTATACCTATTCGGATGCGAGCGGATCGAATGGCGACCCCTTGCCGTACAATTCGAAGCACCAGGTGAACGTCAGCCCGTTCTTCGAAAGCGGCCCGTTCTCGCTGCGCGGCACCTATACCTGGCGGTCGAAATATTTCACCGGCATCGACCGCGGCGACAATATGTTCGTGCGCGCCAGCGCCAATGTCGATGCCTCGGCGACGTTCAGGATCAACAAGTATGTCGCGGTGACCGCTTCGGGGCAGAACCTGACCGACAGCCAATATTATGCCTATGCCAACACCCTCGCGCTGCCGCGCGGCGTGTACCGGAGCGGGCGCAAGTTCCTGGCGACGATCAACTTCAACTACTGACCTTTGTGAAAAGGGGGATGGGCGGCGGGGGCTCTGATGCCAGGTTTCCCGCCGCCCTTCTTTTTGCCCGATCGCAAGGGAGCGAAACAATTGATCCTCCCCCGCCAGGGGGAGGTGGCGCGCGAAGCGCGACGGAGGGGGCGGACGGCAGCCAATTGTCGTCATGCTTCCTCCCCCTCCGTCAGCCTGCGGCTGACACCTCCCCCTGACGGGGGAGGATTGAAGATACACTCGACGATTGAGCGGCGGCCGAAACCGCCTAGTCTTAGCGTGCCACTTCCGGGAGCAGGTGCTTGAGATTGACCAGCTGTCTGTTGCTCGCGGCAACGATCGCCGTCCCCGCGGCGGCGGGTACGCCGGATCTGCTGCCGCTTCCCGCGTCCGTCAGGGACGCGTCTGGCAGCTTCGCCTTCGCGCACGCGACGATCGCCGTCGATGACGCGGGTGGCGGCGCGGCGGCGCGGCGGCTGGCCGAACTGGTGGCGCGGACCGGCGGGCCGCGGCTCGCCCTGGCGAAGACCGGCGCGATCCGTTTCCGCCGCGATCCGTCTATCAAGGGCGGGGAGGCCTATCGACTGCGCGTGACCCCCGCGGGCGCGACTGTCTCGGCGTCGACCGATACCGGTCTCTATTATGGTGCGACCACGCTCTGGCAGTTGATCGCCGCATCACCAAACGGCCGGATCGGCGCGGTGTCGATCGACGATGCGCCCGCCTTCACCTGGCGCGGAGTGATGCTCGATTCCGCGCGGCACTTCCAGCCGCCGGCCTATGTGAAACAGCTGATCGATCGCCTGGCGATGGAAAAGCTCAACGTCCTGCAATGGCACCTGACCGACGATCAGGGATGGCGGATTCAGATCGACAAATATCCGCGGCTGACCGCGATCGGCGCGTGGCGCCAGCCGGCGGGCGCCGCGGGGCTTGACCCGAAGACCGGCAAACCGGTGCGCTATGGCGGATTCTACACCAAGGCCGAGATCCGCGAGATCGTCGCTTATGCCGCCGCGCGCCACGTCACGATCGTGCCCGAGATCGACATGCCGGGACACGCCACCGCGGCGATCGCCGCCTATCCCGCGCTCGGCTCGACCGCGACCCCACCCATGGCGCCGAGTTCGGACTGGGGCGTGTTGTACAATCTCTACAACACCGACGACGCGACCTTCGCCTTTCTGACCAACGTGCTCGACGAGGTGCTCGA
>DASVNU010000364.1:0-4855 GCA_036383655.1 Sphingomonas sp. | reverse complement strand
ACCGCCACCAGCGCGAATCGCGCTGCAAAACCACCAAATTTCATGCGACCCCCCGAAAGGCCCGTTGAACTGTTGATGGTGGGTTAGGTGGACAAAACCGACATGGGAACCCTGTCGGCGCGATGAACGGAACCTTTCACGACGAACGGTGTTTCGTCGCCGGTGAATGCCCCGTCAGGCCGCCGCGCCGACCTGTTTCGCACCTGCAGCACCTACATTTTGTGGCCGAAACCCGGCGAATCGCTACCGGTATCACGGTGCGTGGGGAGCGCCTTCGGCCTCCGCCGCCGCGATCATCCGCGCCAATCGCGCTTCGTGTTCGGTGCGGCCGAACGGGAATTTGGCGAACAGGACAGCCGCCACGACCGCCAGTGAGCCATAGATCAGGATGAAAGCGAGCGTCAGGTGATCGATCACCGCCACCGGCACCATGCCGGGCTTCGCGCCCTTGGGAAACGATACGAGATCGAGCAGCTGACCGACGATCATGATCCCCAGACCCGACGTGCATTTCTGGACGAAGAACGAGCCCGCGAAATAGACGCCCTCCGATCGGCGGCCGGTTCGCGCCTCCGAATCCTCGACGACGTCGGCCATCATCGACGCGCCCAGGATGAACGACGACACGCTGAGCGCCGTCCCGATGACGAAGATCGGCAGCAACAGGAACACCAGCGCGCTCGATCCCGGCTGGGGCACGACGCCGGCGAACCGCAGCCAATAGGGCATGGTTTGGACCACCGCCGCCGCCAGCACGAACGCCATCGCGGCGTGCGGCTTGCTCGTCCGCTTGCCGACCGCCGGCGCGATGACGAAGGCGAGCGCCGCGCCCAGCATCAGCGCGAAAGGCAGCAGTTGCAGCGTCCAGGACTTGAACTGCCAGACGTAACTATAAGTGTAGTTGGACAGCGCGTAGTTGACCCCCTGATTGGTATAGGCGCACACCCCCGCCAGCATCAGGATCAGGAAGCCGCGGTTCTTTACCGTTTCCCACAGCTCGCGGAAATGCGCGCCGAGCGACTGGCTGCGCACCACCGTCTTGGGCAGCCGTGCGATTTCGTGATGCGTTCCGAACGCCGAGGCCAGGATCGCGACCGCCATGATGACGGCACTAGCGATCGCCAGATGGCCGTAGCCGACGCGATTGAGCAGGCCGTTGGGATAGGCCGCCGACGGCGTCAGGAACACGCCGTAGGCGAGCAGCAGGATCGTCAGCCCGCCCGCCCAGCCGAACAGATAACGGTATGAGGTGATCCGCGTCCGCTCATCATAATCGGCGGTCAGCTCGGGCGTCAGCGCCTGCGACGGTACTTCGTAGCAACTGACCGCGCTGCGCACGACGACCGCGGTCACGAACAGCCAGGCGAGCGTGGCGCCGCCGCCCATATGCGGCGGGTTCCACAACAACAGCCACCCGATCGCGATCGGCAGCGCGGCCGCATACATCCACGGGTGACGCCGTCCCCAGCGACCGCGCGTGCGGTCCGACAGCACGCCGATCAGCGGATCGACGAACGCGTCGCAGACCAGAGCGATGAAAATGACCAGCCCGACCGTCGACGCATCGAGCCCGACCACCTGGTTGTAGAAGATCAGCAGGAACGTGCCGAACCCGGCATCCTTGACGCCGTAAGCGACCGACCCGAAGCCGTAACTGGCGGTCGTCCAGGTCGAAAGCCGCCGCGCCGCCGGCGTCGCCGGCTTGCTCACGAGGCGGCCGCCTCCAGTGACGAGAACAGGCCGGGCACGCTGTCGTCCCAGCTCGCGCGCGTGCCGATCAGCATGCCGCCGTCGACCAGGATGTGCGTCCCGGTGACGAAGCTGGCGTCGTCGCTCGCCAGATAAGCGACCGCCGCCGCGATGTCCTCGGGCCGGCCGGCGCGTTGCACCGGCTGGGCGTTGGCCGCGGTCTGCGCGATCACGCCGTTGACATGGTCGCGCACCGCGCCGTCCAGCCCGAGTGCCGAGGTGAAGATGTTGGTGGTGATGAACCCCGGCACCACCGCGTTGACGCGGATGCGATGCTTGGCGAGGTCGGCGGCGGCCATCTTGGTCAAATGGAGCACGCCCGCCTTGGCGGTCGAATAAGCGGTCGGCGCATAGCCGCTGCCCAACGCCGAGACGCTCGACGTGTTGACGATCGCGCCACCGCCGCGCTTCGCCATCAGCGGCGCGGCATAGCGAATGCCCATCGCGACCGAGCGCAGCAACAAACTCATCGTGCGATCCCAATCGTCGGGCGAAATCTCGTCGATCTTGTCGCGCGATCCTGCCGCGCCGGCATTGTTGAACACGACATCCAGCCCGCCCGCGGCGTCGGCGGCGGCCATCAATGCTTCGATATCGGCGGCCTGGGTCACATCGGTTTTCTGGAAGCGGATGCGCCCGTTCGACGTCTCGGCAAGCTCCTGCCCGCCCGCGACATCGACGTCGCCGATCACGACATCCGCGCCTTCCTCGACCAGTCGCAATGCGGTCGCGCGCCCGATGCCGGAGGCGCCGCCAGTGACGACCGCGCGTTTGCCCTGAAACCGCATTCCATTCTCCTGCATGTATATTTTGGAACAGCATAGAAGGCGTTAGGGTCCGGTCAATCCGGCTTTTCGAATTTCGGGTTTGTTTGATGTTGCAGCGAGCTTGCCGCCAAACTACCAACCGTCACCCCGGCCCTGTGCCGGGTCCAACCCTCCACAACGGAATCCGGCCGTTGTTGGACGTTGGATGTCGGGACAAGCCCGGCATGACGAGTTGGACTTGGGGAGAGGAACGTCATGGCGCTCGACGCCGAAACCTTCGACGCACTGATCGACACCGTTCGCCGCTTCGTCGCCGAACGGCTCCGCCCGCTCGAAGCCGAGGTGGAAGCGCAGGACGCGATCCCCGACGACGTCACCGCCGAGATGAAGGCGATGGGGCTGTTCGGCCTGTCGATCGGCGAGGAATATGGCGGGCTCGGCCTGACCATGCTCGAAGAGGTCAGGGTCGCGATCGAACTCGGCCGCACCACGCCCGCGTTCCGATCGAGCTTCGGCACCAATGTCGGGATCGGTAGCCAGGGCCTGGTCATGGCGGGCAGCGCCGAGCAGAAAGCCGAGTGGCTGCCCAGGATCGCGAGCGGCGAGATCATCACCAGCTTCGCGCTGACCGAACCCGATGTCGGGTCCGATTCGGGGGCCGTCAAAACCAGGGCCGTCTGGGACGGCCAGGCCTACCGCCTGTCGGGGACCAAGCGCTTCATCACCAATGCCGACAAGGCCGACCTGTTCACCGTGATGGCGCGCACCGGCGACGCGCCCGGCGGGCGCGGCGTCTCCGCCTTCCTGGTGCCGCGCGAGCTTGCCGGCGTGTCGATCGGCGAACCCGAGAAGAAGATGGGGCAAAAGGGCGCCAAGGTCGCCGACGTGATCTTCGATGAGGTGGTAGTGCCGGTCGAGAACCGGCTCGGCGCCGAGGGCGAAGGCTTCAAGATCGCGATGCGCGTGCTCGACCGCGGACGGCTGCATATCTCGGCGGTCTGCGTCGGCGTCGCCGAGCGGCTGATCGCCGATTGCGTCGCCTATGCCAGCGAGCGCAAGCAATTCGGCAAGCCGATCGCCGAGCATCAATTGATCCAGGCAATGATCGCCGATTCGAAGACCGAGGCGCTCGCCGCGCGGGCGCTCGTCCTCGAAACCGCCGCCGCCAAGGACGCGGGCAAGGACGTCGTGATGGAATCCGCCGCGGCCAAGTACTTCGCCAGCGAGATGGTCGGCCGCGTCGCCGACCGCGCGGTGCAGATCTACGGCGGCGCCGGCTATATCGCCGATTACGGCATCGAGCGTCTGTACCGCGACGTCCGGCTGTTCCGTATCTACGAAGGCACCAGCCAGATCCAGCAACTCATCATCGCCCGCGAGACCTTGAAGCGCGGGGGGTGAATTCAGGGAGCGAAATAAGCCGTCACCCCAGCGCAAGCTGGGGTCTCAAGCGACGGCGCGAAGACCGTGCCGCCTGCGGCGCAAGATCCCAGCTTTCGCTGGGATGACGGATTGAGAAACAGGAGACAGACATGGACACCAGCAAGTTCTTCAGCCTCGAAGGGCGCGTCGCGCTGATTACCGGCGGATCGCGCGGCATCGGCAAGATGATTGCCGCGGGCTATATCGCGCAGGGCGCCAAGGTATATATCTCGTCGCGCAAGGCACCGGCTTGCGAAGAGACCGCCGCCGAGCTCGGTCCCAATTGCATTCCCCTTCCGATGGATGTCTCGACCGTCGACGGCTGCAAGGCGCTCGCGTCCAAGCTGGCCGAGCATGAGGATCATCTCGACATTCTGGTCAACAATGCCGGCGCCGCCTGGGGCGTGCCGTTCGAGGATTTTCCGGAGAGCGGCTGGGACAAGGTGATGGACTTGAACGTCAAATCGCCATTCTTCCTGACCCAGGCACTGCATGGCCTGCTCAAGGCGCAGGCGAGCTACGACAAGCCGAGCAAGGTCATCAACATCACCTCGATCGACGGTCTGAGGCTCAATCCGTGGGAAACGTACAGCTATCATGCCTCCAAGGCGGCGCTGATCTATCTTACCAAGCGGATGGCGGCGCGGCTGATCAAGGACGCGATCATCGTCACCAGCCTGGCGCCCGGCGCCTTCGCCAGCGAGATGAACCGCGCCGCGCGCGATCACGGCGATGAGGTTGCCAGGAGCATTCCGATGCGCCGCATCGGCACCGATGAAGACATGGCCGGCGCCGCGATCTTCCTGGCGAGCCGCGCGTCGGACTATGTCGTCGGCGATACGCTGGTGGTCGACGGCGGCCTGGTCAACGCGCAATTGGGGACGTCGATCGACGCATAGGGCTGGACCCTCGCCCTG
>DASVNU010000363.1:0-5042 GCA_036383655.1 Sphingomonas sp. | reverse complement strand
ATGATCGGCCGTCCGGCCGATTGGGGAAAGGACTGGGATTGGCGGCGTGGAGAACCGCTCGACGAGCGCGCCTTCCGCATCGTCCAGAGCGGCGTGGACCGCCTGTTCCCCTGGTTACCACAGTCTCGCTTCCGGCGCTGGGCCGGCCATTTCGGCGGCGCGCTGATGGGCCGGGAAATGGAATTCTGGTACGAGCAATTCCTGGCCAAGCCACCGGGCCGCGGCGCGCCGACGCCGTGGCATCAGGACGAAGCCTATTGGGGAAGAACGCTGCGCGACCGCGGCGTGACATGCTGGACCGCGTTTCATCCCGTCAGCGTCGAGAATGGCTGCATGCATTTTGTCCGGGGAGGACACAAGGAACTGCTCGAGCACCGCAACCCGGCGGAAATGGCAAGCGACCTCCTCGTGTGCGGTGTTCCGCCCGACAGCGACATCGTTGCCTGTCCACTCGAACCCGGAAGCGTGAGTTTTCATCACAGTGCCACGCCGCACATGACGACCGGAAACACCACGGCGACCTGGCGGCAATCGCTCACGCAGCATTTTCGCGATCCCGCCTGCGCCGCGCAGGCGCCGGACCATTATGCTTGGCGAGTTCGCGTCAGCCAGCGCGCCGACGAGTAGAATGGCGGAACGGGGTCAGGAGGGCTCCTCCAGCTCGACGCCGGGAATCGGCTTGCCGACATGCATACCGCTGGCAGCGGCGATCTCGCGGCCGTGCTGGTCGAGCATCGGCGCGGAGAAGGGTTGTGGCCCGGGCGTGCGTGAGAACTTGATCGCGCGGGTCACGCCGCGGTAGCTGCCAATGACCGGATGCGCGATGCTCGTCACCATGTCCTCGGCGAGAACCTGCGGATGCTCGAACATTTCCTCGACATGACGCACGGCCGAGCACGGTACGGCATCCCCGAAGAGTTCTTCCCATTCAGTCGCACTGCGAGCAGCAAGCGCCGTTCGCAGAAGCGGAACCAACTCCGTCGCGCGCTCGGCGCGCTTGCGAACGCTGTCATAGCGTTCGTCGCGCGCCAGGTCGTCGAGCCCGACCTTCTCGCACAGCGCCTTCCAAAAGTGCGGCGTATTGGCCGACAGATACAAATATCCCTCACCGGTGGGATGAAGGCCGGTGATGCCGCCCGAGCGCATGTCGCGGGAGATATCGTATGCCTCGCCCTCGGCCTGGATCATCCGGGCGGATTGCATCGCCAGCGCGCTGCGCAACAGCGAGACTCCGACATATTGTCCCTTCCCGCTTCGCTCGCGCTCGAACAACGCCGATGCCACGCCGGAGGCGACCAGCGCTGCCGCGTAATAATCGACGGGCGAACCGTAGGTCAGTTCGGGGACCGGCGGCTTGCCCTGCAGGACGCACATGCCGGTCATCGCCTGGAGGACCTGATCGTAGCCGGCCTTGCCGCGCTGCGGACCCTCTTCGCCATAGCCGGTGACCGCGCAATAGATCAGGCGCGGGTTGATCGCTTCGAGCCGGGGATGGTCGATCCCGAGCCGCGCGGCGACACCCGGACGGAAATTGTGCACGAGCACGTCGGCCTCGGTCACCAGATCGAGCAGGTGCTGGCGATCGCCGTCCTGCTTGAGGTCGAGCACGATTCCGCGCTTGCTGCGGTTGACCCCGAGGAACGCGCGGTTCTCCCGTTCGAGCGTGGAAGGATAGGCGCGCAGATTGTCGCCGACCGGCGGTTCGACCTTGATCACGTCGGCGCCCTGATCGGCGAGCAGCGAGCAGCCGTAGGGGCCGGCGATATAGGCGCTGAGGTCGAGCACGCCGATCCCCGAGAGCGGCCCGCGCGGGCCTTCGCGCTCGGGATTGTCGAACGCGGACGCGGGGGGCGGGGAGGTGGAGGCCTTCGTCAAGATCAGGTTCCCGGTTGGGTATAGAATGCGGGGGCGAACAATTCGCGTTGCCAGCGGCGCGGGTCGTTCTCGACGCGGCTCGCCACGTCGAAGATCATCGTGGCGCGGCGGCGCTCGTCATAGCTGGGCCAGGCCGGCAATCCCGGCACATCGGGACTGCCGGTGCGGGCGAAGGCGATGATGCGCCGCTGCATCAGCCGCGACAGCGCGCGCGTCTCGGGCCCGGTGCCGGTCCAGGCATCAGGCGCGTCGAAACTGCCGAAGACCAGCCCGATATCGATCCCGTGGAACGCGCCGCGATCGGGATTGGTCGGGGAGGGGAAATCGACCTGATAGACGAAGGCGGGACGGCCCGCGCGGGCCCGGGCTTCCGCCTCGATCAGCTGCGGCCGCCAGCTGCGGCCATCGGTGGTGGCGGCGTAGAAGATATCGGCGGGCGACGCCGCCGGCATATGCGTGCGATACGCGCGGACGACGGTTTCGGGGAGCAGGTCGACCGGCAGCTCGGCGGCAATGCGGTCGGGCAAAGCCTCCCAGCTCAGCCCGCGCATCTCCGGTGAGGCGGGATCGGAAAAGTCACGCGTCTCGTCGCGCGTCGCGCCCAGCATCAGGTCGACGCCGAGTCCGTTCGGGTCCGCGTCCGGCCAATAAGGGTGGCGCGCCAACGCGCGGCCATCGAGTACCGGGCCGAAGTAGAGCGGGCTGCGTTCGATCGGATCGTCGGTCTCCAGCGCCTCGATCAGCTTGTCGACGGGTTGGTCGAGCAGGCGCCGCGGCTCGCCATCCTTGACGCCGAGCCGCGCCAGATAGGCGCGCGCGCGCCGGGTCGCGTGCACCGGCCCTGATACCGTGATCTGCTGCCCGCTCATCGTGATCGCGCGGCGGAACAGGCCGCGCGCGGCGGGCATCGCCATCAAGGTCGCGATCTTGGCGCCGCCGCCCGATTGCCCGATCAGCGTGACCCGCGCCGGATCGCCACCGAAGGCCGCGATATTGTCGCGCACCCATTGCAGCGCGAGGACGAGGTCGAGCTGGCCGGCATTGCCGCTGTCGGGAAACGCGGGATCGAGCCGCGCCAGATAGAGATAGCCCAAGGCATTGAGCCGATGGTTGACCGTCACCACGACGGCGTCGCCCGCCGCGGCGAGCGTGCGGCCATCGGTAATCGGATCGTTGGCGCTACCATAGGCATAACCGCCGCCATGGATCCACACGATCACCGGCAGCCGCGCGCGCGTATCCGGCTGCGGCGTCCAGACATTGAGGAACAGGCAATCCTCGGCCTGCGGTCGGCGCTTGCCGCGTTGCGGGCATGCGGGCCCAGGCTCGATTGCGCGGATCGTCTCACGCGCCGCCGGTTCGGTCACGGGCGTCCGAAAGCGCTGGGCGCGACCGTAGCGGATACCGCGAAATGCGGCGACGCCGTCCTGCCGCTCGCCGACGAAGCGCCCGGCGCGACACGCCACGATCGGATCGCCGGCTGCATGGGCGGTACCGGTCGCGAGCAAGGCCGCGCTGCCCGCGATCATCGCGCGGCGCGTCGGCGAAGCGAAAGCGGCCGCGATCATGCGTCGCCCGCCAGGCCGAGCCAGGTCAGCCGCCAGGCGCCGTCGTGCCGGCCGCCCGCGCGATACCAGGGTTCGAAGACGATCGGCGCACGGCCTTCGGGCTCCAGGCGGATCGTGCCGCCGTCCGCGACTGCCACGGGCGCGCCCGCGAAGCGCACCGTCTCGCCGCGCTTGAAGCCATCGACCAGCCCAGTCGCAAAGGCGAGTGGCCCGCGCGTGACCGCGACGAAGTCGTACCGCATCACTTCCTGCGCGACCGGCACGCCGCCGGGCGCGAGCGATTCCTGGACGTTGCGCTGCGTTGCGTGATGCACGCAGACCGGCATCGGCAAATCGAGTGCGATGACGTCGCCCGGCGTCCAATCGCGCTCGATCCGCGCAAAGCTGCCGGGAGTCGCCTCGATCGTCTCGTCGCCGACGCGCAGGACCGGGTGTTCGACCCAATCGGGGATACGGACGGCGATCGCGAAACGCACCGTTGACGAGGGCGTCACCTCGATCCTGACCGGCCCTTCGAAAGGGTAGGATGTTTCCTGGCGCAGCCGAACCTTGCCCACGCCGGGCAAGGTGACCTTGGCCACGGACTCGCCGAGCAGGTTGATCGCGACGGCGCCATCGGCGGTGACGCCATAGGCGATGGCGGGTAGCTCCTCCAACGCCATTGCCCCGCTGGACTTGCAGCAGCGCCAGTAAGTGGTGTGCGTCCGTCGCCCGTTGGGGAAGGAATAATAACACCAATCCTCGCCGTCGGGCGCCTGCGCGCCGAGCAGGTCGTTATAGGCGCTACGCTCGATCTCCTGGGCGAAGGCGGCGTCGCCCAGGATGGTCAGCAATTCGCGATTGAGCTGGATCCAGGCCATGGTCGAGCAGGTCTCGACATAGGCTTCGGGGCTGAACACGCCGGCGGGATTGAACACTTCGCGCGAGCGATGCGCCACGCCGCCCCACGGCCCGCCGCCGAGCGTCAGGTGGTGCGCGCGCACCGCCTGCCAGATATTGCGCACCGCGGTGAGATACCGCGCCTCTCCGGTCGCGCGATACAGCTTGGCGAGCCCGACCAGGTTCCACAGCAATTGATACGCCTTGCCGGTGGCGATCTCCGACGGATCCGCACCCGCCAGCGCCATGCTCAACATCCGATTGCGCGGCTCGCGCTCGGCCTGGTCGACCACCAGCCGCGCGAGGTCGAGATAGCGTTCCTCACCGCTTGCCAGATACAGTTCGACCGCGGGATCGAGCAGCACCGTCGCCGACAGCCCGAAATGGTTGCCGAGATCGGTGATTGCGATCCCGCTTTCGCTTAGCGTCCGCGAGCACAAATCGCCGATCTGCTGCGCAGCATTCAGGTAGCGATCGTCGCCGACCGCTTTCCACAATTCGATCAGGCCGAGGATCAGGTAGGAATGTGTCCAGATATCCCAGGTGCGCAGTGCCGGCGCGCCGTCCCACGTCACCGGTTTGGGCGGCTGCGGCACCATGAAGCGGCGCGACGGCGCGTAATTGCCGAGATAGCCGTCCGCGTTCTGCCGCTCGACCAGATAATCGGCGACGCGCAACACGCGGCCGAGCAACGCGTCGTCGCCCGCACGCACCGCGGCG
>DASVNU010000362.1:0-2422 GCA_036383655.1 Sphingomonas sp. | reverse complement strand
CCGAGCTTGCCGTCGGCGATCGGCGCCGAGGCTGAGCCCTTGACCTGCACCAGGCCGTAATTGCCCGTGCTGACTTCGAAGGTCGCTTCCGGCGAGGTGAGATTCGGCTTCTTGGTCGTGATGTTGACCGCGCCGGCGGTGGTGTTCTTGCCGTACAGCGTCCCTTGCGGCCCGCGCAGCACCTCGACGCGGTCGATGTCGACGAAATCGAAGGTCGAGGCGCCGACGCGGCCGATATAGACCTGGTCGATATAGAGGCCGACGCCCTGTTCGATGCCGTCATTGGTCAGGCCGAACGGGGCGCCCAGGCCGCGGATGTTGATCGCCGAGTTGCGCGGGTTGCTCGAATAGAATTGCAGCGCGGGCTGGAATTGCTGGAGCCGGTTGACGTTGAACGCCCCGGCATTGGCCAGCGTCTCGCCGCTCAGTACCGCGACAGCGAGCGGCACGGTCTGCAATCGCTCCGACCGGCGCCGCGCGGTGACGACGATGTCGCCGCCCGGGCTCGTTGCGGCTTGCGGGTCGGCCTGGGGATCCGGCGCGGACGTTGGTGCGTTGTCAGCGGGCGCATCGGGCGTTGCTGCCGCCGACGCCGGGCGCGCGGCGTTGTCGGCGAGAGCGATGCTTTGCGGCGACGTGGCGGCGAGCAGGAGCGGTAACGCTGCGAGCATGGTTTCGATTCCCCTAGAACTTATTCAACCCCTTAATCCCCATTGAGTTGCTAGGAATAAAAGCAAGATCGTCTGGGTCGTCGCCCAAGCGAAACTTTATGCATCTTGAAAACATGGGATATTTCACCCGATCCAGCCACTTGAACCGGCGGCGGGGCGCCCCAGATATGCGATGACGCGATGCCCATCCGGGGTCGCGTCGAGATGACATCGCTCAATGGAGGATGACCCAATGCGACAGTTCGACCTTACTCCCTACCGCCGCTCGACGATCGGCTTCGACCGCCTGTTCGACATGCTCGAAGCCTCGGCGCGGCAAAATGGCGGGGATAACTATCCCCCCTTCAACCTCGAGCGCATCGCCGAGGATCATTACCGCATCACGATCGCGGTTGCCGGCTTCCGTCGCGACGAGATCGAGATCATCGCGCAGCAGAATTTGCTGACCGTCAAGGGCAAGAAGGACAAGGACGGCGACCAGTCGGCCTATCTTCACCTGGGCATCGCAACGCGCAGCTTCGAGCGTCGCTTCGAACTGGCCGATTTCATTCGGGTAGACGATGCGCGGTTGAACGACGGCCTGCTGACCGTCGACCTGGTGCGTGAGGTTCCCGAGGCGCTCAAGCCGCAGACGATCGCGATCAAGACCGGCGCGCCGCTCGCCGCGATCGACACCGCTCCCGCCGACGACTCCAAGGCGGCGTAATCGGACCGGCGCTTTCTCGCTCCCTCGAAAGCGCCATCGGGCGCCCGGGCCGCAAGGTCCGGGCGCCTTTTGTTTTTGGCATGGACCGCCCGGCCGCTTGAAGTTCACGCGGAGGCGCGGAGGCGCGAAGATGGTTCGCGCAGAGGCGCAGAGAATTTTCGCTCTGGGCATCGGGGCTGGCCAAAGCGCAAGTGGAATTTGGGCCGATCGACATTCACCCCTCCCCAATTCGTCACGCCGGGCTTGTCCCGGCATCCGCCGTGCCGCGAGCGATGTCCTTCACAACTGGAGCCATGACCTGCGGCTCGGCAGACCCCGGCACAAGGCCGGGGTGACGAAGTTATCGATTACCCCGGCTTCCCCTTTATCTCCGCGCCCTCCGCGCCTCCGCGCGACCAAAAAAAGGACCTATCCCCCCGGCAATGCGGTTGTTGTGGGCTCCAGCGAATGTAGCGGGTGGCGAAACAGCGGGCAGCACGCCCGGTAACGAGAGGCTCCTGCTTCTCGCCAACCTGCACAGTGGATGCCGGGACGAGCCCGGCATGACGAATTTGTCGATCCGTTCTAAACCAGCCGGCTCTGGCGCACCGCCGCGGCGATGAAGCTCGCGAACAAGGGATGCGGGTCGAACGGCTTGGACTTCAATTCCGGGTGGAACTGGACGCCGACGAACCAGGGATGGTCGGGACGCTCGACGATTTCGGGCAGCATGCCGTCGGGTGACATGCCGCTGAACACCAGCCCGCCCTTTTCCAGTGCATCGCGATAGCCGGTATTGACCTCGTAGCGATGGCGATGCCGCTCGCTGATATCGGTCGAGGCGTAGATTGAGGAGACCACGCTGTTGCCGTCGAGCTTGGCGTCATAGGCGCCGAGCCGCATCGTGCCACCGAGGTCGCCGCCTGCCTCGCGCTTCTGCACGCCTTCGGCCGACATCCATTCGGTGATGATGCCGACCACCGGTTCTTCGGTCGGCCCGAATTCGGTCGATGAGGCCTTTTCGATGCCCGCCAGGTTCCGCACGCCCTCGATGCACGCCATCTGC
>DASVNU010000361.1:0-2404 GCA_036383655.1 Sphingomonas sp. | reverse complement strand
CCGAGCTGGCAGCGACCTGATCACCCTTCGGGCGGCGTCGATCCGTCCGGCAAGAAAGTGAAGAGAATGGCGATACCGTTTTTCAAGGAAATGCGCATCGGTGCCTATCTGCTCAAGCAGAAGCTCTTGGGCCGCAAACGCTATCCGCTCGTTCTGATGCTTGAGCCGCTGTTTCGCTGCAATCTCGCCTGCGTCGGCTGCGGCAAGATCGATTATCCGGATGCGATCCTCAACCAGCGCATGTCCTACGAACAATGTATGGAAGCGATCGACGAATACGAACCGTCGCCATTCTTCACCTGGTCGATCCATCTCGATGGCGACAAGCAGATGCACGACCATGCGGTCGATCTCGACGGCACGTACGAAATCGCGATCGAGGCGATCAAGCTCGCCAAGAGCAAGGGCTTCCGCGTGCAGGTCAATTGCACCGTGTTCGACGGCGCCAATGCCGAGCGGCTCGCGACGTTCTTCGATGAGATGGAATCGCTCGGGGTCGAGATCACCATCTCTCCCGGCTATGCCTATGAGCGCGCCGCCGATCAGGAGCATTTCTTCAATCGCGAGCGCACCAGGAAATTCTTCCGCGACGTGTTCGCCCGCGGCAATGGCGGCAAGGACTGGACCTTCACCAACTCGCCGCTGTTCCTCGACTTCCTCGCTGGCAACCAGACCTATGAATGCACCCCCTGGTCGATGCCGCTGCGGACGATCTTCGGCTGGCAGAAGCCCTGCTATCTGCTCGGCGAGGGCTATGTCGCGACCTTCAAGGAATTGATGGAAGGGACCGACTGGGAGAAATATGGCGTCGGCAAGTACGAGAAATGCTCGAACTGCATGACGCATTGCGGGTTCGAGGGCACCGCCGCGACCGACGCGATCCGCCACCCGCTCAAGATGTTCAAGGTCGGCCGCAAGGGCGTGACGACCGACGGCCCGATGGCGCCCGATGTCGACCTGTCAGCCGCGCGGCCCGCCGAGGACGTCTATTCCTCGCACGTCGAGCTCGAACTGGCGAAGATCAAGGCCGCCGACCCCGAAGGCTTCAAACGGGTCCAGCGCGTGGCGTGACGCCTCGGAAGGACTAAAAGGCTGCCATATCGAGACGGTCGATCCCGGCACGGATGATCGTCTCGAATGCCTGTGCGAGACTGCGGAACGCCTGGTCGGCCTGGCGCCCGGTTCGGATCAGTGCCGGCAGCTGGCGCGGACGCCGCGCGAGCGAGGCGAGTACAGCGCCGAGCGCCATCCCGCCATCCGGCCGCATCCCGACCAACGCGGCAGGCGGCAAATCGTCCTCGGCCCGATCCGAGATTACCCGAAGCGCGGCGAACGGCAGGTTTTTCCGCAACGCCACGCGCGCGGCGACATGGCTCTCCATATCGACCGCCAGTGCGCCGGTTCGCTCACGCAGCAGGCGCTTTTCCGCGGCGGTCGCGACGATCGTGTCATTCCCCACGATCCCGCCGCGATGAGCGCGGGGCAGCGCCTGCGCCAGCCGATCGGCTACGGCCGCGTCGCCGTCGATCACCACATCGCCCGGCCCGAGAGTCGGAGCAAGCGCGCCGGCGATGCCGCACGACAGGATGATGCCTGGAAAAAGCTCGGCCTCGTCGTCGAGATCGTGATCGAGCGTCGCTGCAACACCGCCGCCGATCACGACGAAAACATCGCGGCCGGGACGATCGAAAATCCGCGCCTCGCGCTTCAACCCGCAGGCGACGATCAGCGTCACATGCCGACCGTGACGCGCTTGGTGTTCGAGCGCTTGAGATTGCGGTAGCGCGACATTGCCCAGAGCGGGAAATATTTCGGATAGCCGTGATAGCGAAGGTAGAAGACCCGCGGAAACCCGCCGCCGGTATAATATTCCTGGCCCCACAGCCCGTCGGAATTCTGATTGGCGGCCAGCCAGTCGATCCCCCGCGCCACCGCCGAACTCTCGACCTCTCCCGCCGCCATCAGCCCAAGCAAAGCCCAGGCGGTCTGCGAGGCGGTCGAGGGAGCCGGGGCGTGACCCGTGCGATCGAGATCGTAGCTGTCGCAATCCTCGCCCCAGCCACCGTCGTCATTCTGGATCTCCGCGAGCCAGTCGGCCGCGCGCGCGACCATCGGATCGCGGCGATCGAGCCCGGCGGCGTTGAGCGCGCACAGCACCGACCAGGTGCCGTAGATGTAATTGACTCCCCAGCGGCCGAACCAGCTACCCTCGGGTTCCTGTTCGCGGCGCAGATAGTCGATCGCCGCCGCCATGCGCGGGCTATCGCACCGCTCGCCAAGCTGGGCGAGCATCGACACGCAGCGCGCCGAGACATCGGCGGTCGGCGGGTCGAGCAGCGCGCCGTGATCGGCGAACGGCAGATTGTTGAGATAGTCATAGGCATTGTCGGCGTCGAATGCGCCC
>DASVNU010000360.1:0-7966 GCA_036383655.1 Sphingomonas sp. | reverse complement strand
CTGACCAGCTGCGGCGCGAGCAAAGCGTAGTTGAACGTGCGGCCCGGCGTATCGAGGATGAACCAGTCGGCCGACGCCACCGCCTGGCCGTTGAGCAAGGTGCGGTTGAGCGCCGGGTCGGTACCCAGGATCGAGACCTTCTCGCCCTGGCCGAACTGGCGGTCGACGGTCACGCCCGGCACCAGGGTCAACGCTTCGGCGACGTTGGTGTTGGGGAATTTGCCGATATCCTCGGCCGACACCGAGTCGATGATCGCATTGGCGCTGCGCTTGGCATCGAGCGCGGCCTGGAGCGAGGCGCGGATGCCGGTGATGACGATGTCGTCAGTGGCGTCGCCCTGCTCGGCGGCGGCGGTCTGGCCGCTGCCGCCGTCGGCCGTCGCGACCGCCGCTGCGGTGGCCTGCGCGAAGGCCGGCGTGGCCATAGTCAATGCGAGCACGCTTGCGGTACACGCGAACATCGTCCGATGCATGTTGGTGTGGAACTTGACCATGATCTTCCCCTTCAACGCTCGATTGGATCGGACCAAAGTACGACCAACCATCCCTGTCTGGCCTATCCGGTCTCGTTTCATCGCCGGATCAGGCATATTGCGGATGCCATAAAGGCTCATTGGTCACTAAATTGCAATACCAAAAACAATACCAGTGTGAATATTTCTAACTTTGGTATTGAAATGGCATTATCTGTTGGCTTAAGGGTGACATCATAAGAGGGGGCTCCGCCATGTTCGTCGATCGCGTAGGAAGGCTGCCGGAAGGGGATACCGCGCCGCTGTATCAGCAGCTGCAGCGCGTGCTGCGCACGGCGATCGAGCGCCAGGTGCTGGCACCCGACGAGGCGCTGCCGCCCGAACGCGACCTTGCCCAGGCCTATAACGTGTCGCGCGTCACCGTGCGCAAGGCACTCGACGGACTGGTCGACGCGCGGATGCTGACGCGGCGCCAGGGCGCGGGCACCTTCGTCGCCGCGCGCGTCGAGAAGAATTTCGCGACCATCTCGTCGTTCACCGAGGACATGCAATCGCGCGGCCGCGTGCCGCACAGCGAATGGCTGGCGCGCACCGAAGGCACCGTCGCGCCCGAGGAAGCGATGGCGCTGGGCCTCAGCCCCGGCAGCCAGGTTTATCGCTTCACCCGCATCCGCTATGCCGACGGCGTGTCGATGGCGCTCGAATATGCGACCGTCCCGGCGAGCTCGCTGTCCGGGCTCGAGGCGGTGACCGAATCGCTCTACGACGCGCTGGGCGGCGATCGTCCGGTGCGCGTGCTGCAGCGGTTCCGCGCGGTGCTGTTCACCGACGAACAGGCCGAATTGCTGGCGATCCCGCGCAACTCGCCTGGGCTCGAGATCGAACGCCGCGGCTATACCCAGGATGGCCGTACGGTCGAATTCACCAAATCATGGTATCGCGGCGATGCTTACGACTTCGTCGCCGAACTCAACGTCCCGCCAGCCTGAGACGCCCGTGCCGCTTCTTCCCCAAAATACCTTGATGTTCGCCGAAGCCGCCGAAGCGGCGCAAGCGGTCGCGCGCCAGGCGATCCGCCAGCACGACGCGCGAATCGCCTTGGCCGCGGCGCTGCGTCAGGGCCCGCCGCGCGCGGTGGTGACCCTGGCGCGGGGCAGCTCCGACAATGCCGCCACCGTCGCGCGTTACCTGGTCGAAACCCACTTGCGACTGCTGACCAGTTCGGCCGCGCCGTCGGTCTCCTCGGTCTATGAGTCGGCGCCCGATTATGCCGGCACCTTGATGCTGGCGATCTCGCAATCGGGCCGCAGCCCCGATCTGATTGCCACCGCCGAGACCGCCAAGGCGGGCGGCGCGCGCTTGGTCGCTCTGGTCAACGACGAAAGTTCACCGCTGGCCGCGCTCGCCGACACCTTCCTGCCGCTCACCGCGGGTCCGGAAAAGAGCGTCGCCGCGACCAAGTCGTTCATCACCAGCGTCGCCGCGCTCGTCCATTTGATCGCCGATTGGGCCGAGGACGCCGAACTGCTCGCCGCGCTCGACGGCCTGCCCGGCTTGCTCAACCAGGCCTGGGCGCTCGATTGGTCGCCAGCGCTCGAGCCGTTGCGCCACGCCACCAACCTCTATGTCGTCGCGCGCGGCCCCGCCTTCGGCATCGCGCAGGAAATGGCGCTCAAGATCAAGGAAACCTGCGGCTTCCATGCCGAGGCGTTCAGCGCCGCCGAGGTCCGCCACGGCCCGATGGCGATCGTCGAAAAGGGGTTTCCCGTGCTGCTGCTCGGCCAGGACGACGAATCGCGCGACAGCGTCGCCGATCTTGCCCCCGAGTTCGCCGAGCGCGGCGCGCTGGTGCTGAGCGCCGGGCTGAGCAACGCCCCCGGCCTCCGCTTGCCGACGCTTGACGCGCACCCGGTGCTCCAGCCATTGCTGCTCGTCCAGAGCTTCTACCGCCTCGCCAACGCGCTCGCCGTCGCGCGCGGACGCGATCCCGACCATCCCCCGCATCTCGCCAAGGTGACCGAAACGGTATGACCCGCACCGCGCTCACCAATGCCCGCGTGCTGCTGCCCTCGGGCCTGCGCGACCAGGTCTGCGTCGTGATCGGCGATGGCGAGATTCGCGCGATTTCGTCGGCCCCGCCACAGGACGCGCGGATCCTCGATCTCGGCGGCCGGCTGTTGCTGCCCGGCTTCATCGACACCCAGGTCAATGGCGGCGGCGGCAGACTGTTCAACGACGATCCCAGCGTCGCGACGATCCGCGTCATCGCCGAAACGCACCGCCGTTTTGGTACCACCGGGCTGTTGCCGACCCTGATCAGCGACGATCTGTCGGTGGTCGAGGCCGGCATCCATGCGGTCGATGCGGCGATCGAAGCTGGTGTGCCCGGCGTGCTCGGTATCCATATCGAGGGTCCGTTCCTGTCGAGCGCCCGCCACGGCATCCATTCGGTCGACAAGCTCCTGCCGCTCAGGGACGACTATCTCGACCTGCTGACCTCGGCCCGGCGCGGCAAGACCCTGGTCACGCTCGCCCCCGAATGCGCGACGCCGGATCAGATCCGCTATCTCGCCGCCAGGGGAGTCGTCGTCAGCGCGGGCCATTCGAACGCGCCGTACGAGACCGTCCGCGCGGCGATCGACGCCGGGCTGACCGGCTTCACCCATTTGTTCAACGCCATGTCGCAACTCGCCAATCGCGCGCCGGGCATGGTCGGCGCCGCGCTGGAGGACGACAGCACTTATGCCGGCATCATCGCCGACGGCCATCACCTCCACGACGCCACGTTGCGCGTCGCGGTCCGCGCCAAGGGGCTGCATCGGTTGATGCTGGTGACCGACGCCATGCCGAGCGTGGGCAGCGACGAGACCCGCTTCATTCTCCAGGGCCGCGAGATCTGGCGCGACGGCGACACGCTGCACGGCGCGGACGGCGTGCTCGCGGGGTCGACACTGACCATGTCTGGCGCGGTCAAGGGAATGATCGAACGTGGTCGCGTTTCGCTCGCCGCCGCGGTGACGATGGCCTCGGCGACGCCGGCGGCGTTCCTGGGACTGAGCGGCCAGACCGGCACGATTGCAGCCGGCATGCGCGCCGACCTCGTGCTGCTCGACGATGATTATACCGTCCGCGAAACGTGGATCGGTGGGGAACCGAGCGGCGCGGTGCGGCCGGCGGCGGCTGTCGCGAAATAATCCGGCTTTCTCTAGATTTCTACGCTTCCCCGGTTAGATTTACGCTTCCCCGGCGAAGGCCGGGGCCCAGCCGCAATGTACTCCCGGCGACGGGATGCCTTCGCCATCTCATCGAAACTGGGCCCCGGCCCTCGCCGGGGAAGCGTGGTTTGGTGGCGTCGGATATCGGAAATCGCCAGATAATCCCAACCCGACATCCAGCTGCCGCGGCCGCCCAAGCTGGGTAGGGAGTCGCTATGGACAAACGCTGATTCGATAATTATCTACCGGTCGATATGGAAACTGCCGTCATCCGTGGCCGCCCCCGCGAATTCGACGTCGACGATGCGTTGACGGCGGCGTTGCGCGTGTTCTGGAGCAAGGGGTATGAGGGCGCGTCGATGACCGACCTCACCGAGGCGATGGGCGTCACCCGTCCCAGCCTCTACGCCGCGTTCGGCAACAAGGAAGCCCTGTTCCGCAAGGCGCTCGATCTCTATGAGCGCGAAAAGCTCTGCTACATGGGCCAGGCGCTCGAAGCGCCGACGGCGCGCGGAGTCGCCGAGCGACTGTTGCGCGGCAGCCTGGAGAACCAGACCAGCGGCGACGATCCTCGCGGGTGTCTTGGCGTGATCAGTTCGGTCGCCTGTGGTGCGGAAGGCGATTGTATCCGGCAGGAAGTGCTCGAGCGCGGCCGGATCGCGCACGAGGCGCTGATCGAGCGGATGGAGCGCGCGATCGCCGAGGGCGATTTCCACACCCCGGTCGATCCCGAAGGCATCACCAAATATCTGACCGCGATCCTGCAGGGCATGGCGGTCCAGGCCGGCGCGGGTGCCTCGCGCGAGGATTTGCAGCGGTTGGTCGACACCAGCCTGGCGATCTGGCCGAGCCGTTAAGCTGCGCTGCACAAAAAAATAACGGCCGGTACAGAATTTTCCCTTGAACTCCTTCGACTGGCTTTCTATACTGCTCGGTATAGAAGATGGGCGCACCTTCGGGACGCCACCAGTCGAAGGGAAGAGATCATATGACCGGCCCCGGCTGCGCCCAGATCTAAGTTTGCGTAGAAATCGATGACCCCTCGCTCCGGCTGCCGAGGCAGCGCGGTGAGCGATCCGTCATGTCCATGACAGTTCAACCCGGCGACGCCCCATCGCCGGGGCCGGGCCGCCGCGTGCCCCCCTGCGGCGGCCCACCAATAAAGGAGGAAATGATGGCCTATCTCGAATTCGCACCCGCCGGCGGCGGCGCCATCATCGACCGGGCGCCTGCCCCATCGTTCCCCGCCCCATCGTTCAACGTCGCGCCGCGCAGCTTCTCGCCCGCTGCGGCCGGCTTCACGCAGCTCGAATGGCAGGTCGTCGACCTTGCCCAGCGCGATCGCCTGTCGTCGATCAACCGTCCCGGTGCGCTCACTCGCGCGTTCCGCTGGGCCTTCGGCGGTGTGGTCAAGACGGCACTGTCCGATCCCCGGCTCGAGGCGCTGCGCCGTATCGCGGTGCTGAGCTGGTATCGCGGCTTCTCGGTCGCGCCGGCCGAAGTCCGCGCGTTCCTCGCCGCCGGCTTCTCGCTCGACCAGTACGAAACCCTGCTTTCCCGGATCAACGCGATCCGCACCAACCTTCCCCGGAGCTTCCGCCGATGAACATGATCACCCCGATCAACGACGACGCCACCGCGCAGCCGCTCGACGGTCCCGCGCCGCGTCATAATGCCCTGTGGGGACGCGCCGCCTGGGTCGTCGCCCCCGTCGCCTTGCTTGCCGCCGGCTATGGCCTGGTCCATCGCTCGGCCCCGGCGATGGCGGCGCCACCGCCGCCGACCGTCACCGTCGCCACCCCACTGACCCGCGACGTCACCGAATGGGACGATTATGTCGGGCGGTTCGAGCCCAGCCGCTCGGTCGAGGTGCGTCCGCGCGTCTCCGGCGCGGTGACCGCGATCCACTTCACCGATGGCCAGATCGTCCGCGCCGGCCAGCCGCTCTTCACGATCGACCCGCGTCCCTATGCCGCCGCGCTGGCGGAGGCCCGCGCCGGTGTCGCTACCGCGACCAGCGACCTGGCCCTCGCCCGCGCCGATTATGACCGCGCCTCACGGCTGGTCGATGTCGATGGCGTGTCGAAGAGCGAAATCGATCGTCTGCGCGCTCGCGTTCAGGCAACCACGGCCGCGGTCGCCGCCGCCCAGGCGCGCGTTCGCGCCCGGGCGCTCGACATGGAGTTCACAATCGTCCGCGCACCGATCTCGGGCCGCATCTCCGACCGCAAGATCGATGCCGGCAACCTGGTCGCGGCGGGCGAAGGCGGCAACGCCACCCTGCTCACCACGATCAACGCGCTCGATCCGATCTACTTCAGCTTCGACGGATCGGAGGCTTTGTTCCTCAAGGCCAAGCGTGCCGGCGCCGGCGTCGCCTCGCCGATCGAGGTCAAGCTGCAGGACGAGAGCGACTATCGCTGGAAGGGCAAGCTCGACTTCACCGACAACGGGCTCGACATGAAGTCAGGGACGATCCGCGGTCGCGCGGTGATCGACAATCCGAACCTGTTCCTGACGCCCGGCATGTTCGGCAACATGCGGCTGGCAACCGGCGGCCGCACCCGCGCGCTGATGGTGCCCGACACCGCGATCGTCACCGATCAGGCGCGCAAGACCGTGCTGGTCGTCGCCAAGGACGGCAGCGTCGCCGCCAAGCCGGTCCAGCTCGGCCCGGTGGTCGACGGCCTCCGCGTGATCCGCGGCGGGCTGGCGACGACGGACCGCGTCGTGATCGTCGGCACGCAGATGGCGCAGCCGGGGACCAAGGTGGAGACGCTCGTCGGCAAGATCGCCCCGGTGACGCCCGCTGCCGCCGCCCCCTCGCTCGCGGCGCCGCCGGCGGGACAGGCCACGCTCGCCCAGTAAGCGGGCGCGGCCCGGCCCGCGCAGACCTCTCACGTTTTTTTCGCCTCTATCTCCGAGGAACAGGAATCATGCGCCTGTCGCGCTTCTTCATCACGCGCCCGATCTTCGCCGCGGTCATCGCGGTGGTGATCACCATCATCGGCGCGATCGCCTGGGCCAGCCTGCCCGTGTCGCAATATCCCGACATCGTGCCGCCGACGGTCACGGTCAGCGCTTCCTACCCCGGCGCTTCGGCCGAGACGGTCGCGGAGACCGTCGCCGCGCCGATCGAGCAGGAGATTAACGGTGTCGACAACATGCTCTACCAGTCGAGCCAATCGACCGGCGACGGCAACGTCACGATCACCGTCACCTTCAAGATCGGCACCAATCTCGATGCCGCGCAGGTGCTGGTGCAGAATCGCGTCGCGATCGCCGTCCCGCGTTTGCCCGAGGAAGCGCAGCGGCTGGGCGTCGTCACGCGCAAGACCTCGCCCGACTTCCTGATGGTCGTCAACCTGGTCTCGCCCGACAATTCGCTCGATCGCGGCTATCTCTCCAATTACGCGCTGACCCAGGTGCGCGACCGCTTGAGCCGCATCGACGGCGTCGGCGACGTCCGCCTGTTCGGCAGCCGCGATTATGCGATGCGCGTGTGGATCGACCCCAATCGTGCCGCCGCGCTCAACCTGACCGCGGGTGAGATCGTCCAGGCGTTGCGCGCGCAGAATGTCCAGGTCGCGGCCGGCTCGCTCGGCCAGCCGCCTTATGCGCAGGGCAATGCCTTCCAGTTCAACGTCGAGACGCAGGGCCGGCTGACCGACCCCGCGCAATTCGGCAATGTCGTGATCCGCTCGGATGCCAGCGGCCGTCAGGTCCGTGTGTCGGACGTCGCGCGGGTCGAACTCGGCGCCGCCGATTACAATTCCAACACCTATCTGTCGGGCAAACCGACCGTCGTGCTGGGGATTTTCCAGCGCCCCGGATCGAACGCGCTCGCCGCCGCCGAAAAGGTGAAGGCGGAAATGGACGCGATGTCGGCGAAATTCCCCAAGGGCCTCGCCTATAGCGTCATCTGGAACCCGACCGACTTCATCCAGCAATCGGTCACCGCGGTGATGCACACCTTGCTCGAAGCAATCGTGCTGGTCGTGCTGGTGATCGTCGTGTTCCTGCAGAAATGGCGTGCCGCGATCATCCCGGTGGTGGCGATCCCGGTATCGCTGATCGGCACCTTCGCCGTGCTCTCGGCGTTCGGCTATTCGCTCAACAACCTCTCGCTGTTCGGCCTGGTGCTGGCGATCGGCATCGTCGTCGACGACGCGATCGTCGTGGTCGAGAATGTCGAGCGCAACCTCGAACATGGGCTGAGCCCGTTGGAGGCCGCGCGCACCTCGATGGACGAAGTGTCCGCCGCGCTGGTCGCGATCG
>DASVNU010000359.1:0-3906 GCA_036383655.1 Sphingomonas sp. | reverse complement strand
TTGAGGAACACATCCTCCAGATCGGGCTCCTTGGTCGACACGTCGATGATCGCGAACCCGCCCTTTTGCACCGCGTCGAGCACCTGGCCGGCATTGGCGAGGTCCTTGCGATAGGTGATTTCGAGCACGCGATCGCCCTTCAACTCGACCTTCTGGAAGCACGCGGCCTGGGGCGTCGTCGCGATGTCGCGGTCGACGGTCACCGCGACGACCTTTTCCTGCGCCATCCCGACGAGGTCGCGGGTCGGCTCGTTGGCGATCACCTTGCCATGGTTGATGATCGCGATGCGATCGCACAATTGCTCGGCTTCCTCGAGATAATGCGTGGTCAGCACGATCGTCACGCCGCGCTCGTTCAACTGGCGGACATAGGCCCAGAGCTGCTGGCGAAGTTCGACGTCGACTCCCGCGGTCGGTTCGTCGAGGACGAGGACGGGCGGCGAATGGACCATCGCCTTGGCCACCATCAGCCGGCGCTTCATGCCACCCGACAGCGTGCGCGAATAGGCCTTGGCCTTGTCCTCGAGATGCACCGCGCGGAGCAATTCCATCGAGATGCGCTTGTTCTTGGGCACGCCGTACAGGCCGGCGGTGATCTCCAGCGTCTCGAGCGGGGTGAAGAAGGGATCGAAGGTGATCTCCTGGTTGACGATGCCGATCGAGAATTTGGCGTTGCGCGGGTGCTCGTCGATATCGAAGCCCCAGATCTCCGCCTTGCCGCCGGTCTTGTTGACCAGCCCCGCCAGGATGTTGATCAAGGTCGATTTGCCCGCGCCGTTGGGGCCGAGCAGCCCGAACACCGATCCGCGCGGCACCTCGAAACTGACCCCATCGAGCGCCTGCTTGCCGCCGGCATAGGTTTTGGAGAGTTGGTCGATCACGATCGCGGCTTCGGTCATGGTCGCGGACTTAAGCGCGCGCGCGCCCCGCGCCAAGAGCCGTGCGGCTTTGCCGGCGCGATCGTTGCGATTAGAGCCCGTCTCGGATGAACCTCTTCGTCATCGCCGACCCGGCCATCGCCGCCGCCTTCCTGTCCGGGCGGAAGACCGAGATGCGCGTGCTCGCGCGCGGGCCGCTGGCCGCGGTGGCGCCCGGCGATGCCATCCGGGTGCGCGAATCGTGCATTCCGGCGCGGATCGTCGGCGGCAAGCTCCACGCCACCGCGCGCGACCGGGCCGACCTCGTCGTCTTCGCCGACGGCTGGCGGCAGCATCGCGACGGTTCGCACCAACGTGGCAGACGGCCGACCGATACGTACGACCAATGGCTGGGCGCGATGCAGATGCCGGCCTGGGCGGCGCGCCTGAGCTTGACGGTGGAGTGGGTGCGGCCCGGCCGACTGCAGCCGATGACGCGCGCCGAGGCGCGGGCGGAAGGCGTGGTTCCGTTGCTCGGCGGCGTGCTGTGGCGCTGGCCGGCGCCGATCCGGGGCCTGTATCTCGATCCCCGCCAGGCGTTCCGCGCGCATTGGGACCTGCTTCATGCCCCGGGCGCTCGCTGGGCGGACGATCCCGAAATCGTGACGCTCGGCGTCCGCGCCGCCCCTACTTGACCTCAGGCGCCGGCAAAGCAGGGGCGATCGTCAGCGTCTGCTCGGTGGTGACCGACGTCCCGGCGACCTGGTCGGTAACGGTCGCGACGACGCGGTAATCGCCGAACGGCCCCTCCGAATCGACCCCGTAGCCAAGCGCGCCATCGCCGATCGTCGGCTTCCTGGCATCGGCGGGCGCCGCCTTGTCCCACACAATGACGCCCTTGTTATCCTCGTTGGTCGTGCCGTCGGGCCGATGGATCACGAAATCGGCGGCGATATCGCATTTGCCGTCGGCATCGGCCTTGCAACCGCGGAAGATCAACAGGGTGAAGAGCGGCTTGTCGGCGACGGTGCGCGTCGATTCGTTCTTCGCGCCGTCGCCGATCTTCCAGGCGGCGATGAACCCCGCGGCGTCGGGCGCCGCGACCTGCATCACGCCGAATCCATCCTTTTCCGCGATGTTGAGCGCGGGCGGGGGCAGTTTCGTCCTTGGCTTGGCCTTGGCCCTGGCTTTGGTGGCGGCCGGTTTGCCCGGCGCTGGCTTCGCGGCGGTTTTGGCCGCGGCGGGCCTGGCCGCTGCTCGAGGAGTGGCGGCGGCCGGGCCCGCCACGATCAGCGCGGCGATCGCCGCAAGCTTTACAAAGGTCATGTCGCCATGGTGCGTCGCGGGGTCGGGCTTGGCAAGCCAAGGTACGGACCCAGGGCATATCAACATTCGGGCCTGGGCGGAGCGCCAACGTTCAATCCTCCCCCGCCAGGGGGAGCGTTCGAGCTTTGGCCTGCCCCCGGCAGGCCAAGATCGCGTCCGGGGGACGCGATCTCGCTCGAACGCGCCGAAGGCGACGGAGGGGGCGGACAGCGAGACACTCACCATCGTGCTTCCTCCCCCTCCGACAGGCTGCGCCTGCCACCTCCCCCTGGCGGGGGAGGATTAGTTGAATGCCGACACGCTCCAGCGTAGGAGATTGATGCGCCCGCCGCGCCTTGCTATCGCGCGATCATGCAGCCGCCGCCCGAAACCGTCCGCGTCTCCCATCCCCGCGTCGCCTGCGACGGCGCGACCGACATTCCCGGCGGCGCGTCGCTGGGCCATCCGCGCGTGTTCCTGCAGATCGACGAAGCGGGCTATGTCGATTGCGGCTATTGCGACCGCCGCTTCGTGCTGATCGGCGGCCCCGCCGACGGCGCCGACCAGAGCGAACTTCCGGACCATCCGGCGGGAGCTTCACTTTAACGCCAACGCGACGGCGTGACACCGCGAAACGCCTGCCTATATTGGCCGGCATGACCAGCCCAGCCGATCCCCGCCAGTTCCTGTATCGCGACCAGCTCGACCCCGAAGAGGCCAAAAGGCTGACCGCGAAAGCGCTCGACCATGCCGATGACGGCGAGCTCTATCTGCAATATGCCCGGTCCGAAGCCTTCGGGTTCGACGACGGGCGGCTGAAAACCGCGAGCTACGACACACATTCGGGATTCGGCCTGCGCGCGGTGTCGGGCGAGACCACTGCCTTCGCCCATGCCAATGAGATCAGCGCGCCGGCGATCCTGCGCGCGTCGGAGACGATGGCGCTGATCGATCCGTCGACCGGCCCCAAGGCGCCGCCGCCGCCGCACACCAACCGGCACCTCTATACCGACGCCGATCCGCTCGACCTGATCCCGTTCGCCGACAAGGTGAACCTGTGCCAGACGATCGACGCCGCCGCGCGCGCCCGCGATCCGCGCGTCGCGCAAGTCTCGGTCGGCCTGTCGGGGTCATGGAACGTGGTCGAGGTGGTGCGCCCGGACGGCTTCACCGCCACCGACGTGCGGCCGCTGGTGCGGCTCAACGTCTCGATCGTGGTCGAACATGACGGCCGGCGCGAGACCGGCACGTTCGGCATCGGCGGCCGCTATCTCTACGAGTCGCTGTTCGAGCCCGCCACCTGGAACCGCGCGATCGACGAGGCGCTGGCGCAAGCCCTGGTCAATCTCGACTCGGTCGCCGCCCCCGCCGGCGAAATGACCGTGCTGCTCGGGCCGGGCTGGCCGGGCGTGCTGCTCCACGAGGCGATCGGCCATGGGCTCGAGGGCGATTTCAACCGCAAGGGCACCAGCGCTTTCTCCGGCCGGATCGGCGAGCGCGTCGCGGCGCCCGGCGTCACCGTGGTCGACGACGGGTCGATCAACGCGCGGCGCGGGTCGCTGTCGATCGACGACGAAGGCACGCCGACGCGCGAGAATATCCTGATCGAGGACGGCATCCTCAAGGGCTATATCCACGACCGCCTCAACGCGCGGCTGATGGGGGTCGAGCCGACCGGCAACGGCCGCCGCGAATCCTTCGCGCACGCGCCGATGCCGCGCATGACCAACACCTTCATGAAGGG
>DASVNU010000358.1:0-2794 GCA_036383655.1 Sphingomonas sp. | reverse complement strand
CGCAACCCAGGCCGCCGACGCGGTCCGCCTGGCCACACGCAAGGTCGCCGAACGAGCACGCGGGTTCCGCGCCAGCTCGGCGTCACTGGGGCGCACCGCGCGCCCGATCGTTTCGAATGTCGCCTCGGCCGGGGCGGCCTGAGGCGGCAGATGGCGCGAACCCGACGGCATCGCGCCACTCCGTTCGCGCAGAAAATGCTTCACCAGCCGATCCTCGAGGCTATGGAAGGTCACCACCGCCAGCCGTCCACCCGGCTTGAGCACACGCTCCGCCGCGGCGAGACCATCGGCCAGCTCGCCGAGTTCCCGGTTGATATGGATCCGTACCGCCTGGAAGGTCCGCGTCGCGGGATCCTTCTTGTCGTGCGGCTTGTGGCCCAGCGCCTTGCGCACCACGGTCGCGAGCTCGGACGTACGCGTCAGGGGTCTTGCCGAGACGATCGCACGAGCCACGCGGCGCGACCGCGGCTCCTCGCCATAGAGGTAGAGGACATCGGCGATTTCGCCCTCGTCGGCGCTGTTGAGGAAGTCCGCCGCGCTTTCGCCCGACTGGCTCATCCGCATGTCGAGCGGCCCATCGCCCTGGAACGAGAAACCGCGCTCGGCCTGGTCGAGCTGCATCGACGACACGCCGATATCCATCACGACGCCATCGACCGGGGCGAGGTCGCGGGCATCGAGTTCGGACTCGAGCGCTGAGAACGGCGCCTCGATCAGCGCCAGCCGCCGGTCCGACGCGACGACCATCTCCTCGCCGCCGGCAATCGCGTCAGGATCGCGATCGAAGGCGACGACGTCGGCGCCCGTGGCGAGGATCGCCCGGGTGTAACCGCCGGCGCCGAAGGTCGCATCGACATGACGCTCGCCCGGGGTGGGGTGGAGAGCGTCGATCACCTCATCGATGAGCACCGGAATATGGGGGGTGGGCGTGCTCACAGGATGTTCTTTTCCTGCATGAGGTTGCGACAGATGCGCTTGAGGACGGGGGCGGCCTGATCGTCGGTCGCCGCGAGCAGGGTGTGGGGATCCCAGATCTCGAAATGCGTCAGCGACCCGTAGAAGAAGGCGTGCTTGGCGATGCCGGCCTCTTCCTTCATCCAGTTGACGATGACGGCACGGCCGGTGCTGTCGAAACCGACTTCCTCGGCGCCGCCCGCGATGACGCGAAGCACGTTGAACGCGGGATCGTTATCACCCGCCGCGGCCTTGGCCAGCTTGGCGTCGACATAGCCCTGGTCATAGGCGATCAGGCACTTCGCCTCGGGGTGCTGCCCCATGAGGACGAACGGGCCTTTCTTGAAGCGCTCGGGCGGGGTGTTGTCGGTAACGGCGTCGCGGAACTTGGCGGGTATGGAAACGCGGTTCTTGTCATCGACAAGCTGCAGCGCCGTTCCCGTATAGATACTGCTCCCAGCCACCGTTCGCCCCGAACCAGACACGCGCTTCCCCGTTCGCCGAGCGAGCCTTTGCTCGCGCCGGCGTGATCAGAATCCGACGGGTAAAAACGCCCCACTTCCGGTGACGGGCGTATCAAGCCACCGGATGGGATTCAATGGGAATTTTTGGTATTTCATGGGCAGATGACTGCCACTTTTGGCTAAGTCATTCCAAACATTGATAATGTTTCTTTAACCATCGTCCGCCCTTCTGGCGCCTGAAGTCGGCGCCAAGAGCTTGAAATGTTGGAATTGCCGCGAATCGGGCCCGGTTGGGGGCGATTTCCCATCGCATCCCAGCACGGGCACGGAGATCACGGTTTGCTGGGGGTGGGCGATGCCGCCGGCGCGACGCCCATTTCGGCCAGCGGCTCGCTGGTCGCGGTATCGATCGGAGCGGCGCTGTTCGAGGCGGCCAAATTGGCGGCGACGTCGACCTTGGGCGCGCCTACCGCTCTCAATGGACGTTCCCGGCTGACGATCGCGAACAGGGTCGCGGCGACGCCGATCATCAGCAATACGGCCGCGAGGCCGATCATGCCGACCTTCACCCGCTGCATAGTTTGAACGTTGTCGCGAACCAGTGTTTTCATACTTGTGTGGCATTTATGTAACGCATCGAGAGTCGCTTGTCGACCTCGCTGATGCCACCGTTCACCGCATCAGGCGGGAACCAATCCTTTCGACGCCAACCAGTCGTTGTTGTAAAGCGTTGAAAGGTAGCGAAATCCCGTGTCGCACAGGATGGTCGCGACCCGGCTGCCAGGGCCCAATTGCTTTGCCAGCGCGATCGCTCCGGCGACATTGATCCCAGACGACAAGCCCAGACAGAGCCCCTCTTCGTCGAGCAGGCGACGGACCCATAGATAACCCTCGGCATCGGAGATGCGGAATTGGGTGTCGATCGGCGCGCCTTCCAGATTGGCGGTGATCCGCGCCTGACCGATCCCTTCGGCGACCGAACTTCCCTCGCTCTTGAGTTCGCCGCAGGCATAGTAGGAATAAAGCGAGGCGCCGTCGGGATCGCTGAGCGCGATCGTCACCTTCTCATCCTTCGACTTGAGGCCGAGCCCGACGCCCGCAAGCGTCCCCCCGGTCCCCACCGCGCAGGTGAACCCGTCGATCCGACCATCCATCTGATCCCAGATCTCTTCGGCGGTGCCGACGATGTGCGCCTTGCGGTTGGCGATATTGTCGAACTGATTGGCCCAGATCGCGTTTGGCGTCTCTTCGGCGATGCGCCGGCTGGTGTGCACGAAATGGCCCGGGTTCGAATAAGGCGCGGCCGGCACCAGCACGAGCTCAGCGCCGAGCGCGTGCAGCGTGTCCATCTTCTCGCGGCTCTGCGTCTCGGGCAT
>DASVNU010000357.1:0-12964 GCA_036383655.1 Sphingomonas sp. | reverse complement strand
GCCTGGGTAGTGTTGCCGATTGCCGCGAACATCGCGGCGCGCGGCGTCTCGAGAATGTCGCCGTCCGGTACCAGCCGGAGCAGCGCGCCCATCCCCGAAAAGGGCGCCGTCGCCGCGCCGCCGGGATAGGTCATCGCGCGGGTCACGCCATCGGCGCGCGCCACCGGCAGCAACGCCGAATTCGCGTTGATCGCATATTGCACGTCGAACGCCGGACCCAACGGACCGTTGGTCACCGACTGATCGTTGGTGTCGCGCGCGGCGAGCACCTCGACCAGCCCGAGCTGGGTCGCGGCACCGATCAGGCCGGGGGTCACGATATGCCCGGCGGCATCGACCACTCGCGCGCCCGCCGGTATGGTTCCATGCGCCACGATCGAACGGATGCGGCCCTGGTCGAGCACGATCGTCGCGTCGTCGACCGGCGCACCGGCCACCGGCAAGGCGCGGGCGTGGATGATCGCAACGGTCTGCGCCGTCGCGGCTGCCGGAAGTACCGACAGCGCGATCGCGGCGAGCCAGCCACGGATCATGGCCGCGTCTCCGGGGCACGTCCAAGCTCGAAATCGGAGCGCGGCTGATAGCGGCGATCGAACCGGTCATAGGCGACCGCGCCGTCGATGAAGACCGTGTCGGCGTGCGCGAACACGCTGAACGGATCGGCCGACCAGATCACCGCATCGGCATTGTGTCCGGGCGCCAGGCTGCCGATGCGATCGGCCAATCCCAGCGCACGCGCCGGATTGCTCGTGATCCATTCGATGACATGTTCGGGCGGCAGCGCCAGCCCGGCGCGGCGGCCGGCCGCGGCGGCTTTGCCTGCCTCGACGTTCAGCCACTGGCCGAGCACCGGCGAGTCCGAATGCATCATCGCGCATCCGCCCGCTTTGTCGACGAATGCGGCATTCTCGCGGATGCCGTCCAGCGCTTCCATCTTGTAGCCCCACCAATCGGACCACACCGCCACGCAGATATGATTTGCGGCGAGCAGGGGCGCGATCTTGTATGCCTCGACAGCGTGATGGAACGCGGCGATGCGGAAGCCGATTTCGCGGCTGAGGTCGATCATGACCGCCATCTCGTCGGCGCGGTAGCAGTGCATCTGGACGGGGATGGCGCCCGTCAGCACGCCCGCGAGCGTGTCGAGCCTGGAGTCGTCCCGGGGCCGGTCGTGATCCTTTCCGGCCAGATACTCGTCCCATTCGTGCATGTAGCGCCGCGTCTGGGCGAACGCGTCGCGGATATAGGCGATCTCTCCCTGGCGGCTGGTCGGGCCGCGTTTCAGCTCGGCATCCTCGGACTTGGGATTTTCGCCGCACGCCATCTTCATGCCCTGGCCCGCGCCGGGGAATTTCATCGCCTGCATGGTCGTGGCGGGAATCGGCTTGAGGATCACCGATCGGCCGCCGAAGATCGGGTCCGACCCCGGCAGGACCTGCACCGTGGTCACGCCGCCCGCCAGCGCGCGCGCGAAGGCGGGATCCTGCGGGTTGACCGCGCTCTCGATCCAGGTGCCGGCCGCATTGGGATCGCCAAGCTCGCTGACGTCGGAGGATTGGGCATCGATCGTGGTCAGCGGCAGGACATAGGTGCCGTCATGGCTATGGATGTCGATGATGCCGGGGGTGACCCAGCGGCCATGCGCGTCGATCACCGTCGCGCCCGCGGCGGCGAGACCGTGCCCGATCGCGACGACCTTGCCGTCGCGCATCAGCAATTCGCCGTCATCGATGCGATGACCGGCGCCGTCGAGGATGATCGCGTGCACGATCAACGTGTCGGCGCGCGGCAGCGGGCGATACGTGCTGGGGAACAGGTCGCGCATATAGGGTGCGCGATTGTCGGCGGGATCTTTTGCGCTCGCGGCCGTGCAGATCGTCAGCAAGGCGGTCGCGAGACCAACGCAGAAGCGCGTGCTCCGCTTCACCATTGTCCTTCCCCCGGAACGTGGACAGACGTCATCGAACGCAGTGCCGCGATCCTCTTCGTCACCGACACTAGCGGGCTGGTCGCCAGCCGCTGTCGAATTCGGGCCATTATCACGCCGACAAGGGCGCAACGCCCATCATGGCGGTGCCGGCGTGAGTCTTCGGACGCAGCGCCCCGGGGAGATCGAAGCATGTCCTGCCATTGTCGATCGCGTTGGTACTCTTCGTCGCTTCGGTCTCTCCGACGGACGGCGTGGCCTTGCCAGGCAAGGGGCAGATTCCCGGCCGGATTCGCGCGTTCGACGTCCGCACCGGCAAGCTCCCGGCAACGTTACTTCTTATTCGAAAAGTGCGTCGTTCACATCTTGCCGCGGCGCAGGAGCATGAACCTGCGCCGCGGCCAGACTTGATCTCAGAAGGCTCCATGAAACCGCAGCGCCAGCACGTTGGCCGGACCACGATCGCGATTATAGGCGGGGTTGGCGATCAGCTGATAGTCGAGCGACAAATCGAAGCCGCGCGCCACTCGCCAGTCATAATAGCTCTCGGCGATGAATTCGTCGGCGGGATGCGGTAGTGCGCCGTCGCCCACCAGGACGCCGAGGCCGCCCGCGTCGAGATAGCGTTGATGCGCTTTGGAAATGCCGTTGACGACAAAGGCAACGCCGATCGTGTCATCGCGGCGCCCCCAACCGCTGCCCTTGAGCGATCCGCCAATCGCCGCGGTGCGATCGATGTCCGTGAAATCATAGGTCTCGATCGACCCGTCACTGACGCCGGCGCGAGCAAATATGCCGAAATTGTCGGTGACAGCCTGCTCGATGTTGAGATGACCGCCAAGCCGCGTCATCCGTCGCCGTGTAAGGGCGGGATCGACCGGGCCGCCGGTGGCCAGCGCCAGCGCCACGGCGTCGTCGAAGCGGCTGAAATTTCCCCGATTGCGGAACAGCGTGACGCGGATTGCTCCCGCTTTTCCCGCGATCTGATGGCGATGTTCGATCTCGGTGAGCAGCTGGTACTGACTGAAATCGCGCTCCAGCGTTTCGCCATTGGGCACCTTGGACAGGTTGAACGCGCCGAGGCGCAGGGTCCAGGGGCCTTGATACCATTCGGCCGCGACGCCGTAACTATATCCCCACGCATCTGCGGCATAGTCGAAATTGCCGGCGTCGACGACCGACCAGTTCAGGAAGTCAGCGCGGGGGTCGTGCGCATAGCGGTTGGTGTCGAACACGTCGCCGACGCCGAATTTGCCCAGCGTCAGGACGATCCGGTTCGCCGACTGCGTTCCGCCAAGCTGGTTGGCTGTGCCCGCGACCGCCTGTCTTTCGCCGCCCAGGTCTATGGTCTGCCGCGCGAACAGGCGTTGCAGCCGGACATAGGGGGACGACTTGCCGACCTTATAGGCTTCGGCGCTGGGGAAGCCCGCCGCTCCGAGCGTATTCGAAAGCCCGAAGCCCTGATCGATCTCCGGGTTCACCCATATTTCCGCATGCGCCCAGGGTCGGACGCCGACATAGGCGGTTGCGTCGAACGTCTCTTTTATCTGGTCCGGCATCAGGCTGTTGGGGCCGGCATAAGGCGAGCGAAAGGAGGCGACCGCTTGGGCCACAAAGGTACTCTGGCCATGAATCGCCCATTGCTCGTCTGGCGACGAACGCGTGGACAGGGTGGGATCGTCATCCTGGGCAAATGCCGGGACAGCCGCGAGAATGCCGATGAGCGCGGCGCACGCGACACGGTTGAAACTGGACACGTGCGGACTCCGTCGTGGTAATATTCTGCCTTGCCGGCTGCGGCGGATGCTTCAGCCAGCATGTCTTTCAAATCGATCGATCCGGGGCGCGGTGTCGCCAGGTCATGGTCGATGGTCGGTCGGCGCTGCGACGGCCGGCATCGCCCGGTCGATGTCTGGACGTTCCCCCAATTGTTCGCTGATCGTGCGCTGCGCCTTTGCCCCTTAGCCGACTCGACAGTCAGCGGCCCTATACTCTAGGGGGGTATATTATCAAGCCGATCCGACGGAGAAAAAATGAGTCACGTCGCAAACGAAAAGCAGAAGCTTCTCAACCGCCTGAAAAGGCTGGGAGGCCAGCTCGAGGCGGTCGCGCGAGCGGTAGAGGCGGATGCCGAATGCGCTCGCGTATTGCAGCAGGCGACCGCGTGTCGCGGGGCGCTCGACGGGTTCATCGCCGAGGTTATCGAAGACCATATCCGCGAACATATGGTCGACCCCGATGCGTCGGCCAACGATCCGCGGACGCAAGCCGCGGAAGAACTGGTCGCGATCGTTCATGCCTATCTGACCTGATGCTTCTGACCTGATGCTCTCTTTTAACTATTTGTAGTCGCATCGCTTTCTACGGAAATCCGGTGCCTGCGCTTTCCGCGCGATGCTCCAGTCGGGACGATGGTCTCCGTAGCTTTCGGCTGGCTGCATCCGCTCTCGTAAGGTTGGTGTCAGGAAGACGATCCACGATATCGCAAGCCGGCGAGTCACCGGCGGTAGCGAGAGAGTTGAGCATCATGGGTATCGTGAACATCGTGGAAGAAGCGGCCGGGGCCTTCGCAGCGGACAAGGCATTGGAAGCGGTCGACCCCAATGCCGGCGTCCTGGCCAAAACCGCCGCCGCGATCGCCGGTTTCGAGGGCGTGTCGAAGGTGCAGGAGATGATGTCGGACAATGCCGCGCCCGACGGACAGGCGGACGACGCATCGCCCCAGAGCGATCCGAATAACGACTGATTGAACTCCGGGGGGACGGTTCCCCGATCTCCCCTCGGCGTCGCTTGCCGGCGTTCTCGCCAAGCCCCTTGGAGCGGAAGGCCGGCAAGCGAATTCCCTATCTAGCGGTTGCTTTTTTGTTCCGTCCGACATCTCCCTTCGCATCGCGACAGCCGCGTGGCCGGGCGGCCATGGCGGAGCCTGATGGACGACCTTGAATCATCGGTTTCGGCATCCGACCCGTTTCCCGCGACCGATTGGGCGGTCTCGATTCAGGTTGGCGAAGCGCTTTGGCGGGCCCGGTCGCGAATGGGGCTGACCCTTGAAGACGTCGCGCGTCGGGCAGGGGTGACGCCACGCCTGCTCGGTGTCATCGAAGATTCGGCATTCGATCGAATGCCCTCTCGCGATGTGGTGATCGCGACAGCGCGCGCTTATGCCCGCATAGTGCATCTGCCGCGGCGCTGGGTTGCGCGCACCTTGGCTAGGATATTGATCTAGCGGACGATCGATGATCACCGCACGGCGGTATCAGGCGCGGTTGGAGAAATGCAGGATACAGCGAGTGCCGGCGCCGGATTGGCTCAGCACCTCGAGCCGGCCACCATGAACCTCCATGATACGGTTGACGATCGAAAGCCCGAGCCCGGCGGTGTCGGATCGTTGGTGATCGGCGCGCCAATAACGTTGCAGCGACAATTCCGGCGTCGATGCCGCGATACCGGGCCCATCGTCGCGGACCTCGATCGATCCCGACGCAAAGACGGTGATGGCGATCGATGTGCCCGTCGGCGTATGACGCGTGGCGTTCGAGACCAGGTTGGTCAAGGCGAGCGTCACCAGCGTACGGTTGACCGCGAGCATGACCGGCTCGTCGGGAACCTCGAGCGCGACGGTGTCGCCCGCCGCCAGTATTTGCGGGGCGAGCTGTTGGGTGGTGTCGCGTGCCATCTCGCGCGCATCGAATCGCTCGAACGGTGTGTCGGCGATCGTCTCGAGCGCGGCGAGATCCTGAAGCTGCGTGATGACATGCGTCAGCCGATCCGCCGACGCGCTCAGCCGTGCGCGCAACGCGGCGTCGTCCACGGCTTCGAGCTCGACGCGATGGATGGCAAGCGGGGTGCGCAGTTCGTGCGCGACATTGGCGACGAACTCCGATTGCTGGCGAAAGCTCGTCTGCAAGCGCATCAGGAGCTGGTTGGTCGCATGCGCCAGTGGCGCTACTTCGCGCGGCAGACCGGCCTCTTCCAGGCGGACGTCGAGCGTGCGCGGGCCGATCGCTTCGGCGCGCCTCGACGCGGCGCGCACCGCCAGAACGACCCGGCCGATCAACACGCTGTTGATGAGCGGCAGCAAGAGGAGAATGAGCACCAGGACCGGATCGAACCGGGCGACGAAGCTGCGCACGACGTCGTCGAGGATGGCGCCGGGGCCACCCTCATTCTGCGTGACGATGATCCAGGCCGGATTGGCGCCGAACCGCGCCGGCAGGCTGACACCGTTGAAATCGCCGGTCCGGAACGCCTGCATCGTCTGGCCGAGCGGCGCGCTGCGCCAGGGCACGAGTTCCGAATAGGCGCTTCCGGCCAGAATGCGGCGGGACCGGTCGCTGATCACATAGGCGCGGCCGTCATAGGGTGTCGCATAAGCATTGGCGAGACCGGGGTCGAGTTTGACGCCGGTCTCGGGCGTCGCGATCGCGACGCTGCGCGCGATCGCCTGTGCCTGGCCGGTCAGCGTTCGGCGCTGGTAGCGGTCAACCTCGCTGTGGAGAAGAGAGATCATGATGACCGGGAGGAGCAGGGCGGCCACCGCGATCGCGCCCAGTTCGAGGATGAGAATCCGGGCAATGAGCGAGCGCGGCCAGAGGATCATGGCTCCTCTCTAACCGATCGCATCGAACTCCTCCACGGCCTGCCGGCCGGCAAGGTCGGGCATCATGATGTCGGCGCGGCCGCGGGCTCCCGCATCATATAGCCGACACCGCGGATAGTCTCGATCCGCACGTTCGCTCCGGCGACTTCCAGCTTGCGGCGCAACCGATAGGCAAGCACTTCGAGCGCGTTCGAACCGATCGGATCGTTCAATCCGTAGAGCTGGTCCTCCGCGAGTGTCTTGCTCACGACCTGACCCAATCGGCGCAACAACAGACCAGCCAATTGCCGCTCGCGGGCGGAAAGGATCACCGGAGTTTCGTCGACCAGCAGGTCGCCGGACATCGTATCGAAGCTCAAATTGCCGGCGGTCAGCGTGCTCCCTGACAAATTGCCCTGGCGACGCAGCACGGCGTGCAGCCGGGCGACCAATTCGTCGACTTCGAACGGCTTGGTGAGATAATCGTCTGCACCCGAATTGAGCCCGGCGATCCGGGCATCGAGCGCGCCGCGCGCGGTGATCGCGAGAATTGGGATCGAGCTGTGCTCGGCGCGCAGACGGCGGAGCAACGAGAGGCCATCGCCGTCTGGCAGGCCGAGGTCCAGCAATGTCGCCGCATAGCGAGCGACGTCCAACATGTGCCGGGCATCTTCGAGCGTGCCGGCGACATCGCTCTGGATGCCGCGGCGGTGCAGGGCGTCTGCCAACGCGCTTGCCAGCGCATGATCATCTTCGACGATCAACAGACGCACGATTGTCGGTTCTCCGTAAGCCCCATGTCAGCTTGGCGGGCTAATGCCCCGCGACTTCACGAACAGCAACCCAGGCGTCGGCAGCGGCGTGCGATGGCCGGACGACCAGTGACTTCAGAAACCGACGATATCGTTCCGCTTCCCGAGACCCGGCATCTTTCCGGGCGCGTCCAGTCGCGCCTGCTGGTCGCGCTGATCCTCGTGGCGTTGTTCCTGGCGCTGCTCGCAATCGGCGCCGGGGCGATGCTGCGGTCGCGTTCCCAGCCCGAAGCGGCACTGCCGTCGGGTGCGTTCCGGCCGACGCCTGATCAGCTTACCCAATTGAAGTTCGCCACGGTCATCCAAGGCGCCAACGCCGCTTTGCTCCGGGCGAGCGGTTCGATTTCGGCCGATGGCGATCACAGCACGCCGATCCTGCTGCCTTATTCGGGGCAGGTTCTCGAGGTGATGGTCGAGCCTGGCCAGCGCGTGGAACGTGGCCAACCGTTGCTGCGGGTCGCGTCGCCGGAACTCGTCGATGCCCGCAACGCGCTGTTGGCGGCGTCGGCGCAGCACGCCAGCGCAGCCGAAGCGCAGCGGCTCGCCCAAACCAATCTCGCTCGCCAGAAGGCGATCTATGAAACCGCGGGCGGCGCGCTCAAGGATTATCTCCAGGCGCAAGCCGATCTGGTAACCGCGCAATCCAATGCGCGGCAAGCCGAATCGGCCTTGCGCGCGGCGCAGGAACGATTGGGGCTGTTCGGCAAGACGTCCGCCGAGACGCAGGCGATCGAACGGCCGGGCCGCGCGCCCGCTGGTTCGGTCTCAACCCTCTACCGTGCGCCCGTCTCGGGGATCGTCGCCGATCGCAGCGTCGCGCCCGGCCAGTTCCTGACCGCCGGTGGCTCGACCCCGCTCATGACCATCACCGATCCGGCGCGGGTCTGGCTGGTGGCGCAACTGGCTGAAAGCGACGCATCGTCTATCCGCATGGGCGACCAGGTGATCGTCACCACGCCGGCTCTTCCTGGCCGTGAATTCACCGCGACGATCGACAATATCGCTGCCGGCCTCGATCCTGCGACTCACCGATTGCCGGTGCGCGCGACCATCGCCAACCCGGACGGCGCGCTCAAGCCGCAGATGTTCGCATCGTTCGTGATCCGCCGGGCGATCCAGGGCGGTGCCGGCGTCCTGGTGCCGGCTGTCGCCGTGATCCACGAAGGCGACGGCGCGCGTGTCTGGGTCCTGGGTCGCGATGGGCTGCTCTATGGCCGGCCGATCGTGGCGGGCGAAACCGAAGGCGGCCTGACCCGCGTCCTGCGCGGTCTCGCGCCCGGCGACCGCGTCGTCACGCAAGGCGCCGTGTTCGTCAACGAGGCAGGCCTCGAACAATGAACCGGCTTGTCGAGCTGGCGCTGCGCCAGCGGATGCTGGTCCTGGCGATCATGGGCACGTTGATCCTGGCGGGGCTGATCGGTTTCCTCAACCTCAACATCGAAGCCTATCCCGATCCCGTGCCGCCGATGGTGGAGGTGATCACCCAGAGCAACGGCGTGTCGGCGGAGGAAATGGAGCGCAACGTCACCACGCCGGTGGAAGTCGCGATCGCCGGCCTGCCGCATCTGACCGCGGTCCGGTCGATCTCGCTGTTCGGCCTGTCGGACGTCCGCATCCAGTTCAGCTATGACGTGACCTTCCGTGAGGCCGAACAGATGGTGCTCGGCCGGCTCGCCCAGGTCGGCAATTTGCCCAATGGCGCGCAGCCGCTCATCTCGCCGACCAGTCCGATCGGCGAAATCTACCGCTACCGCATCACGGCGCCGCCGGGCTATTCGGTCATGGACCTGAAGACACTGCAGGATTGGGTGCTGCAGCGTCGCTTCAAGCGCATTCCCGGTGTCATCGACGTCAACGGCTGGGGCGGCAAGTTACGCTCCTACGAAGTACGGCTCGACCGCGACAAGTTGATCGCGCACGGCGTGACCATTCCGCAAGTGCTCGCCGCGATCGGCAAGAGCGACAGTAATGTCGGCGGCCAGACGGTCAATTTCGGCGAGCAGGCGGCGATCGTGCGCGGGATCGGCCTGATTCAGTCGGTCGATGCGATCCGCAACGTCCTGGTCGGCACCGCCAACGGCACGCCCATCCTGCTGCGCGACGTCGGTGCCATCGACATCGGCAATCTGCCGCGGCTGGGCATTGCCGGCGAAAATAATGACGATGACATCGTCATGGGCATCGTGTTGATGCAGCGCGGGGCGCAATCGATGCCGACGATCAAGGCGGTCAAGGCTGAGATCGACACGATCAATTCGACCGGCGTCCTGCCGCCCGGCGTTCGGCTCGAACGCATCTACGATCGTTCCGATCTGATCGGCGTCACCACGCAGACGGTGATGGAGAATCTCCTTCTCGGGGTTCTGCTGATTTTCGCGCTGCAATGGCTGTTCCTGGGGAATTTGCGCAGCGCGCTGATCGTCGCGGTGACGATCCCGTTCGCGCTGTCGGTCGCCGTCCTGATCCTGCTGGCGCAAGGCGAGTCCGCCAACCTCTTGTCGCTCGGCGCGCTCGATTTCGGGTTGGTGGTCGATGCCAGCGTGATCATGGTCGAAGCGATTTTCAGCCGGCTCGTCCATCGTTCGCACGCGATCGCCGAAGGGCGTATCCAGCCCAATCACGCCAATCGTTTCTCCGCGATCCTGCACGCCTCACACGATGTCAGCCGCGGGATTTTCTTCGCCGCGGCGATCATCATCGCGAGCTTCCTTCCCTTGTTCACGCTGACCGGCGTCGAGGGGCATATCTTCGGCCCGATGGCGAAGACCTATGCCTATGCCATCGCTGGAGGATTGATCGCCGCGTTCACCGTCGCGCCCGTCCTGTCGGCCTTGTTGCTGCCCGACCGGTTGAGCGAGGTCGAGACCTGGGTCGTTCGCCGGCTGCGGGCGCTGTACGAGCCGGCGGTATCGTTCGCGATCGCCAATCGCGTCCTCACGCTCGGCGTCGCTTCGTTGGTCGTCCTGACGGCATTGGTGTCGGTCAGCGCGCTGGGCGTCGAATTCCTGCCGCATCTCGAGGAAGGCAATTTCTGGATTCGGGCGAGCCTGCCGCCATCGATCTCGCTCGAGGCCGGCCAGCCGGCGGTCGATCAGATCCGCAAGCTGCTCGCGTCCTATCCCGAGATGGAGCGCGTGGTGTCGATCCACGGCCGGCCCGACGATGGAACCGACCCCAGCGGCTTCTTCAACGCCGAATTCTATGCCCCGCTCAAACCGGCGAGCCAATGGCCTGCGGGCGTGACCAAGGAGAAGCTGACAGCCGACCTCCAGGCCATGCTGCAGCGCCGCTATCCCGGCGTCGATTTCGAATTTTCCCAATATATCGAGGACAATGTCGATGAGGCGTCGTCCGGCGTGAAGGGCGCCAATTCGCTCAAGATTTTCGGCAGCGACCTTGCCGCGCTCGAAGCGATCGCCGCTCAGGTCCAGGCGCAGATGGCGCAGGTGCGCGGCATCGCCGACCTCGGGGTCTCGAACTCGCTCGGCCAACCCACTGTACGGATCGATGTCGATCGGATGGCGGCGGCACGATACGGACTCACGCCCGACGACATAAACACGACCGTCGCCGCGGCGATCGGCGGTCAATCGGGTGGGGACCTCTACGAGGCGGGCACCGATCGTCATTTCCCGATCGTGGTGCGGCTCGATCCGGGCCAGCGCAACGGGATCGAGGCGATCCGCCAGATCACCATCGGCGCGCCGTCGCCGACCGGGACGGGGCTCGTCCAGGTGCCGTTGTCGGAAGTGGCGAAAGTCCATGTCACGTCCGGCGCATCGTTCATCTATCGCGAGCATCAGGAGCGCTACGTCCCGATCAAGTTCAGCGTGCGCGGGCGCGATCTGGGCGGTGCGGTGGATGAAGCCAAGGCGAGGATCGCGCGCAACGTCAAGCTGCCGCCCGGCTATCACCTCGAATGGGCGGGCGAGCTCAGCAACCTGACGTCGGCGGTCGCGCGGCTCGAGATCGTCGTGCCGATCAGCCTGTTGCTGATCCTCGTCCTGCTCTTCGCCAATTTCGGGTCGGTGCGCGACACCTTCCTGGCGGCCAGCGTGATCCCGATGTCGCTGGTCGGCGGCGTTCTGGCGCTTGCCGTCACCGGCACGCCGTTCAGCATTTCGGCGGCGATCGGCTTCGTCGCCTTGTTCGGGATCGCGGTGATGGACGGGATTCTCGTGGTCACGACGTTCAACCAATATCTCAACGACGACATGCATCGCGACGAGGCGATCGCGCTGACCGTCCGGCAGTGCCTGCGTCCGGTGGTGATGACGTGCCTGGCGGCCGCGATCGGGCTGTTGCCGGCGGCGCTGTCGAGCGGGATCGGCAGCCAGGTGCAGAAGCCGCTCGCGCTGGTCGTGGTCGGCGGCATGACGCTTGCGCCCATCCTCATCCTGTTGGCGCTCCCCGCGCTGATCCTGCGCTTCTCGCACCATCACGGCGCGCATCGCCACGCGATCCGGCGGCACCATGCCGACGGTACACCGATGGAGCCTGCATGATGCGCAGACCCCTGCTTTTCCTGTCTGCCGGGCTGGCGCTGGCCGGTTGTACCGCCGGCCCGCGTGATCCCGAGACCATGCTTCCCCTGCCTCCGGTAGGCGCCTCCGAAACGATCGCTCCCGCGAGCGGCCCGGCGCAACGGCTGACCGTTGGTGCCGCGACGCTGCCCGACTGGTGGAGAAGCTTTGGCAGCGCAAAACTCGATGCGCTCGTCGCCGACGCCTTGGCCCATAATAACGACCTGGCGACCGCCGAGGCCAATCTCCATCAGGCGCAGGAACAGGCAAGGGCAGCCGCCTCCGGGCAGGGACCGCAGGTGGATGCGAACTATCAGGCGCAGCGTGCGCAAATCTCGCGCGAGCTGGCGACGCCGCTGCTCGATGCCAACAATTATCTCTATACGTTGCACACCGCGCAATTGACGGTCGCCTATCCGCTCGACCTGTTCGGTGGTGGGCGCAGCAAGGTCCGTTCGGCGCGTGCCGCGGCGGAAGTCGCGGGAGACCGCCTTGCCGCCGCGCGCACGACGATGGTCGCCAACCTTGTCCTGGCCGTCATCCAGCACGCCGCGCTCGATGCGGAAATCGCCGCGACGCGATCTGCCATCGACAGCAATCGCGCGCTGGTCGGCCTGTTGCGCCGGCGTCAGGCGCTCGGTGACGTCGGGGAGGCCGATGTCGCCGCGCAGGAGACCGCGCTCGCCACGGTCGAGGCGACCTTGCCGCCGCTCGAACGGCAACGCCGGCACCAGGAGGGTCTGATCGCCCAGTTGCGCGGCCAGGCACCGGGCGGAAACGCGCCTGACCTGCCCGATCTGACCGAGCTTCGCTTGCCCGAGGATGTGCCGGTTGCGCTGCCGTCGGAGATCGTCGTGAACCGGCCAGACGTGCGGGCCGCCGAAGCGCAAGTGCGAGGCGCGGCCGCCGATCTGCGCAGTGCGATCGCGGCACGATTGCCGGCATTCCAGCTGACCGGCAACGCCGGCGGTTCGGCGCTGCATTTCCTCGACATGTTTGCCGGCGGCAATCCGTTCTTCGCGATCATCGGATCGGTGACCCAGCCCGTCTTCCATTCGGGTCAATTGCGTCATCAGCAGCACGCCGCCGAGGCGGCGCTCGACGCTGCCCAATCGCAATATCG